>NZ_CP076457.1:1200000-1500000 GCF_018866325.1 Streptomyces sp. YPW6
CGTCCGCCTCCGCGACGAAGATGTCCCCCTCGCCGTGGGTGGCATTGGTGCCGGGGCCCTCCAGGTCGCCGCCGATGGCGTACGAGGGGGCCAGGCTCAGCGAGGAGAGGGCGACGGCCAGCATCGAGGTCGTCGTGGTCTTGCCGTGGGTGCCGGCCACCGCGATGGCCCGCAGCCCGTTCATCAGGGAGGCCAGGGCGTCCGAGCGGTGGACGACCGGGACGGCCAGCTCGTTCGCCCTCAGCAGCTCCGGGTTGTCGGCGCGGATGGCGCTGGAGACGATGACACAGGACGCGTCCTCGGCCAGGTGCCCGGCCGCGTGCCCGATGTGCACGGTCGCCCCCAGCGCCCGCAGCGACTCGGCGGTGGCGGACTCCTTGGCGTCGCTGCCCGCCACCTTCGCTCCGCGCTGGGCGAGGATCTTCGCGATGCCCGACATTCCGGCGCCGCCGATGCCGATGAAGTGGGGTCGTTCCATGGCGGCGGGAATGCCGGGTGCCATCGTTGCCTCCGAAGGTGTTCCTGGTGAGCGTCCTACGCGGTTCCGGGTTGCCCTCCGGCCGTCCGCGCGGCCCTCAGCCTATTCGCTGTGCGCGAAGAGCTTGAGCACCGGGACGCCCACCTTGTGGCGGGCCCGGGAGGCCCAGTCCCGGTGGAAGAACTCCTCCACGTAGTGCGGGGCCGTCAGGACGATGACCTCGTCCGCGCCCGCCTCCTCGACGACGGTCGTCAGTTTGTCCAGCGGATGGTCCTCGACCACCTGTCCGACGGCTTCGGCGCCCGCCTGGCGCAGGGCCCGTAGGGAGTACTCCAGGCCGATCTCGGCGGGTTCGCGGGCCTCGTTGCCCTCCGGCTCCTCCCCCTCGCGCACCGCTTCCTTCAGCTCCCCCATCGCCACGTCGTCGATCGCGCGCAGCAGAACATCGGCCTGGTCACCGCGTGGCTGCAACAGAACGACGAACGAGATCCGCTCCTCGCCGTGGAGCGTGGTGACGAAGTCCACGTCCTCGGCGGTGAGCGGCTTCTCGATCATCAAAACGCTTGTGAACACGACAGGCGCCCTTCCGCTTCTTCGTCTCGTCGACCGCCGGCTCGACCGTCGACGGTCGCTTGCTGAAACCATCCTTCCCCGTGCTTCCACGGGGTTGCAGGGGTAAGTGTGCCCAGCAGGAGCTAAGCGGAACGGTAAATTCCGCTAACTGTCGGTCCGACGGTACCGAGAGAAGAGGAAACCGGCCTCTTCCAGCAGCGATGCCAGGAAAAAACGTTCCGGCAAGGCGACCCCGGGACCCCCGGCGATGCGCTGGGCGTCACCCGCGGTGAGCATCGGGGAGAGGGTCAGGCACAGCTCGTCCAGAGCTCCCGCCGCCACGAACTGGCCGAGCAGCCGGGGCCCGCCCTCGGTGAGCTGGCGGGTGAGCCCCCGGGCGGCCAGCTCGCGCACCACCCGGACGGGGTCCGCCCCGGTCCCGTCACCCGCGATCACCACGTCGGCGCCCGCCTTCCGGGCCGCGTCGATCCGGTCGTCGGGGGCCCCGGCACCGGTCACGACGAGGGTCGGGACGAGCGGCTCGGTGAACAGCGGCAGCGAGAGGTCCAGGTCCAGGGAGCCGGTGACCACGGCGACGGCGGGTGCGGGGCCCTGCCCGGCACGGGCCCTGCGCGCGGCGAACGCCTCGCGGGCGCGGGCCGGACGGTACCCCTCCTGGCGTACGGTCTCGGCCCCGGCGATCACGACGTCGGCCAGGCCCCGCAGGGTGCCGAAGATCCGCATGTCGGCGGCGCAGGAGATGGGCTGCGAGCGACCGTCGTGCTGGGCGGCCCCGTCGAGGGTGGAGACCATGTTGGCGCGCAGCCAGGGGGTCCCGCCGGACAGGCCCGCGGGGTAGGCGTACGCCTCCGCCAGCTCGTCGAGGCTCCACTCGCGGTCGGGGGCGGCGGCGCCCGTCGTTGTCAGGTCCGTCACAGGGAACAGGCTTCGCATGGGGTGCAGTCTGGCACGGGCCTTAGGGTGGAGAGTTGTGTCGTCCTCCACCGCGTTTCCGGGGCAGAGCCCCCCTGCCGAAACGGCCCCGCTGTCCCTGTGCGCCCGCGAGCCGCACGTCCCCGCCGACCGTCTGGTCGCCGAGATGGTGCCCCCGCCGCGCTTCGACGCGGTGCGCTTCGACACGTACGTACCCGACCCGAACCAGCCCAGCCAGAGCGAGGCGGTCACGGTCCTGGCGGGCTTCGCCGCCGGGCTCGGCGGGGCGCACGCGACGGGTTCCGGCCGCCGCAGGTGGTTCGGGAGCAGGAAGCCGGCCGCGCCGGCCGGGCCGCGCGGGGTCTACCTCGACGGCGGCTACGGCGTCGGCAAGACCCACCTGCTCGCCTCCCTCTGGCACGCCACGCCCGCCGAGCCGTCGCTGAAGGCGTTCGGCACCTTCGTGGAGCTGACCAACCTGGTGGGCGCGCTGGGGTTCCAGCAGACCGTCAAGACGCTCAGCGGGCACCGGCTCCTGTGCATCGACGAGTTCGAACTGGACGACCCGGGCGACACCGTGCTGGTGTCCTCGCTGCTCAGCCGGCTCGTGGAGTCGGGGGTGGCGCTGGCCGCGACCTCGAACACGCTGCCGGGCAAGCTCGGCGAAGGCCGGTTCGCCGCGGCCGACTTCCTGCGCGAGATCCAGGGGCTGTCCGCGCACTTCCGCCCGCTGCGCATCGACGGCGAGGACTACCGGCACCGCGGTCTGCCCGAGGCCCCGCCGCCGTACAGCGACGAGCAGGTGACCCGGGCCGCGTACGCCACGCCGGGCGCGTCGCTGGACGACTTCGCGGGTCTGCTGGACCACCTGGCGAAGGTGCACCCGAGCCGGTACGGCGCGCTCACCGACGAGCTGGGCGCGGTGTGCCTGACCGGGGTGACGCCGGTGCCCGACCAGTCGACGGCGTTGCGCCTGGTGGTGCTGGCCGACCGGCTGTACGACCGGGAGGTTCCGGTGCTCGCCTCCGGGGTGCCGTTCGACCGGCTGTTCAGCGACGAGATGGTGAACGGCGGGTACCGGAAGAAGTACTTCCGGGCGATCTCCCGGCTGACGGCGCTGGCGCGTGACGCGAAGGGTCTGGTGGCGCAGTAGGTTCGGGGGCGTAACGCGAACGGGGCACCACGCGCCGCGAGATGCCCCCCCTGTTATGCCGTACAACCGCGCACACCGTTCGAAGGGATCCAGCATGGCTACCACGCGTCAGGCGCACACGGTCTGGGAAGGCAACCTGATCGAGGGCAAGGGGGTCGTCACCTTCGACTCCTCCGGCATCGGTGAGTACGACGTCTCCTGGCCGTCCCGCTCCGAGGCGGCGAACGGGAAGACCAGCCCGGAGGAGCTGATCGCCGCCGCGCACTCCAGCTGCTTCTCGATGGCGCTCTCGCACGGACTGGCCGGGGCGGGCACGCCGCCCACCAAGCTGGAGACGAAGGCCGACGTCACCTTCCAGCCCGGCACCGGCATCACCGGAATCCACCTCACGGTCGAGGGCACGGTCCCCGGTCTCGACGAGGCGGACTTCGTGAAGGCGGCCGAGGACGCCAAGGCGAACTGCCCGGTCAGCCAGGCGCTGACCGGCGCGCCGATCACCCTGTCGGCCACGCTGGCCTGACCGGCCGGTCCGCCGGGCCCGTCGGCCCGGACGGTCGATCCCGTGGGCCCGACGGTCCACGGCTGAACGTCGGCGGGAGGAGCCGTCCACGGACGGCTCCTCCCGTCCGGGCCGTCCCAGCGGCGACACGGGGCGCGGGGCCGCGCATGGTTCCCCCGCGCCTTCGTGCGTGCTACACACGTGCGGGTCACTTCACCTGTCCGCCAACAGGGAGTCACCTCATGTCCACCGCACCCCGCTCCACCGCAACCCGACGTCAGGTCCTGGCAGGCAGCGGCGCAGCCGCCGCGGTCGCCTTCACGGGGGCCTTCTCCGAACTCTTCGCGGGCACGGCAGCCGCGCGCGGCCACCACGGTTACGGCCCCCTCGTCCCGGATCCGGACGGCCTGCTCGACCTGCCGAAAGGATTCCGCTACCGGGTGCTGTCCCGGGAGGGCGAGCCGATGCGCTCCGGCGAGGGCCCGGTGCCGAGCAACCACGACGGCATGGCGGCCCTGCGGGGCCGCAACGGGCGGATCCACCTCGTCCGCAACCACGAGAACCGGCACTACGCCGAGATCGGCGTGCCGGCCGTCGAAGGGCTGACCTACGACCCGGCGGCCAAGGGCGGCTGTACGTCGCTGGAGCTGGACGGCCGCAACAAGGTGCTCGGCGAGCGGGTCGCCATCGCCGGCACGGCGGTCAACTGCGCGGGTGGGCCCACCCCCTGGCGCACCTGGCTGACCTGCGAGGAGAACGAGGACAAGGCCGGGACCAACGGGTACACCAAGGACCACGGCTTCATCTTCGAGGTGGACGGCGCCGATCCGCGCCGTACCGGGGCCGTCCCGCTGACCGCGATGGGCCGCTTCCAGCACGAGGCGATCGCCGTCGACCCGAAGTCGGGGATCGTGTACGAGACGGAGGACGCGTTCGACCGGCCGTTCGGGCTCTTCTACCGCTTCCTGCCCGAGAAGCCGCTCGGCGGCACCGGTTCGCTCCGGGCGGGCGGGGAGCTGGAGGCGATGCGGGTGCCGGGCGTGCCCGACCTGTCGGTCGTCCAGGAGACGGGGACCAGCTTCGACCGGATCGAGTGGGTCCCCGTACCGGACCCGCTGGCGGCCGGGACCCCGGTCCGGCTCCAGGACTTCGGGCCCCGGGGCATCACCCACGCACAGAAGCTGGAGGGGTGCTACTGGGGCGGCTCGTCGGTCTACTTCGTCTCCAGCTTCGCCCGCCGCGACGACGGCTCGGCGGCCGACCACTACGGGCAGGTGTGGCGCTACGAGCCGAGGAAGCGCCGGCTGACCCTGGTGGTGGTCTTCGGCCCGGACACCGACATCCAGCTGCCCGGCGAGTCCCCCGACAACATCTGCCTGGCCTCCGACGGCGGGCTGATGGTCTGCGAGGACGGCGGCGGCGCGCAGCACGTGCTCGGGGTGACCCGGCGCGGCGAGGTGTACGCGATGGCACGCGGGCGGCAGAACATCGGGACGCCCGGGGAGCCGGAGTGGGGCGAGTTCGCGGGGGTGACGTTCTCACCGGACGGCTCGACGATGTACGTGAACTGCTACAGGCCGGGGACGACGTTCGCGGTGACGGGGCCGTGGTGCTGAGGTAACCGCCCCCTGGCTCGCGCCTTCGGAGCGCCGTCGGCCGAAATGACCATATTGTCGGATATTTTCCGTGGGTGATCACTGCTGCGCGAAGGTTGCGGACGACACGGAAGACGACGGTCTCGGCAGTCGGGGTTCTGCTGGCCGGCTTGGCCCTGACCGGGTGCGGGGACAAGGCCCCCGCACCCGGTCCCCCGCCCCCGCCCGCTTCGGCATCGCCCGCCCCGAAGAAGCCGCCGACGATGGCTCCCGGCCCGGCGGGCCGCACCCCGGTCTTCGAGCGGAGGGCTTCGGAAGGGGGCGCGGGCGCGGGCGGCGGTGCGGCGGAGAAGGTCGTGGCGCTCACCTTCGACGCCGACATGACGGCCGATCAGGGTCCCCGGGCCGCGGCCGGCGAGCGGTTCGACAATCCGGAGCTGGTCGCGCTGCTGCGCCGGCTGAAGGTGCCCTCCACGGTCTTCATGACCGGTCGCTGGGCCGAGGAGTACCCGGCCCAGGCGAAGGCCATCGGAGCCGACCCCCTGTTCGAGGTCGCCAACCACTCCTACAGCCACCACGCCTTCAGCTCCCCCTGCTACGGGCTGCCGGCGGTGGCGAAGGACGCGATGACCCGCGACGTCGAACGCGCCTTCACCGCGTTCCGGGAGGCGGGGGTGCGGAACGTGGTGCCGTACTTCCGCTTCCCCGGCGGCTGTTACGACGACAAGGCCCTGCGCGCCCTGGCCCCGGCCGACGTGACGGCCGTCCAGTGGGACGTGGTCGGCGGCGACGCCTTCGCCACGGACGCGGACGCGGTCGCCCGCCAGGTGCTGGACGGGGTCCGGCCGGGCTCGCTCGTGGTGCTGCACTGCACGCGCAGCGCCGCCCCGGCCACCGAGGCGGCGGTACGCAGGATCGTGCCGGAACTGCGCGAGCGCGGCTACCGCTTCGTGAAGGTGTCGGAGCTGATGGAGGACGGCGCCTGAGCGGGGCCGGACCGGACGTCAGCCGGAGCAGGCCGTGCGGCCCGCCTCCTGCCAGGCACAGACCGGGCAGAGCGTGGCGCCCCTGGTCGACTCCGGGTACTCGGTCGGCTCGCGGCACAGCACGCACTCGGCGTACGGAGGGCCTTCGGCGGGTCCGGCGGGCGGAGCGGGGGCGGGGAGCCCCGAGGGCTCGCAGTAGGTGTCGTCGTCCACGCCCACGAGCCTACTCAGCCGCGCCGCCGCACGCCCTCGCCCCGGGACGGGGGCGTGCGGGCGGGGTGAGGCCGGCCCCACGCGGCACCCGGCGGCCCGCGATGCCGTACCGGTGCCCCACGACCCGCGCGTCCCGGATCAGTTGGAGGTCTTGTCCGGCCGGGCCTCACTGGGCCGGACGATGACGAAGCCCTCGCCCTGGAGCATCAGCTGCACGGCCTCGCCGGAGCCGCCGCGGACCATCGAGCCGACGCTCTGGGAGCGGTTCAGGCTGGTGGTGAGCTGCTGGCTCCAGCCGACGACCGCGTCCGTGTCCACGCAGACCGGCTGGGCGGCCGTCACGGGGATCACGATCGGGGTGCCCTCGCACATCAGGCCGAGCTTGCCGTAGCCCGTGAAGACGCTGTTGAAAAGGCCGCCGCCGACCATCCCGGCGCCCTTCACGGTCTTGATCTCGTAGGAGAGCGTGGGGTCGAAACAGAGGACGTTGCGGCCGTTGATCGTGATCGAGTCGCCCTGGTCCAGCTCCACGATGAAGCAGTTCGCCGCCTCGTGCGCGAACCATGCCTCGCCCTGGCCCCGGACCGCCATCAGCGCCAGGCCCTCGCCGGTGACGGCCCGCTTGAGCAGGCCGCCGATGCCCTGGCCCTTGCGCTCGAACTGGAGGTTGCCGCGGAAGGCGATCATCGCGCCCTGCCGGGCGTGCATCTCCCCGTTGACGGCGTACTTGATCGACTTGGCGTTCTGCAGGGTCATCCCGGGGGCGGTGGCCGGCTGCGCCATGTGCTCGCTGGAAAAGAGATCGCTCTTCATGCGGAGCATCCTCGCCCCGACCCGGTCGTTCCGCCAAGCAGGTGGTCTCGTGCGCCTGGCAGACTGGGACGGTGACCAGCCATGACACCCCCTCCCAAACCTCCGGGAGTCCGTTTTCCAGCGGCCCGGCCGACCGCGACCAGGCGCCCCAGTTCGTGCTGCCCCTGGTGCTCCACCTGGAGAAGACGGACCCGCCCGCCCGCACCGACGCGCTGCGGGCCGCCGCCCGGGCGGTGCTGACGATCCTCTCCGACGAGCGGTCCCTCGGCGACGGCGAGTGGGCGGCGGCCATGCGGGACTGGCAGGACGCCCGGATCCGCAAGGTCGTGCGCCGGGCACGCGGCGCGGAGTGGCGCAAGGCGGCGGCGCTCGACGGCATCACGGTGACGGGCGAGGACGGCGCGGAGGTCCGGGTGTTCCCGCCGGTCCCGCTGGACGGCTGGCCCAAGGAACTGGCCAAGCTCCAGGTGTCGGGCACCGACCTGGACGACCCCGAGCCGCCCGCCGAGCCCGATCTCGCGGGCCCGGTGCTGTGGCTGAACCCCGACGTCGAGATGTCGGCGGGCAAGACGATGGCGCAGGCCGGGCACGGGGCTCAGCTCGCCTGGTGGGAGCTGTCCGACACCGAGCGCAAGGCCTGGCGCGAGGCCGGGTTCCCGCTCTCAGTGGCCACCCCGGGGGCGGAGCACTGGCGGGAGCTGACGGCGAGCGGGCTGCCGGTGGTGCGCGACGCGGGGTTCACCGAGATCGCCCCGGGCTCCTGCACGGTGATCGCCGACCACCCGGCGCTGCGCCGCGCGTCGGGACGGTGACCACGGCGGTCCGCCCGCGTCGCCGAGCCGCCGAGCCGGCCGCGTCGCCGTCGCCCGCGCGTTGAGTGTTCCTGCTCCCTTCTGCGTATCTCCCGGTACTGCCCTGTTCGGCTTTACCGCCAAGTAGCCTGCACAGCCAGTCGATCGGCGGTTGATTGACGCCAGTTCCATCGACGCTGCCACGCCTCGGCCCGGGAGACACCTTGTTGCGACGCATCAACGGCACGGCCCTCATCATCGCGGCACTGGTCGCCACACTCGGCGCGCTCGCGTTCCCCGTCTGGTCCTACGCGGACCGCTCGGGCACCGGCGAGGCGAATCTCAACGCCTCCAGCGTCGCCACCCAGTGGGGACCGCTCTCCGCCACCGACCGGGACTTCCTGGTCAAAGTGCGGCTCGCCGGGCTGTGGGAGCTGCCCGCCGGGCAGCAGGCGATCGAACGGGCGCCCAGCGAGGCGACGAAGGCCGCCGGGGACCACCTCGTCGTCGGGCACACGGACCTCGACCGGCGGGCCCGGGACGTGGCGGCAAAGCTCGGGGTGGAGCTGCCCAACCAGCCGACCGCCCAGCAGCAGGGATGGCTGCGGGAGCTGACGGCGGCGAGCGGGGACGCGTACGAGCGGAAGTTCGCCAACATCCTGCGCGCCGCCCACGGCAAGGTCTTCGGGCTGATCGGCCAGGTCCGCCACACGACCCGGAACACGCTGATCCGGCAGCTGGCGACCGATGCCAACCAGACCGTGCTGGACCACATCACCATGCTGGAGGGGACCGGGTTCGTCGACTTCGACGCCCTGGCGCGCGAAGCGGTGAGCGGGTCGACCGCCAGTCCTTCGGGCCCGTCGATGCCCCGGGACGGCCAGGTCCCGCTGGCCCCGGTGCCGGCGACGCCGACCGGCGACCAGTCCTTCACCTCGCGTCCGGTGGCGCCCACGATGATGCCGATGCCGTAACGGCGGCGGTGGTCCCGGAACCTCAAATGAAGCTCTGAACGTCCCCCCGGTCGGGTTCATCGCCGCGCGAGTGGGCCATGACCCCAGAGCAGGCCGAGGTGAGCAGGGGGACGGGGGCACCATGGAACTGGGCATGGGGATCGGCTGGCGGCCGGAGATCGCGGCCGAGGTGGAGGCGCTGAGCGGGGTCGACTGGGTGGAGGCGGTCGCGGAGAACCTCTGCGACGACCACCTTCCCGGCTCCCTCGCACGGCTTCGCGAGCGCGGGGTCACGGTCGTGCCGCACGGGGTGGCACTCGGCCTCGGGGGCGCGGACCGCCCCGACCCCGGCCGGCTCGCCGCTCTGGCGGCGCGCGCCGAACTGCTCGGGGCGCCCCTGGTGACCGAGCACATCGCGTTCGTACGGGCCGGGGGGCCGCTGACCGCGTCGCCGAGGCTGGAAGCGGGACACCTGCTGCCGGTGCCCCGCACCCGGGACGCGCTGGACGTGCTCTGCGAGAACGTGCGGATCGCGCAGGACTCGCTGCCGGTGCCCCTCGCCCTGGAGAACATCGCCGCGCTGATCACCTGGCCGGACGAGGAGCTCACCGAGGGGCAGTTCCTGGCGGAGCTGGTCGAGCGGACCGGGGTGCGGCTGCTGATCGACGTGGCGAATCTGCACACCAATCACGTCAACCTGGGCCAGGACCCGGCGAAGGCGCTGGACGAGCTGCCGGTGGAGGCCATCGCGTACGTCCATGTGGCGGGCGGGGTCGAGAAGAACGGCGTCTGGCACGACACGCACGCCCATCCGGTGTCCCCACCGGTCCTGGACGTGCTGGCCGAGCTGCGTTCCCGGGTCGATCCGCCCGGCGTGCTGCTGGAGCGGGACGACGCCTTCCCGCCGGGCGCGGAGCTGGCGGGCGAACTCGACGCGATCCGGGCGACGCTGCGGAAGGCGGCGCCCCCGGCGGGCCCGGGGCCGGACGGGCGGCGGAGGACGGCACCGCCGACGGGCCCGGACGCCCCTCCCGCGTCCGACGGCTCCGGGGCTCCGGGGCTCCGGGGCTCCGGGGCTCCGGGGCTCCGGGGGCTCCGGGGGCTCCGGGGACCGTACGGGCGTGGCCGCGCCCGCGCCCGTCCCCGCCGGCACCCGTGACCGTACCGCCGTCGCGCAGGCCGCCCTGCTCTCCGCCCTGGTCGCCGGAACCCCCGCCCCGGAGGGCTTCGACCACCGGCGGCTGCGGGTGCAGAGCCGGGCGCTGGCCGCCAAGCGCGCCGATGTCGTCGCCAAGGTGGCCCCCGAACTGCCGGAGATCCTGGGGGACGGCTACCGTGCCGCGTTCCTCGCGTACGCCCGGAGCCGCCCGATGTCCGGTGGCTACCGCCGTGACGCCTTGGGCTTCGCGGAGCACGTGCTCGTCGCGGGCGGTCCGGCCGATCCGGCGGCGCGGCGCCGGCTGACGTACTGGTGGCAGGACCGGTCCGGCGCCCGGCCCCCGCGCCGTGCGACCCGACTGGTCCGGGCGGCTCGTGCCGTCCTCGTGCGGAGGTGACCGCTGTGAACGTGTTCGCGCTGCCGGCGACCTTCGTGGTGGTCGTCTCGTCGGTCCTGCTCGTCGTCAGGACGGTGGCCGAGCGCTCCCG
This sequence comes from Streptomyces sp. YPW6, assembly GCF_018866325.1. Taxonomy (NCBI): domain Bacteria; kingdom Bacillati; phylum Actinomycetota; class Actinomycetes; order Kitasatosporales; family Streptomycetaceae; genus Streptomyces; species Streptomyces sp. YPW6. The sequence continues at coordinate 1,210,614 of NZ_CP076457.1, forward strand.
GCGCCCCTCCCCCGGTCCCGGCGCCGCCGTTCACGACCTGTACGAGGCCGCGTTCCTGAACGGCGGTCCGGCCAGGGTCGTGGACACCGCCCTGACCGCACTGCACGCGGACGGCCGGCTGGCCGTCGGCGGGCCCGGCATCGTCGCCGTACGGCGGGCACAGGTGAACGACCCGGTGGAGCGCGCGGTGCTGCAGGAGCTGGCCGCCGCCCCGAACGGTGCCCTGCACGTGCTGCGGGAAGCGGTGATGCGGCACCCCGCCATCCAGGAGGTCGGCGACGGGCTCGCCGCGCGCGGGCTGATGGTGCCGCCCCACCGGCTCCGCCCGCTGCGGCGGTGGGGGCTGGTCCAGGGAGTGACGTGCCTCGTCGCCCTGCCGGTGAGCCTGGTCCTCACGTTCGTCCAGTTCGCCGCGGCCGACTCCGCCGGCTTGCCGGTCCCGTTCCTCGTGACGATGCTGCCCGCGATCGTGATCGGCGCGTGCACCGGCCTGATCGTCGCGGCCTCCTCCGCGAGCCGCCTCACGACGTCGGGCCGCCACGCCGCCCTCTCGTTCCGGACCTCCTGCGCCCAGGGGGCGGCCCCGGCCCGTCTCGTCGCCGCCCTGGGGCTCCGCGCGCTGCCGGACCCGGTCTTCCAGGCCCAGTTGGCGGCGGCGGCGCGGCTGAGCGCCCCGCGCGGGCGCTCCTCGTCGTACGTCGCCGGTGGCGCGGCGGCCGGGGCCACCGCGGTCGGCGTGGCAGCGGTCTGGTGCGCCGCCTCCGGCCCCGGCGGCTCCAGCTGCGGCGGGTCGGCCGGGGGCGGCTCCCATGCGGGCTGTGGCGGCGGGGCCGGATGCTCCTCGGGGTCCGGTTGCGGGGGCGGCAGCGGGGCGGGCTGCGACGGTTCGAGCGGCTCCGGCTGTGGCGGCGGAGGCGGCGGGGCCGGCTGTGGCGGCGGGTCCAGTTGTGGGGGCGGTTCCAGTTGTGGCGGCGGTTCCTGAACCGGTCTCCCCCGTTTCTGAATCAGCCACGTACGTCCGATTCCTGACCGGCCGTCAGGGTGGTTCCCGGTGGCTCTCCCGGGCGGTGCTGGACATCGGCGCCCACTCGCCCGACCATCCCTCTCCGCATCCGCAGAGAGGCCCCCGCGCGTGAGAACTGCTGCGCTGTACACATCGATCGGCTCCCTGGTCCTGTCCGCCCTCGCCGCCGCTCCGGCGGGCGCCTGGGAACGCCCCGGTACCGCCGAGGCCCGGGGCACCGCGATCGCCGCCGCCCGGGCCACGGCCGCCGGCATCGACTTCGTCGCCTGCCCCGAGGAGGAGATGCTCCCGGACTCGCTGAAGTGCGGCACGGTGAAAGTGCCCCTCGACTACGCGGAGCCGGACGGGCCGCAGCTCGAACTGACCGTCAGCCGGACCCCCGCCACCGGTCCGGCCGAGGAGCGGCAGGGCGCGTTCGTCTACAACCCGGGCGGCCCCGGCGCGTCCAGCATCACCTTCCCGCTGGCCGGGGAGCTGCCGGAGTGGAAGGAGATCGCCGAGGCGTACGACCTGGTCGGCTACGCCCCGCGCGGAGTGAACGGCTCCTCCGACCCGCTGAGTTGCCAGGACCCCGCCGCGTACACGAAGGGCCCGACCGACGCGCCGACGCATCCGACCCGGGAGGACAAGGAGCGGCGCGTCGCCCGTGCGCAGGCGTACGCGCGGGGCTGCGCGGAGCACGCGGGCGAGACGCTGCGGCACTACACCTCGCTGAACAACGCCCGGGACCTGGACGTGCTGCGGGCCGCGCTCGGCGAGAGCCGGCTGACGTTCATGGGGGCCTCGTACGGGACGTACTTCGGGGCGCTGTACGCGACGCTGTTCCCCTCCCACGTACGCCGCATGGTCTTCGACTCGGCGGTCGATCCGGACCCGGAGCAGATCTGGTACCGCTCCAACATGGGCCAGTCGCTGGCCTTCGAGGCGCGCTGGGAGGACTTCCGGCGCTGGGTCGCCCGGCACGACGACGTGTACCACCTGGGGACCACCCCCGAGGCGGTGCAGCGGCGCTACGACGAGGTGCGCGCCGAGCTGGCGGTGAAGCCCGCGGGCGGCAAGATCGGGCCGGGGCAGCTGCACTCGGCGTTCCTGGGTGCGGGCTACTACGACGACTACTGGGCGATGCGGGCGACGGCGCTGTCGGAGTACGTCCGGGGCAATCCGGAGCCGCTGGTCGCGCAGGCGTCCCCGCGCGCGGTGGCGGCGAAGGACAACGAGAACGCGCAGGCGGTGTACACCGCCGTCGAGTGCAACGACGCGCCCTGGCCGGAGGACTTCGCGGTCTGGGACCGCGACCACACGGAGTTGGCGCGCGTCGCGCCCTTCGAGACCTGGGACAACGCCTTCGCGAACCTGCCGTGCGCCTTCTGGCCCGCTCCCCGGCAGCGGCCGCTGGACGTCCGCGTCGGCTGGGGCGAGCTGCCGCCGGTGCTGATCCTGGCGGCGGAGCGGGACGCGGCGACCCCGTACCAGGGGGCGCTGGAGCTGCGGAAGCGGCTGCCCGGGTCGTCGCTGGTGACGGAGCGGGACGCGGGGACGCACGGCATCGGCGGGGCGGGGAACGCCTGTGTCGACGATCATCTGCGCCGGTATCTGCTGACCGGCGAAGTGCCGGGGCGGGGCGCGGACTGCGCCGCGCACCCGGAGCCGAACCCGGTGTCGCTGGACTGACCGGGGGCCACGGAGCGGGGGCCGCCGCACCTGCACGGTACGACGGCCCCCGGAGCCGAACCCGGTGTCGCTGGAGGGGCGGACGGCACGATCGGTGCCCGGTGCCCGTCCCTCTGATCTTCCGGGCTGGGGTGGTGCGGGACTCGCTGGCTATGCGAGCCCGGCCACCAGGTCTGCGACGCTCTTCCTGCGGCCCGTGTAGAACGGGACCTCCTCGCGCACGTGGAGCCGTGCCTCGGAGGCGCGCAGGTGACGCATCAGGTCGACGATGCGGTACAGCTCGTCCGCCTCGAAGGCGAGGATCCACTCGTAGTCGCCGAGCGAGAACGAGGCGACGGTGTTGGCGCGGACGTCCGGGTAGCCCCGGGCCATCTTGCCGTGGTCCGCGAGCATGCGGCGGCGGTCCTCGTCGGGCAGCAGGTACCAGTCGTAGGACCGGACGAAGGGGTAGACGCTGATGTAGTCGCGGGGCGTCTCGTCGGCGAGGAACGCGGGGATGTGCGACTTGTTGAACTCGGCGGGGCGGTGCAGCGCCATGTTCGACCAGACCGGGTCGAGCGCGCGGCCCAGCCTGGTGCGGCGGAAGAGGTTGTACGCGTCCTGGAGCTCGTCCGAGGTCTCGGCGTGCCACCAGATCATGAGGTCCGCGTCGGCCCGCAGCCCGGACAGGTCGTAGGTGCCCCGGACGGTGATGTCCTTGGCCGCGAGCTGGTCGAAGAGCTCCTGCACCTCGTCGGCGTATCCGGCGCGGTCGAGCGGGAGCACGTCGCGCAGTTTGAAGACCGACCACAGGGTGTAGCGGATGACCTCGTTGAGGTCCTTGGCCTTCTTGCCGGCGTTCGGACTCTTGCTGGATGTCACAGTCTCGGGAGCACTCATACGGCTATTGTCCCGCCTCGCTCCCCGTGCCCCGAACCAGGGTCGGCGTGGCGATGATCTCGCTCGCGATCTCGTCGGCCGCGCGCCGGGCGCTCGCGATGCAGGCGGGGATGCCGACCCCGTCGTAGACCGCGCCGCAGACCCGCAGGGCGGGCAGCTTGGCGACCTCGTCGCGGATGCGGGCGACCCGGGCCAGATGGCCGACGGGGTACTGCGGCAGGCCGCCGATCCAGCGGGTGACCTCGGTGTCGACGGGCCGGGCGGTGAGGCCGGTGGCGGCGGCGAGGTCACGCAGGGAGACGGCGACGAGCTCCCCGTCCTCGCGGTGGAGGTGCTCCTCCTCGCCGTAGCGGCCGACGGAGGTGCGGAGCACGAACAGGTCGGGGGCGGCGTCGGCGACCCACTGCCACTTGTTGCTGGAGAACGTGGACGCCTTGATCGTGTGGCCGTCGACCGGCGGCACCAGGAAGCCGGAGCGGCCGCGCAGGGCTTCGTACGCCTCGATGTCGGTGCGCCGGAAGGCCAGGGTGACCAGGGCCATGGAGGCGTACTCGACGCCGGACAGCTCGGCGGAGGCGGCCGGGGACTCGGCGGCCAGCAGGGTGCCCGCGGACCAGGCGGGGGTGGCCAGGACGATGCCGTCGGCGGCGATGGTCCGGGTGTCGGTGCGGACGGCCCAGCCCGCTGCCGTACGGGTCAGGCCGAGGACGGGGGTCTCGGTGACGATCTCGCCGCCTCCGGCCCGTACGGCGTCGCCCACGGCGGCCGGGAGGGTGCCGATGCCGCCCGCGATGCCCTGGAAGACGGGGCCGGTCTGCTGCCGGGCGGCGACCCGCTCCTGGATGCGGCGCACACCGTCGAGCAGCGGGCCGCCCTCCTTGACGGCCTCGAAGAGCTGGGGCACGGCGGCGCGCATCGAGATCCGGTAGGCGTCGCCCGCGTAGACCCCGCCGAGGAGGGGCTCCACCAGCCGGTCCACGACCTCGCGGCCGAGCCGGTCGGCGACGTAGGCGCCCACCGCGACGTCGTCGCCGACGGCGGTCGGGGTGAGGTCGCGCTCCTCGGCGATCCGCGCCAGGCCCTCGGGGGACAGCACCTCGCCGAGGACCGCCGGGTCACCGGGGACACCCATGACGTGGCCCGTCGGCATGGGGCGCAGCGCGTCGCGCGTCCAGAGCGAGGCGGTGGCGGTGGCGGGCGGCTGGAGCCGGCCGGCCAGGCCCACCGCCCCGGCCAGGTCGACCGCTTCGGGGCGCCGGGCGAGCATCGACTCGGCCCCCAGATCGACCTGGACGCCCGCGACCTCGCCGGTCATGAGCTTGCCGCCGAGCCGGTCCGTCGCCTCCAGGAGGGTGACCCGCAGGCCGGTGGCGACCAGGTGGTGGGCGGCCGCCAGCCCGGCGATGCCGCCGCCGATGACGACGACGTGCCCCGGGGGCGTTTCCGCACGCTGTTGAGAACGCTGCATGGGTCCACTCTCTCAAACCCTTACCGAGTCCCGACCGTGACCACTTCGAAACCGCTCCCCGGCAACCGGCTCCGGGGCCGCCACGTCGAACGGTCACCATCAACGAGCTTTCTGGGGGGACCAGTTATGCAGAGGCGGAACACGAGCGGGCGGTCGTTCGTCCGCGCACGCGCGGCACTTGTGGCCGGGTCGCTCGGCCTGCTGATCGCCGTCGGCGGCTGCGGGGCGTCGGGCGACGCGGCGGACAGCGGCGTGAGGGCGGCGAAGGGAGGGGCGGCACCGCGCGAGGGGTTCGCGGACGAGGGCGGGGCGGCCGCCTCCGCCGCTCCCGAGGAGGGGGCGGACGACAAGCCGGCCGGGAAGAAGGCGGCGCCGAAGGCGGGGGCCACCCATGTGATCCGTACGGCCACGCTCTCCGTCGAGGTGAAGAGCGTGACCCGGGCCGTGGCCGCCGCGCGGGGTGCGGCGGAGGGGGCGGGGGGCCTGGTGGCCTCGGAGGAGACCGAGCGGCTCGACGACGGCTCCGAGACCTCGCACCTGGTGCTGCGGGTGCCGCAGGAGCGGTTCGAGGAGGTGCTGCGCGAGCTGGCGGGTTCCGGGAAGCTGCTGTCGCGCACCTCGAACGCGAAGGACGTCACCGACCAGGTGGTGGATGTGGAGAGCCGGATCGCCACCCAGCGCGCGAGTGTGGCGCGGGTGCGGGAGCTGATGGACCGGGCGGAGAGGATCAGCGATGTGGTGGCCCTGGAGGGTGAGCTGAGCAGCCGTCAGTCCGACCTGGAGTCGCTGCTGGCCCAGCGTGAGAGCCTGAAGGACCGGACCTCGCTGGCGACGGTCACGCTGGACCTGACGCCGCCGGACGCCCCGGGCGACGACGGGGAGAAGGACGACGACCCCGGGTTCCTGGACGCGCTGGAGGGCGGCTGGGACGCGTTCGTGACGATGCTGCGGTGGATCGCGGTGGTGTTCGGGGCGACGTTCCCCTTCGTGCTCGCGGCGGCCCTGGTGGCCGGGGTGTGGCGGGTGCTGAGGCAGCGCGCGGCGCGTCGGGCCGCCCCGGCGGTCACGGCGGCCCCGGCCGGGAAGGACGGTGCCCCGGACTCCTGAACCCCTGCGGCGTCGTAGCGTGGGGCCCTGATTCGCCGATGCGGCGAACCGGCGGAAGGGACCCGGCATGGCAGCGGAGCGACTGGTGGTCATCGGCGGTGACGCGGCGGGCATGTCCGCCGCGTCACAGGCCCGCAGGCTGAAGGGGCCGGACGCGCTGGAGGTCGTCGCCTTCGAGCGCGGCCGCCACACCTCGTACTCCGCCTGCGGCATCCCGTACTGGGTGAGCGGCGACGTGGCGGCCCGGGACGACCTGATCGCCCGCACCCCCGAGGAGCACCGGCAGCGGGACATCGATCTGCGGATGCGGACCGAGGTGACCGAACTGGACGTGGCCGGGCAGCGGGTACGGGCGCTGGACCGGGAGAGCGGGAAGGCGTACTGGACGGGCTTCGACAAGCTCGTGATCGCCACCGGGGCCCGTCCGGTGCGCCCGGCGCTGCCGGGGATGGACGCGGCCGGGGTGCACGGGGTGCAGACCCTGGACGACGGGCAGGCGCTGCTGGACTCGCTGGACGCGCTGCGCTCGGGAGAGGGGCCGCGGCGGGCGGTCGTGGTGGGCGCGGGCTACATCGGCGTCGAGATGGCCGAGGCGATGCTCAAGCGGGGCTTCGAGGTGACCGTCCTCAACCGGGGCGAGCAGCCGATGGCGACGCTCGACCCGGACATGGGGCGCCTCGTGCACGAGGCGATGGACGGCCTGGGCATCACCACGGTCAACGGGGCGGCCGTGACGAAGATCCTCACCGGGACCGACGGCCGGGTCACCGGAGTGGCGACGGACGCGGGGACCTGGCCGGCGGACGTGGTGGTCCTCGGTATCGGGGTGGAGCCGGAGACGGAGCTCGCCCGTGCGGCGGGGCTGCCGGTGGGGCCGCACGGCGGGCTGCTGACGGACCTGGCCATGCGGGTCGTGGGCCACGACACCATCTGGGCGGGCGGCGACTGCGTGGAGGTCCTGGACCTGGTGGCGGGCCGCACCCGGCACGTGGCGCTGGGCACCCACGCCAACAAGCACGGCCAGGTGATCGGTTCCAACGTCGGGGGCGGCTACGGCACGTTCCCCGGTGTGGTCGGTACGGCGGTGAGCAAGGTCTGCGACCTGGAGATCGCCCGGACCGGGCTGCGGGAGAAGGACGCCCGCGCGGCCGGGCTGCGCTGGGTCACGGCGACGATCGAGTCGACGCAGCGGGCGGGGTACTACCCGGGGGCGAAGCCGATGACGGTGAAGATGATCGCGGAGCTGCGGACGGGTCGGCTGCTCGGGGTGCAGATCGTGGGCCGCGAGGGGTCGGCGAAGCGGGTGGACGTGGCGGCGGTGGCGCTGACGGCCGGGATGACGGTGGAGCAGATGACGGCGCTCGACCTCGGGTACGCTCCGCCGTTCTCCCCGGTCTGGGACCCGGTGCTGGTCGCCGCCCGCAAGACGGTGGCGGCGGTACGGGGCGCGGGGAGCTGAACACCGGGGGCCGGCCGTCCGGCCGGCCCCCTGCAGCCTCCGTGCTTCAGCGCGCGGTCTGCTCGTGGACGTACCCCACGAGGCGGGTGAGCGCGTCCGGGTCCATGTTCGGCATGACGCCGTGGCCCAGGTTGAAGATGTGCCCCTCCAGCCCGGCGGCGGCGTCCAGCACCTCGCGGGTCTTCGCCTCGACAGCCGGGGTGGGGGCGAAGAGCACGGCCGGGTCGAGGTTGCCCTGGAGCGCCTTGCCGGGGCCGACGCGGCGGGCGGCCTCGTCCAGCGGGACCCGCCAGTCGACGCCGACGACGTCCGCTCCGGCCTCGCCCATCAGGCCGAGCAGTTCGCCGGTGCCGACGCCGAAGTGGATACGGGGGACTCCGTAGGGGGCGACGGCGTCGAAGACCTTCGCGGAGGCGGGGAGCACCGCGCGGCGGTAGTCGGCGGGGGCCAGCGCGCCGACCCAGGAGTCGAAGAGCTGGACGGCGGACGCCCCGGCCTCGATCTGGACCTTGAGGAAGGCGCCGGTGATCTCCGCGAGCCGGTCCACGAGGTCGGCCCAGAGCTGCGGGTCGCCGTACATCATGGCCTTGGTGCGCTCGTGGTTGCGCGAGGGGCCGCCCTCGACGAGGTAGCTGGCGAGCGTGAACGGGGCCCCGGCGAAGCCGATGAGCGGGGTGGCGCCCAGCTCGGCGGTGAGGATGCCGATGGCCTCGGTGACGTACGGGACGTCCTCGGGGGTCAGGTCGCGCAGCCGGGCGAGGTCGGCGCGGGTGCGGATCGGCTCGGCGATGACGGGGCCGACGCCGGGCTTGATGTCGAGGTCGATGCCGATGGCCTTCAGGGGCACCACGATGTCGCTGAAGTAGATCGCGGCGTCGACCTTGTGGCGGCGGACGGGCTGCAGGGTGATCTCGGCGACGAGCTCCGGCATCATGCAGGAGTCGAGCATCGCGATGCCCTCGCGGACCTTCAGGTACTCCGGCAGCGAGCGTCCCGCCTGGCGCATGAACCAGACCGGGGTGTGCGGCACGGGCTCACGGCGGCAGGCCTTCAGGAACGCCGAGTCGTGGGTGGCGTCGCGAACCGCGTCGAGGCTGGCGGAGGTCGTCGTCTGCTGGCCCGAAGGGCTGTCGTTGGCACTCACGCACAGAATCTTCGCACGCGTGCCGAAGGAGCCCGGCCCCGCACGGGTGTCTCTCCCTGCACGCGGCTCGCCTTCCGCCTACTCTTCCCCGCATGGCTCCGGCTCAGGGACAGTTTTCCGATCATTCCGACGGCGTTGAAGGCAAGGACCGCACGGAGGAGGGCCCACCCGTGCCTCCCGCGTTCCTGGCGGCGGTGGACGCGCTGCGCTCGGCGCGGCTGCGGCCGGAGCTGGAGGTGGAGGCGACCCGGCCGCCCCGGCGTCTCGCGCCGCACGCGTACGCCCTGGAGGCGGCGGTGGTGGACGGCGAGGAGGATCTCGCGGACGGCAGGCTGGTCCTGCTGCACGACCCGGCGGGGCACGAGGCGTGGCAGGGCGCGTTCCGGCTGGTGACCCTGGTCCGTGCGGAGCTGGAGCCGGAGATGGCGGCGGACCCGCTGCTGCCGGAGGTGTGCTGGTCCTGGCTGACGGGTGCGCTGGACGCCCGGGGCCTGTCGTACGGGGAGGCCGGCGGGACGGTGACACGCGCCGGATCGCACTACTTCGGTGCGCTGTCCGCGCGCCGTCCCGCGACGCAGATCGAGATCCGCGCCTCGTGGACGCCGAAGGAATCGCGCGGCGGCGTCCCGGACACCGGGTCGCACCTGGTGGCCTGGGGCGATCTGCTGTGCCAGATCGCGGGGCTGCCGCCGTCCGATCTGTCGGACGCGGCGGTGGTGACCCTGCCGCAGCGGCGTGGTCCGCAGGCGCCGTAACGCTCCGTCATCTGTATCGCACATACGCCGGATCTCTTTTCGTACAATCGATCGCGCGTCCTATTTGCCCGAATTGTTACTCACCAAATCGTGATCTTCCCCTAAAGGAGGACGGGTCCGCTGCCGAAGAGGTCAATGACCCTTCAAGCACGGTTCGCCCCCGGCTTCATCCCCCGAGCCGGCCCGTCCCGCCACTCCCCCCAGGAGGCCTGGTGTCCGTTCTCCTTGAGCAGCCCGCAAGCCTGGTCGCCTACCGCCCGAACAAGCCGACGGCCATGGTCGTCGTGGCCGACCCGCGCGTCCGTTCCACCGTCACCCGCCATCTGTGGGCCCTCGGAGTACGTGACGTCATCGAGGCGTCGTCCATCGCGGAGGCACGTCCCCGCGTCGGCAACCCGCGCGACATCTGCATTGCCGACGTCCATCTGCCCGACGGTTCCGGGCTGACCCTGCTGTCCGAGACCCGTGCCGCAGGCTGGCCCAACGGTCTCGCCCTCTCCGCCGCCGACGACATCGGCGCCGTTCGCAACGCCCTCGCGGGCGGCGTGAAGGGCTACGTCGTCACCGGCACACGCACCAACATCGGACACCCCACCCGCCCCGGCGTCGCCCCCATCGGCGCCAACGCGGCCCGGATGCACCGCAGGCCTCCCGGTTCCCCGAGCCACCCGGGCGGCTACCGCGAGCTGTCCGGACGCGAGGTGGAGGTGCTCCGCCTGGTCGCCGAAGGCCAGTCCAACAAGGCCATCGGCGTCTCGATGGGCCTCTCCGCCCTGACCGTCAAGTCCCACCTCGCCCGCATCGCCCGCAAGCTCGGCACCGGAGACAGAGCCGGAATGGTCGCCGTCGCCCTGCGGACCGGCATCATCCACTGACCGCACCCCGCCGGGACGTGCACCGATGCGCCTCCGGCTGGATTACGTGCATGGCCGCCCGTCGACGGAACGTTCCGTCGACGGGCTCCGCGCATACACCGATACCCTTGACACGTGACCGACGCCCAAGAGACCGCAGCAGACACTTCACTGCGAACCACCGGGGGCGCTCCCCCGGACGACGTCGCCCCGGCGCCGATCCCCTTGCTGGAGCCACGCGAGGGCATTCCCCCGGTGGTGACGTCCGGCGACGCCCTCGACCGGGTGATCGCCGCCTTCGCCACGGGCACCGGCCCCGTGGCCGTCGACGCCGAGCGCGCCTCGGGATACCGCTACGGCCAGCGCGCCTACCTCGTGCAGCTGCGCCGCGAGGGCGCGGGCAGCGCCCTGGTCGACCCGGTCGGCTGCCCCGACCTCTCCGGCCTCGGCACCGCGCTGAGCGGCGCCGAGTGGATCCTGCACGCCGCGACCCAGGACCTGCCGTGCCTGCGGGACATAGGCATGACCCCCACCTCGCTGTTCGACACCGAGCTGGCCGGACGGCTCGCGGGGTTCCCGCGCGTGGGCCTCGGCGCGATGGTCGAGAACGTCCTCGGTTACGCCCTGGAGAAGGGCCACTCCGCGGTCGACTGGTCCACCCGCCCGCTGCCCGAGCCCTGGCTGCGCTACGCCGCGCTCGACGTGGAGCTCCTGATCGACCTGCGCGACGCGCTGGAGGAGGAGCTGGACCGGCAGGGGAAGCTGGAGTGGGCCCGCGAGGAGTTCGACGCCATCGCCGCCGCACCGCCGGCCCCGCCCCGCAAGGACCCCTGGCGACGCACGTCGGGCATGCACAAGGTGCGCCGCCGCCGTCAGATGGCCGTCGTCCGGGAGCTGTGGACCACCCGGGACCAGGTCGCCCAGCGCCGCGACGTCTCTCCGGGCAAGGTGCTCGGCGACGCCGCGATCGTCGAGGCCGCGCTCGCACTGCCCGTCGATGTGAAGGCCCTGACCGCTCTGCCGGGATTCGGCCACCGCATGGGACGCCGCCAGCTGGAGCAGTGGCAGGCGGCCGTGGAGCGGGCCAAGGCTCTGCCGGAGTCGGCGCTGCCGCAGCCGGGTCAGCAGCCCGCCGGGCCGCCCCCGCCGCGCTCCTGGGCCGACAAGGACCCGGCCGCCGCCGCCCGGCTCTCGGCCGCCCGCACGGCGGTCTCCGCGCTGGCGGAACGCCTCCGCATGCCCCAGGAGAACCTGATCACCCCGGACACCGTGCGCCGGATCTGCTGGGAGCCGCCGAAGAACCCGACCCCGGGCGCGGTCGAGGACACCCTCGCCGGATACGGGGCGCGGAGCTGGCAGATCCAGCAGGTCGCCCCGCTCCTGGTCCGGGCCCTGGACGCCACCGCCTGACCCCTCGCACCTCGAAAGCCCCCGGTCACCGGCCGGGGGCTTTCCGCTGCCCGGGGCCGCCCGGCTTCGCTGCGGCCCTGTTCGCGGACCGAACCGATGGTCGAAATCAGGCCAGGTTCGGAGCCTCGCCCTCCGCCTCCCGTACGCCGCCGCGGGCCCTTTCCGGGTGTGACCTTCACCGCTCGCGGCGTGAGGGGTGGGCAGTCTGGTTACCCGCAAGTAGCATGATGGCAGGCGGTGCGTCCCCGTGGCGCGCCCCGCAGCAGTGCCATCCCGCACCCTGGAGGAGAGCCACCGTGCCTCGTACCATCCGGGACGTCGTCTTCGTCGACGGCGTCCGCACCCCGTTCGGCAAAGCGGGCCCGAAGGGCATCTACCACGAGACCCGCGCCGACGACCTCGTCGTGAAGGCCATCCGGGAGCTGCTGCGCCGCAACCCGGACCTGGACCCCAAGAAGATCGACGAGGTCGCCGTCGCCGCGACCACGCAGATCGGCGACCAGGGCCTCACGCTGGGCCGCACCGCCGGGATCCTGGCCGGTCTGCCGCAGTCCGTCCCCGGCTACTCGATCGACCGCATGTGCGCGGGCGCGCTGACCGCCGTCACCTCGACGGCCGGTTCCATCGCCTTCGGCGCGTACGACGTCGTCGTGGCCGGTGGCGTCGAGCACATGGGCCGCCACCCGATGGGCGAGGGCGTCGACCCGAACCCGCGCTTCGTCTCGGAGAAGCTGGTCGACGAGTCCGCCCTGTTCATGGGCATGACGGCGGAGAACCTGCACGACCGCTACCCCACGATCACCAAGGAGCGCGCCGACGCCTACGCGGTGCGTTCGCAGGAGAAGGCCGCCAAGGCGTACGCCAACGGCAAGATCCAGCAGGACCTGGTACCGGTCTCGGTGCGCCGCACCAACCCCGAGGCGGGCGAGACGGGCTGGGGCCTGGTCACCGCCGACGAGCCGATGCGTCCGGGCACCACCATGGAGTCGCTGGCGGGCCTGAAGACCCCGTTCCGCACCCACGGCCGTGTGACGGCCGGCAACGCCGCGGGGCTCAACGACGGCGCCACCGCCTCGCTGCTCGCGGCCGAGGACGTCGCCCGTGAGCTGGGCCTCCCGGTCAAGATGCGCCTGGTCTCCTACGCCTTCGCCGGCGTCGAGCCGGAGGTCATGGGCTACGGCCCGATCCCGGCGACCGAGAAGGCGCTGGCGCAGGCCGGTCTGACCATCGACGACATCGGCCTCTTCGAGATCAACGAGGCGTTCGCCGTGCAGGTGCTCGCCTTCCTGGAGCACTACGGCATCGCCGACGACGACGCGCGCGTCAACCAGTACGGCGGCGCGATCGCGTACGGCCACCCGCTCGCCTCCTCCGGTGTCCGCCTGATGACGCAGCTGGCCCGGCAGTTCGAGGAGCAGCCCGAGGTCCGCTACGGCCTGACGACGATGTGCGTCGGCTTCGGCATGGGCGCGACGGTCGTCTGGGAGAACCCGCACTTCAACGCTGACGGAGGCAACAAGTGAGCTCCACCACTGAGCTTCTGAAGGGCGCGGCCGAGCTGTTCCCCGGCGAGGTCGTCACGCAGGCGCACGTACGCCACCTGGACCTGCCGTTCGGCGCCGGGCGGTTCGCGCTCATCACGCTGGACAACGGCCTGGACCACACCAAGCCCACCACCTTCGGGCCCCAGTCGCTGGCGAACCTGAACGCCGCGATCGACCAGGTCGAGAAGGAGGCCGCCGAGGGCACCATCACCGGCGTCGGCCTCACCGGCAAGCCGTTCATCTTCGCCGTCGGCGCCGACCTCAAGGGCGTCGAGCTGCTGAGCCGCCACGAGGACGCGCTGGCCATCGGCAAGGGCGGCCACGACGTCTTCCGCCGACTCTCCGGCCTCGCGGTGCCCACCTTCGCGTACTACAACGGCGCGGCCATGGGCGGCGGTGTCGAGGTCGGTCTGCACTGCACCTACCGCACCGTCTCGAAGGCGCTCCCGGCGTTCTCGCTGCCCGAGGTCTTCCTCGGCCTGGTCCCCGGCTGGGGCGGCTGCGCGCTGCTCCCGAACCTGATCGGCGCGGACCGCGCGGTCTCGGTGATCATCGAGAACTCGCTGAACCAGAACCGTCAGCTCAAGGGCAAGCAGGTCTTCGAGCTCGGCATCGCGGACGCGATCTTCGAGGGCGCGGACTTCCTGGAGCAGTCGCTCGTGTGGACCGCGAACGTGCTCAAGGGCTCGGTGGCGGTGGACCGCGCCGAGGTCGACCGCGGTGGCGCCTGGGACGCGGCGGTCGCCCGCGGCCGGGCCATCGCCGACTCCAAGGTGCACGGCGCGGCCCCGGCGGCGTACCGCGCGCTGGACATCATCGCGGCGGCCAAGGACGGCGACCTGTCCGCCGGCTTCGACGCCGAGGACCAGGCGCTCGCGGACCTGATCATGGGCGGCGAGCTGCGCAGCGGCATCTACGCCTTCAACCTGGTCCAGAAGCGCGCCAAGCGTCCGGCCGGCGCCCCGGACAAGAACCTGGCCCGCCCGGTCACCAAGGTCGGCGTCGTCGGCGCGGGCCTGATGGCCTCGCAGCTGGCGCTGCTGTTCCTGCGCCGCCTGGAGGTCCCGGTCGTCCTCACGGACATCGACCAGGAGCGCGTCGACAAGGGTGTGGGCTACGTCCACGCCGAGATCGAGAAGCTGCTCGGCAAGGGCCGCATCAACCAGGACAAGGCCAACCGCCTCAAGGGCCTGGTCTCCGGTGTCCTCGACAAGGCCGAGGGCTTCGCGGACGCGGACTTCATCATCGAGGCCGTCTTCGAGGAGATCGGCGTCAAGCAGCAGGTGTTCGCGGAGGTCGAGGCGGTCGCCCCGGCGCACGCGATCCTCGCCACCAACACCTCCTCGCTGTCGGTGACCGAGATGGCGTCGAAGCTGAAGAACCCCGAGCGGGTCGTCGGCTTCCACTTCTTCAACCCGGTCGCGATCCTCCCGCTGCTGGAGATCGTCCGCGGCGAGCAGACGGACGACGCCTCGCTGGCGACCGCGTTCGGCGTGGCCAAGAAGCTGAAGAAGACCGCGGTCCTGGTGAAGGACGCCCCGGCGTTCGTCGTGAACCGCATCCTCACCCGCTTCATGGGCGAGATCCAGAACGTCATCGACGAGGGCACCCCGGTCGAGGTCGCGGAGAAGGCCGTCGAGCCGCTCGGCCTGCCGATGTCCCCGCTGGTCCTTCTGGAGCTGGTCGGCCCGGCCATCGGCCTGCACGTCTCCGAGACCCTGAACCGCTCCTTCCCGGAGCGCTTCACCGTCTCGCAGAACCTCGCGGCGGTCGTGAAGGCCGGCAAGCGCGGCTTCTACGTCTACGACTCCGGTGCTCCGGTCCTCGACCCCGAGGTCGCGGCGCTCCTCAAGCAGGGCGACACCGTCCTGACCGAGGAGCAGACGCGCGACCGCGTGCTCGACGCGGTGGCGCAGGAGATCGGCCTGATGCTGGAGGAGGGCGTCGTCGCCGAGGCCCAGGACATCGACCTGTGCCTGATCACCGGTGCGGGCTGGCCCTTCCACCTGGGCGGCATCACGCCGTACCTGGACCGTGAGGGCGTCTCCCAGCGGGTGAACGGCAAGCCGTTCCTGGAGCAGGGCGTGGCGAGCGTTCCGGCGTAACGCTCGGTCCACACCGGAACGGGCCGTACGGGATCATCCCGTACGGCCCGTTCCGTGTGCCCGGTACTTCGGCCGGCCGGACGTGTGCGCGGGGCGCGCCTCAGTGATGACGCGCGGCAGGACGCAGGACGCCGGGCACGGGGCCCAGGTCCCCCACGTGGACCGTGACGCGGCCCCGCACCGGGACACCCGTGCCTGGATCGATTACGTAGTCGAACCAGTCGTAGCCCAGGTGCCCGTGGAACGGGTCGTACATCACCGATCCATCCGGTTCGACGGTGGTGACGCCGTGCCGGGCCGGCCCGACCCCGATGAGCCGGGCGTCCTCGCCCAGGCCGTCGGCAAGGCCCTTGAGGACCCCGCGGTGGCCCGGCATCAGCAGCAGGCTGCGGCCCTGCGGAGGCACCGCGGCCACCCGGAAGCCGCGGTCCTTGATGGAGAAGGTCGTGGAGGTGAGTCCTTTGCCGCCGTCCGCGATGATGCCCGCTCGCAGGACGGGGACCAGAAAGGCGTCGGACGGTACGTAGGTGTTCACCCGGAGGGTGAACCGGGCGACGCGTTCCACTCCGGGGCCCGTCGAGGTGGCGTAGCGCTCACCGGACGGCAGCAGGCTCACCCCGACCAGGTTGCCGATGGTGGCGACCCGGGTGAAGGACTGCGCCATGAGGTAGCCGTAGTAGCGCGTTCCGTTGCCGTGCGGAGTCAGGGTCCATGCGAAGCCGATCTGCTGGCCGGGGCGGGCCGGCAGATCGGGGTCGTGGTCGCAGCGCAGCTCCGACTGGCAGACGATCGAGGGGTCATCGCTCTGCACACTGCGGAACCGGGCCAGGATGAAGTCGCTCATGTCGTCCGCCTCTCCGTCCCGCCCAGAGTGCGTGCTCGGGTCAGGGCCTCATGGGTAGCGTCGTCGAGCCAGGTCACCGCGTCCGGCGGGAAGTGCGAACGGTCCAGGTCACGGACCCAGTGCTCGGGGATGATCTGCCCCGCCGCCAGCGAATAGGCGACGAAGCGCGCGCAGGCTATCGCTCCGGCCGGCACCAGGTGGCCCGGGTCGTGAAAGCCCTCGGGGTAGTTCGGGTGCTCGCCCGGCTCCAGGTGCACGAAGAAGGGACGCACGCCCTCGGGGCCCAGCTCCGACCACCAGGTGCGGCTCTGACCGTAGAGGTCGATGTAGGGGACGCTGCATTCGGTCGCCAGGTCCGCCTGTGCCATCACGTACTCGGTGATGCTCTGCGGCAGATTGCCGTGCACGTCGTGGGTGTCGCGCTCGTGCGGGCTGACCAGGACCGGATGCGCGTTGCGCTCCCGTGCTCCGTCGATGAACCGGCGCAGGTAGACCGGGAAGTCACCGTACGCCTCGGTCCGGAGCCACTCCTCGGGCTTGCCGTCGTTGATCCCGAAGGAGGCGAGCAGATAGTCGCCCGGGCGGATGTTCGCCAGGATCCAGTCGAGGCGGCCTCGATCGCTGAACGTCCGGGTGCTCGCTCCGGCGCGGGCGCAGTTCACGACCTCCATCTCGGGGGCGAGGAAGAGGTGGAGTACCTGCCCCCATCCGGTCATGGGCGCCTTGCTCATCTCGCGCGTCACGACCGCTGATCCTCCGGTCAGGAAGATCCTGGGCGGCCCCGCCGGACGAAGGTCTCCGTCACACCGCACGCTCCCACCCTCCGTTCCTTACAAGATCCCGCTCCGCGTGGAGGCCGGTGTCGTCGCCCAGTGGCGCCGTGTCGAGGTGGGCGGCCGCCGCGACCGGAACACCCAACGGCCCGGACGGTCCGAGGTCGGCTGCGTTCGCGTCACCCAGGGCGTCGATCGCCTCGTACACCCGCTCGCAGTTGCCGCCCCCGCTGTGCGCGAAGAACTGTTCGGCCCGCTCCCGGTAGGGGCTCTCGACCGTGAACTTCCGTGCGACGGCCGCGATGATCTCGTCGACCGCCTGGTCGACCGTGCGGCAGACCGGGCCGAAGCCGTGTTCCGACAGGTTGAAATAGCCCCGCTTGTAGTGCCGTCCGTAGAAATCCTCCTCGTCGAAGGGAACGTGGACGAGGGGGATTCCCATGTAGGCCACGTCGAAGAAGACCGACGAGTAGTCCGTGACCATGAGGGAGCACTCCTTCATGGCCTGCTGGACGTTGCGGGTCTTCGGGTCGGCGACCTTGATGGCGGAGGAGTTCATGCGGAAGTTGTGCAGGTACGGCCGGATCTCGTAGTGCGGGAAGAACTCCAGGTCGACTCCGAAGCGTTCCAGCGCCGTCGTGAGCCGCCGGTCGGACAGCAGCGAACGGTAGAAGCGGAAGTACTCGGACTGGGTGAAGGCCGTCTTGGCGGGACCTGCCGACTTCTTGTAGGACGCCGTCACGATCCACTGGCGCCACGTCGGCATGAGGAGAATCCTCGGCCGCTCGGCCGGCTCACGGCGAAGCGCGTCGAAGCGGGGCAGCCCCGCCAGCACCGCACGGTCCCCGAAGCCGGCCTCCAGGGCCAGGTGCTCGCGCTCCTGGTGTCCGGTGGTCACGATCATGTCGTAGCTGGTGATCCGCTGATCCACGCCGACGGTCACGTCGTTGTAGATGACTCCGTGCTGCAGGAAGATCCGCTGGTACTTCAGCAACTCGCCGAACCGGTGCAGGAAGAGCACCTTCCGGTAGCCCTCGGGCACCAGATAGGACTCGGAGTCGTAGGAGCCGATGAGCTTGGTCGCGTGCAGCAGGTACATCCGGTGCTTGAACGAGCCGAGCTTGATCACCCTGCCGAAGCGGGCCACCTTGGCGTGATCGGCGGACTTGCCGTCGATCACGTAGTACGCGCGACGGCGCTTGCGGTGGGTCCGCAGCCACGAGAAGAAGTGGTACGAGTTGTCCTGGGCGGTGTCCGTCCGCTCGCCGATGAGCCAGATCTCGCGGGAGTTGAGGAACGGGTAGGTCAGCCAGTAGGCGAGCCGCATGCGCCACCCGGGGTTGCGGGTCTTGAGGATGCGGATCTCGCGGGCCACGCGCCACAGTGTGTGCTTGACCCGGGCCATGGGCTTCCGGTCGATCAGCCGCAGGTGGAGTGCCTCCTGACCACCGATGGTGAGCATGTAGGGGTGCCGGCCGATCCGCCCGGGTCCCTTGAGCCGATGGAGCGGCAGGCGTGCCTTCATGACGACGTTGCGCTGGCGCGTCCGGTCCACCCGGTGGATCCGGAGCCGGAAGTCCCCGACCCCGAAACCGCCGCGTACCAGGTCGGCGAGAGGGATCTCGGCGTACCAGCCGGCGTAGCGGTCGCGGCCGTTGCGGGAGTTCCAGAGGTCACGCCGGGCCACCTGCCGCAGCTCCACGCTGATCTTGGCCTGAGCCGTCTGGTAGACGAATTCCATGGGGTTGTGCATCGGGCCGCTGATATCCATCCCCGGGATGGACATGCAGCCCTCGACGACCAGCACGTCGCCGCGGGTACGGACCGACTCCACGACGACATTGGGGTCGTTGACCCGCGCGGCACGGGTGTTTCCCGCACCGCCCTCGAAACTGCGGTGGAACCCGTCGTCGTCGATCTCCAGCCGCAGCGGAGCCTGGGCGAGGAACGGCGCCGGGTCGCGGAAGAGTTCGAAGTTGCCGCTCTTGGCTGCGTAGTGGTCCAGTTGCTGAACAGCGTTGGTAGCGAACTCCAGAATGACGTCGTCGGGTATCTGGGTGTAGTGCCGGTGGATGTCCGGGAACATCTCCTCCAGCTGGGTCCGCCCCATGACGTTGCGGGCATTGCCCAGGAAGCCCTTGTACGTACGCGTCACATAGCGCTGGAACATGCGCCGGATGTCGGCCCGCTCGGTGGCGGTGTAGTTGAGCAGGAAGTGGTTGAGCCGCAGGTGGTCACGGTAGTTGGCCGGCTTGCTCCACAGCGAGTCCATGATGGACGAGCCGTCGGGGCGACCTCGGTAGTAGTAGACCGGGCGGTCGACGAGGCTGATCGCGTTGGCCCGCAGCATGCTCGGCAGCGTGACCCAGGAGTCCTCGAAGTGGACGCCCTCGCCGAACCGCAGGCCCAGCCTGCGCAGCAGGTCGGTGCTGAAGACCTTGTTGCAGGCGGAGCCGCTGAAGATGAGGTCGGGCACCGCGGCGAAGTCGTCGATCCTGCGGTCTCCGGCGCCGAAGTACTTCTTCCACGGACCGTACGGCCGGTCCGGGAAGTTCACGAGGTCGCCGATGACCACCTCCGAGCCGTCCCGCCAGGCTGCCTGGAGCATCAGGGAGAGCGCACGCTCGCCGAGGATGTCGTCGGAGTCGAGGAAGGTGACGTAGGGGGCGGTGACGTGGTCGAGTCCGGTGTTGCGGGCGTTGCCGAGCCCGCCGTTCTGCTGGTGCACCACGGTCACATTGGCGTAGTACCGGGCGAACTGGTCCAGGATCCCGGGTGTCTCGTCGGTCGCGCCGTCGTCCACCAGGATGACCTGGGTGGCGGCGAAGCCCTCCTGGGCCGCGATGGAACTCAGGCAGTCGTCCAGGTACTTGGCCACGTTGTAGCAGGGAACGACGACGGCGATTTCGAAGCGGTGATCCTGCGTCGCGAAGGCCCGGTGGAGCCGGCCGCGCCACCACATCCACGGCGCTTCGGGGTCGCTCTGGGCCATCTCGAAGGTGCGGCGGCCCGCCTTCGCCCGCCGCAGTGCGAGGTTCCCGCTGATGGTGCGATAGCCCTCGAAGTCCTCGCCGTCCGAGGTGAAGCCGAGGCCGCCGAGTTCGATGTCGCGTACGTTGAGGGCCGAGCGCGAACGGGTCCGGTTCCGCTCGACCACGAGGGAGACGTTCCAGACGGTGCTCTCCACGTGCTCGTCACCGATCAGCTCCGCGAGATCCGCCACACCACCGAACAGCACGAAACGGTCATCGATCTCGATGTCCGGCACGGGGACCGTGATGTCCTTCTTGGTGTGCCGGTTGCGTGCGGCGAGCGTGAGCCGGAAGTCGTCACCGGACGTGATCCGCCCGAACCTGTTGACCAGCCGGCCCTCGAAGCGGAACGCCGACGGCCCGTCGAAGGACCAGCTGTCGAGCTGGGCGAAGAGCGGCTCGCGTTCGAGCTTGTCCGCGGTCAGACCGAGTTCGGTGACATCGAGCATGCGCCGGGCGTCGGGGAGGTGCAGATGGTCACCCGACCAGTAGACGCGCCCCTCGTCCTCCAGGAGGAAGGACGAGAGGACGCTCTTGCGCTGTGCGTAGTCCAGCGTCGTCAGCGCCGCCTCGATCTCCTGGTACATGACGAAGTAGGCCCGCACCCGGTCGACCGGGTCGCACAGCTCGAACGCCTCGTCGCTGACCGAGAACAGGTATTCGCTCGCGATCTCCGCGAAGCCCTGCTGGAACGCGGGATCGCCTTCCGCGAGGGCCCGCATGTACAGCCTGAGGTCGTGCGCGAGGAACTTGGAGTCCTTACGGACCTTGAGCTGCCACAGACCGCGGTCCAGCAGGAAGGCGTCCGTGGCACGGTGGACGGCGACCCGGTCCATGATGCTGCGCAGTTCGCCCGTCCGCCCGGTGATGGAGCCTCCGTCGGGCTCCCACATCCACCGGTACACCGGGTCGGTGATGACCGTGATGCCCTCGGCGAGACACCCGGCGACAGTGGAGAAGTAGGTGTCCTCGTAGAAGACCCCCTCCGGAAACCACACGCCCGCCCCGCGCAGGAAGTCCGTGCGATACAGCTTCGCGGCCGCGATGGGGTCGGTCAGCATCAGGGGGAACTCCACGAGGCCCGGCACCGTGCGCGCCATCGCGTACACCTCCGGGGCCCACGCCTCGCTGTCACCGGTGGCGCGGTTGACCCGGATCGCCCGGCCCGCCGTGATGTCGCTGCCGGACTCCAGCGCGCCGGCCAGCAGCAGCTCGCACGCCCGGGGCGGCAACTCGTCGTCGGAGTCCAGGAACAGCACGTACTGGCCCGCCGCCTGAGCGATGCCCATGTTGCGGGGCGCGCCCACACCGCCGCTGTTCGTCGGCCTGCGCAGCACCCGGACCCGGTTGTTGTTCCCACCGAAGCTCATGACGACGTCGAGGGTGTTGTCGGTCGAGGCGTCGTCGACCACGATCACCTCGACCCGCTCGTAGGTCTGGTTGACGGCCGACTGCAGCGCCTTCCCGATCGTCGTGGCCGCGTTGTAGGCGGGTATGACGACCGTCACCCAGACGTCAGGGGTGTCCTGTTCGTAGCTCATCCGACGCTCCCTCCCTCGCCCGGAAAACTGTGCTGCTGATACGGCTGGGGGGTGTACACCGGACGCGCCTGCCGCAGAGGCTGCGTCTCCCAGTCGTACGCCCGCCCCGCGGACTGCTGGGGTTCGTGCGCGTACGGTGGCCATTCGCCCGGGATGAGCGGCTCATAGGGCTGGGGGTAGGGCTGGAACCCGGGATCGTCCTCCGGCTGGGGGTTGAGGAGTTCGGTGTCGGCCAGGATCTGTTCCGGTACCCCGCGGCGGTGCCGACCGCGGTGCAGGTGGGGGGCGATGCTGCCGGCCGTGCTCGGAGCGGCTGCGTTCAGGTCGGCCATGACCCTGGTGAAGTCGCGGGTGGAGAGCCAGAACTTGTACATGATGATCAGCTCGAAGACGCCCATCAGGACCGCTGAGACCACGGTCGTCAGCAGGATCCGCCCGGTCAGCGGTCCCACGATGAAGACGAACATCTGGAACTCGATGCCACTGATGAGGTGCGGTCTTATCCGGCTGCGCAGCAAAGCCTGACGGACCCTGAGGTACCAGGGGAACCGGTGGCGGAACTGAGCGTGCAGGTCCACGACCTGGGCGTCGCCGGCCTGCTGCTTGAGCAGCTCGGCCTCGGCCTCGGGGTTCTCGCGGAGCAGGTCTTCCATGAAGCGGACCTGCGGTACTTCCTCCTCGGCCCGGGAAGCCGCGGCGGCGGCTTCCGCCTCCTGCTGCTCCTTGGTGACCTTCTCGATCTTCGCGCGCATCGACATGCGCATCTTGTAGATCTGGAGAGCGTCCACATAGCGGAGCATGTCGAGGAAGACGACCATCAGCGCGGCGAGCAGAAACCTTTCGTCTTCACTCCGGAGATACTGGCCGCCCATCAGGGCCAGGGCGCAGAAGAGCACCCGGATCCGGTCGAAGACGTAGTCGAGCCAGCCGCCGAAAACGGTGCCGTTGCCCTTGAGCCGGGCGAGCTTCCCGTCGATGCAGTCGAGAATGAAACTCAGGTGGTACAGCGCGGCCCCGATGAACAGGGACGCGGTGTCCCCCCTGAGGAAGAACCCGGCGGAGCCGAGGCCCAGGAACAGCGCGGCCCAGGTGACCCCGTTGGGGGTGATGAATTTGAACCGCGCCATGACGATGAGCATGCGGGTCGCGACCGGGTCGACCAGGACCACGGTCCACCAGGCGTCACGTTTCTTGCAGGTGAGTTTCTGGACAGCACGCAGGGACAGCTTGGCCATAACCCCTCAGTCACGAGAACGACAGCGAACACCCCCGCCGAGGCAGGAGAGCCTCCATGTTCACGCAACCCCCGTGGGTCCTTCACATGAAAGATCCTTCGACATTACCAAATGTTCACTAGTCAACCATGGGATTTTTGCCGCCGCTCAGGTCGCAGAGTGATCACATTCGACGGGGAAGTGTCACGTTGTGTGCCACGAACCGAACTCGAAAGGCCCGTTCGGTGACAAACGGCTCGTCCACGACAACCGGCCCCTGACGTCGACCGTTGCCAAGGTCACTGCGCCCGTGCGGTCGTGAACCATCGCGGGCATGCGGGAGGAGTGCGCGCCGAGGTCGTTCCACCAGACACCGGCGTCGGGCCTCCCCTGTACGTGGGCGCCCACCACACAGCTGCCACCGGGACCGGAACGCACCAGGGCCGAGTACGTCCAGCCCTCCGCCTGGACGCCGAGGACCCCGGTGACGGGTCCCACGCCGTCCGCACCGCCGATCGGCACGGCGGAGACGGCGCCCGGCTGCCAGACACAGGGCTCATTCGTGTGCGGATCCCGGAAGAGGAGGGTGCCCGGCTCAGGACCGGCCGACAGGGAGCCCGGAGCGGCGGAGAGCGCCGTCCGGTCCTCGGTCCAGCCCCCGCCGGCACCGGACCGGTGCCACCGCACCACGGCGGTGGAGTCCCGGGCACGGGCGTAGACCTCGACCTCGCCCCGGGCCGTGGTCACCGTCACGAGCTCGTCGGCGATCCTCGCACCCCTCAGGTGCTGCCAGGGCGCCCAGCGGCCGTCAGCCCCCTGCGCCCGGAAGCTGAGGCTGTGTCCGAAGTTCCGGGCGAAGACGAACAGGGTGCCCGACGCGTCGAAGCCAGCTGCCGGAAACCCGACCTCACGGCTCTTGTACCGGTCGCCGGGATTGGGGCTGCCGAGGGAGTGCCAGGGGGTGAGCGGGCCACCCGCGCGGTACTGCGCCGCCCTCACGACGGCGACGTCCTCCCCGCCGTCCTTCCGCGGCGTCCTGCGCAGCGCCAGCAGGTGGACGAACCCGTGCTGATCACGGAGTACGGAGAGGCCCGGCATCAGGGAAGGCCCGGCCAGCAGCTCGGGTCCCTTCCAGGCGCGGCCGCCCTGCTCGTCCTGGGTCCAGCGCAGCACACCGCCCGCGGAGGGAAGAAAGGCGCTCAGTCGCCCGTCGAAGCCCTCGGTCAGCCAGCGCGTCGTGCACGGGTAGCGCACCACGGTGGCGGCATCGGCGGATGCGTCCGCCCCCGCCCTGCGGCAGTCGACGAAGACCGGCTCTCCCGTGCTGTGCTGATATTCCCGGGCTGCCGCCAAGGCGTCGAGTGCGGTGGCCGCCTGCTCCGGCGGCACGTCGTGCAGCGGCACGCCGGCGCTCCGGTCGTACCCCACCCGGACCGGATCGGGGTCCGGCAGGAGCAGCCGTTGCGGGCGGAGTTCGAGGAACTGCCGCAGCAGTTCCTCCTTGGTGCCCGACTGCCCGGTGAGCGTCCGCGGGGCATGGACGACCCGGCAGCCACGGCTCTCGGCCTCGGCCAGAGCCCGGTCGAGAGCCGCGCGGCCCTCCTTGTCGTCGCTCCGGGCGCAGAGCACCCCCAGGGCGGCGGCGTCCTGCTGCTGGGCGACGAGCAGAACGGCGTCCCGGTGCTGGGCGGCGACGACCGTCACCCTCGGGAGAGCGGCGGTGGTCATATCAGCCTCCAGTCACTGAGGGTCAGGCCCTGACCGACCTCCTGGCGCGCCACCGCCGGCCGGCCCTCGGCGTCCAGCACCGCCACGACCACGCGCCCGTGCCCGTCACGCGCGAGCGACGGGTCGCTCCGACAGTGCATCGCGGTGTCGGTCCACCACAGACCGGACTGCTCCCCCTCGGTCGCGCACACGCCCAGGTTGACGGTCCCGGTGGCCCCCCGGACGGCCAGCACCGTGCAGTCGAGGCCGTCGAGAGGGGCTCTCAGCGCGGCGACGCGACCGTCCGCCGGGGCCCCTCCGAGCGGCAGGGGCCAGAATCCCGGCCGGAGGGCGACCACGCTGCCGCCGGCCGCGTCGGTCAGGTAGTAGGTGATCCGGCCGGGGCCGGTCTCCAACGGGGTCGCCGAACCCGGCACCGGGACGACCCCCGCCTCCTCCGCGCGTTCGAGAGCGGCGCCGGGCTTCGTCCCGTGCAGACGCAGGGCCGACACTCGGGTGGGAACGAGCAGCTCCACCAGGCCGGTCGACGTCGCCGCGGGGGCCGGGGCGTCCGTCACGCCGGCCGCCGGAAGGCGCTTCCAGGCACTCCAGGCGCCCTTCGCGTCCTCGCGGCACAGCTCCACCGTGCCCGAGCCGGTCGGGACGAAGACGTGGAGTGCGCCGTCGGGCGTGACGGTCCCCGTGGGCGCACCCACTTCGGCGGCCATCTCGATGTCCTTGTGCGGGTTCCCGAGCGCGTGCCACCGCGTCATGGGCCGGGCTGTCTGGTACTGGGTGGCGCACATGACGTCGACCCGTGACCAGCCGTCGCCCGTCGGCCGTGTCCGGAGCCCCAGGAAGTGCGCGTAGCGGTTTTCCCCGTACACGACGCTCACATGGGTCACGCCTTTGGCGGCGAGTGCCTCCGGACCCTGCCAGCGGACGCCGCCGATCTCGGTCTGTGTCCACCGCAGGATCGCGTCCTGGACGGAGACGTAGACCGTCAGCCTGCCGTCGTGGCCGGGCACGAGCCAGGGGCCGCCGAGAGGAGGACCGAAGCCGGTTCCGGGGGAGTTGTCCGGCCGCGCGACCGGGCGCGGGGAGGGGCTGGGCACGGTCATCACCCTCCCGGGCAGGTGGCCCTCGCCGCGCGAGGGAGCAGATGGATCATGGATGGCGGGTGACGGGAATGCCTCAGGCGGGCAGGGTCGCGCCCAACGGCACGGACCGGACCCCGGCGAGGTCGCGCCGCGCGCCCGGGTGCCGCAGGCACCAGCCCGCCCAGGCCGACTCCACCATCCGCCGGACGTCGTGGGCGGCCGACCAGCCCAGCTCCTGGCGGATCCGGTCCGCCGAGGCGACGACCCGGGCCGGGTCGCCCGGCCGGCGTGGGGCGGAGACCGGCTCGGCCGCGGGGCCGTACCCGGTCACCTCTCCGATCAGCGCGATCATCTCCCGCACCGAGACCCCCTCCCCTCGGCCGATGTTGAGCGTCAGGTCCGTCCCCGGAGTCCGGCCCGTGAGCTCCCGGGCGGCGGCCAGGTGTGCCGAGGCGATGTCGTCGACGTGGATGAAGTCACGTACGCAGGTGCCGTCGGCGGTGTCGTAGTCGTCGCCGAACACGACCGGAGCCGCGCCCTCGGTCAGCTTCTCGAAGACCATGGGGATGAGGTTGAAGACGCCGGCGTCGGCGAGGCGCGGTGCGGCCGCACCCGCGACGTTGAAATAGCGCAGAGAGGCGGTCGCCATACCGTGGGCGCGGCCGGCGGCGCGCACCATCCACTCGCCGGTGAGCTTGGTCTCGCCGTAGGGGTTGATGGGGGCGCAGGGTGTGTCTTCCGTCACAAGCGGCACGTCGGGCATTCCGTACACGGCCGCGGACGACGAGAAGAGGAACGCCTCCACCCCGCTGCCGGCCGCCGCTTCCAGCAGGGTCCGCAGACCCTCGACGTTCTCGCGGTAGTAGTGGAGCGGCCGCTCCACCGACTCGGCCACCTGCTTCTTGGCTGCGAGGTGGACCACGCCGCGTACCGCCAGATCCTTCATGGTGCGGCGCAGACCGGCGGCGTCGAGCGTCGAGCCGTGCACGAAGGGCACCTCGTCCGGAACCCGCCCGCTGTCCCCGGTGGAGAGGTCGTCGTAGACGGCCACCTCCTCGCCGGCGGCCGTCATGGCACGCACGACGTGGGCCCCGATGTAGCCCGCACCGCCTGTGATCAACCAAGTCATGAGCGAATAATAGTTCGATGCGCTCGCGGCCCATTACCCGTATCGGGTTCACCAGCGCCAACGCTCATCTGTTCTATAGTGCTCGGTCAGTCGAACATTCACGGACCGGACACACCCCCCACCCGAGTCCCCCGCGCCCCACGGGCCACGAGATTTGAGGACTCGCGCACGATGAGCAACGACGAGACGGCCCCGGGCCCCCGCGCTTCCCGACGTGCGGCCAAGCCCCGCAAACGCCGCCGCGGCCTCAAGATCACGCTCGGTGTCCTGCTCGTCCTGCTCCTCGCCGGCGGCGGCACCGTCTACTGGCTCTACAGCCGGCTCGACGGGAACATCAAGGGCGTCGACATCAACAAGGCGCTCGGTGAGGACCGCCCGGAGAAGCTCCCCACCAGCGGGCAGAACCTGCTGGTCCTCGGCTCGGACTCGCGCGCCGGGGCGGAGAACCGGGAGCTGGGCGGGGGCGGCGCCGTCAGCGGCGCGCGCTCCGACACCGCGATGGTGGTGCACATACCCGAGGGCCGGTCGCAGGCCGTCGCCGTCTCCATCCCGCGCGACACCCTGGTGACCCGGCCCGAGTGCGTCAAGGACGACGGCTCGACGGTGGCGGGCAAGGACCGCGTCATGTTCAACTCCGTCTACGCGCAGGTCGGTCCGGCCTGCGTGGTGAAGACGGTGGAGAAGATGTCCGGCGTCCGCGTCGACCACTATCTGGAGATCAACTTCGCCGGGTTCAAGGACCTGGTCGACGCCATCGGCGGGGTCACCGTCGACGTACCGCAGGACATCGACGACAAGGCGTCCGGGCTGCACCTCAGCGCGGGCCCGCAGAAGCTGGACGGCACCGAGTCCCTGGCGTACGTCCGGACCCGGCACGGCATCGGCGACGGCAGCGACCTCGGCCGCATCGGGCTCCAGCAGCAGTTCCTGATGGCCCTGCTGAGCGAGGTCAAGTCGCAGGACCTGCTGGGCAGCCCGGCCGGCTCCTACAAGATCGCCGACTCGGCCACCAAGGCGCTGACCACGGACTCCTCTCTCGCCTCGCTCACCTCGCTGGCGGATTTCGCCCGTTCCATGAACGGCGTCGACCCGGCCTCGATGGAGACGATCATGCTGCCGGTGGCGTACGACAAGATCGACCCGAACCGGGTGATCGCGGCAGAACCGCAGGCCGGCCAGCTGTGGAAGGCGATCCGCGAGGACACGGCGATCCCCGAGGAAGCGAAGAAGTCCCCCGCGACCGGGGGCTGACGAACCGTCGTACCGCTCGCCCCGTGACACCCTGCCGGGATGAGCGAGGACGAAGCGGTGCTGGTGATCGTGGACGGCGCCAATGTGGTCGGGTCCGTCCCCGACGGCTGGTGGCGGGACCGGCGCGGGGCGGCGGTCCGGCTGCGCGACTCCCTTGTTCCGTACGCCGCGGCCGGGCTGCCGGGACTGCCGGGACCGGTCGAGATCGTGCTCGTGGTCGAGGGAGCCGCCCGAGGTGTCGAATCCGTGCCCGGGGTCCGGGTCGCATCGGCCCCCGGCAGCGGTGACGACCTGATCGCCGAGCTGGCGGCCGCCCCGGAGCCGGACCGGGAGTGCGTCGTCGTCACCGCCGACCGCGGACTACGGCAGCGGGTCGAGGCGTACGGGGCCCGGTGCGTGGGGCCCCGGACGGTACGGCCGTCGCGGAACGCCCACGGCCCTTTCCGGCCATGACAGCCTCAGGTGGCCGCTGCCTCCGGTCCGCGGCGGCGCGGTCCGGGCCGGCGCACGGAACCTGCTTCCCGGACCGCCGCCCCGGGTCGCAGCGCGGCGGCACTCGGCGCTGAGGGCGCGATGCTTCCTCCGGTCCGGCCGTCCGGACCCCGCCGCGCCCCGACCACGCTGACCGGCCCTTCTCCCTCGCGCGCCCGCCTGCTGCGGGGCCGGCGCGTGCCCCCGGTCCTCCTGCCGGGTCCCCGCAGGAGGCCTGCTGTCCCGCGCCCCTGGCATGGGCCGTATACCGGTGTCGGCTCGGCGGTTAGGCGTTCCCATACCGCACCTCCGTACGTTCTTTCTCAGCCGGTGCAACGGACACCGTCGACACGAGGAGACGAACATGCCTGAGAACCAGAGCCAGGAGCCGACCGAGTCCGAGGACTTCGAGGTCGTCGCGCACAGCGAGGAAGGCGAGGACGAGGCGGGCACCTGCATCACGAACAACAGCGAGATGCTGCAGTAACTCGTCCCATCGGGTCCTGCGCACCGCACGGGCCTCCGGCGCTCGGACATCGCGTTCCGCGCGGCGGAGGCCCGGCCGCCGTCGGTCCTCCGCCGCCCGTCATCGCCGGTCGCTCCGGGGCCGGCCGCGTCGGCGGCTCCGATGCCCGCCGCACCGGCCGCTCCGAGCCCCGCCACGTCGGTGGTGTCGAGCCCCGCCGCGTCGGCGGCTCCCAGGCCCGTACCGCCGGCCGCCCCGCCCGTTCGGGCCCGCCACCGCCCGCCACGCAACGAGGGAGCACCGCGTGACCTCCGCCGCTCCGCCGGCCCAGCACCGGCGCTCGCACCGGGCTCACCGGCTCACGGCGCCGGGATTCCCGGCACCGGACGCTCTGCTCCGGTACGCCCCGTCCGGCATCCGCCCGGCCCGGCCCCGCCGGGAGGCGTCATGAGGATCCTGCTGTGTCCGCTCAGCGACGGCGGCTACCTCTACCCGGCGATCGCGGCCGGCCGTGAACTCCGGCGCCGCGGCCATCACGTCAGCGTGCTGGGCCGGTCCGGCGCCGCGCCGGTCGCGGCCGACGCCGGACTGCCGTTCGCGGCGACGGAGGACTTCGGCGAGCGGCGCGCGTTCTCCGTGGCGTGGTGGGGCACGTCCGCCCTGGCCCAGTACCGGGCGACCGTGCGTGCCGCCCGCGCGGACCGGGCCGACCTCCTGATCACCTCCGTGCTGTGTCACGGCACCCTGCTCGCGGCCGAAGTGCTCGACCTCCCGGTGGTGGTGGTCGGACTCTCCGTCCATCTGTGGGACTACCGCGGAGGCGGGACCGGCGAACCGCCACTGGGCCGGCCCCGGCCCAACCGGACCCGCGAGATGCGTCAGCAGTACGCCGAGGTTCGGGAACAGGCCGGGCTGCCGGGGCGCGGCTCCCGGTGGGGCGACGACCCCCTGCCGGGCGACGCGCTGCTGCTGCGCGGTGATCCCGCTCTGGAGTACCCGGGAGCCGAACTGCCCGACCGGGTCCGGCACGTGGGACCGCTGTGCTGGGAGCCGGCCCCCGGACCGGGCGAGGTGGAGGCGGTCAGGGAGCAGGTGGCGCGGTCCGAGAAGCCCGTGGTGTACGTACACCTCGGGCGGGTCTTCGAAGGGGGCAGCCGGTGGCCCCACCTCAACGAGGCTTTCACCGGGGGCCGTTTCCAGGCCGTGGTCGAGCAGGGGCGCTCCCCGAGCCCCGAACCCGCCCCGGGAGCCGACATCCTGACGGTGCGCAAGCCCTGGATGGGCCCGCTGATCGACCTGGCCGACATGGTGCTGACCAGCGGCACCTCCGCCCCCGTACTGGGCGCCCTGCTGCGCGGCCGCCCTCTCGCGGCATCGCCCAACGGCTCCGAACAGCCCCTGCTCACGGGTGCCTTGATGCGTGCCGGTGTGGCCGTGCACCTGCCCAAGTCCGCGCTGTCCAACTGGCCGGCGCTGCTGGACTCCGCCTCGCGGGACGACGCCCTGCGAGACCGTGCACGGGCCCTGGGCCGACGGCTGGCCGCCGCGGACGGCGCCGCCCGCGCGGCCGACATCGTCGAGCGAGTGGCCCGGCACTCCGCGATCCCTGAGGAGGACCATGAGTACGCGAGCGCCCGGCCTTGACCCGGACCGTCGGACAGCCGCCGCCGAGGAGACCGTCGCCGGCCTGGCCGCGAGTACGGGACGGTGGCTGGGGCTTCACGCGGGTCGTCTCGACTCCGCCTCCGGCCGCGCCGAACTGCCCGTGACACCGAGGGTCAAGGCCCTGCTGCAACTGGCGCTGCTCTGCCGCTGCTGGCTCAAGGCCGCACCGGACGACATCGCCGCACGGCCTGTGCTCGCGGTCGTCGAACGCGCCTGGCGCAGGCCGGAGATGCCGCGCCTCCTCGCCCATACCCCCGGCAGTGCACGGCCGTTCGGGTTGATCTGGGCTGCTCTGGCCCCGGCCGGGACGGTCCCCGAAGCCCGACGCGAGATGCTCGACCGGCTGTCCGCCGAGGGCTATCTGCTGCCGCGCCGGAAGTCCCCGTACCTCCACCTGGGAACCAGGTTCTACGCCGAACTCGCGGGCGTGGAGCACGAGCTCGCGTCGTACGAGGAGCTGTGGGCGTGCAGCCTGCTGGCGCGGGCCGACGACATGACGGCGGCCGAACTCGACGTCTGCCAGGTGACGGACACCGTGTTCTACCTGTCCGACTACGGTTTCCGCGGCACCGGGCTGGACGCGGAGGCCCGGGAGCGGGCGCTGGGCGTGCTGGAGCGGCTCGCCGACCACTGTGTGCGCGAGGGCGCGTGGGAGTACGGGGCCAAGCTGCTGCTCGCCCAGCACTGCCTGGGCTCGGACCCGCTGCGGACGCCTTCGGGGACAGCGGTCCTCGGGATGCTCGTGGAGGCGCGTTCGCCCGACGGCTCGATCCCCGGCAAGACCGCCCAGCGGCGGGCCCCGGCGGCCGCCGCCCCGCAGGAGTACTTCCGGTGGGCCTACCAGTCGACGCTCGTCACCGCCCTGACGACGCTGCTCCTCACCAACAGCCGCCGCACCCGCCCCACCCCGACCCTGGCATCACCCACAGCGCGGAGGACGCGATGAGCCTGCAACAGCTCCAACTCCCGGACGGCGCACGCCTCCTCGAAGGCAAGCGCAACTGGTGGTTCCTCGGCCGGGGCGGAGTGGTCCGCCTCGGCGGGCGGCACGTCACCCCCGAGGGAGGCCTGCGGCCCGACACGGAGCAACGACTGCGCGAACACGGCATGTTCACCGCCCCGCCGGTCCGCACCTACGCGCTGACCGTCCTCACCAGCACCAACTGCAACCTGGGCTGCGGATACTGCTTCCAGAACACCGCCCAGGACGCCGCGAACGGCAGCCGCCCGCCCCGGATCGCCCGGACGCGTCTCACCTCGCAGACCATCACCTCGATCCTCGACTTCACCCAGCGGCGGATGGCCGCCGCCGAACTGGACCGGCTGCGCATCCTGTTGTTCGGCGGGGAGCCCCTGCTCAATCCGCGCGGGTGCCTGGAGCTGCTGGAACGGGCCGCGGGCGTCGGGATGACATCGGCCTGGATGATCTCCAACGCCACGCTGCTCACTCCGGGGCTCGCCCGCCGGCTCTCCGACCTCGGTCTCGACTCCGTCCAGGTCACCTTCGACGGCGACCGCGAGGACCACGACCGCATCCGGGTCAACCGGGCGAACAACGGCGGCACGTACGACAAGATCGTCCGCAACCTCGTCGCGGCCGGTGAGGTCACGCCGATCCGGTGGACCCTGCGGGTCAACGTCTCCCAGGAGACCTTCGGCGGCGTCGACGCGCTCATCGAGCGGCTCGCGGGCGAGCTGGACCCCTCCCGGTGCGCCCTGTACTTCGCCCGGGTCGGCGACGTGGGCATCGGCTACGCGAACGACCTGCTGCACACGGGCGAGCTCTCGACCCACTTCACCCGGTGGCAGCGCAGAGCGCTCGAACTCGGCTTCACCGTGAGCCGTCCCGGCGCCCGCCGCCCCTGCCTGACGTGCGGCCACACCGAAGGCCGCTACGGCGCGGTGGTCAGCGCGGACGGGACCCTGGCCAGCTGCTGGGAGACCGCGGGCAAGCCCGACTGGCAGGTCGGCACGGTGAGCGACGGCTACCGGCCCGCCGAGTCGACCCGCGACCGCTGGATCTCCTGCGAGGACCTGTACCAGTACGACGAGGACGCCCGTACCCTCACTCGGTTCCGCGACGACGTGGACGCGACCCTGCTCGACTACCTGGACGAGACGGAGCGCCTGCAGCGATGACCTCGTCCCTGGACCGGCTCTCCGCCGGCACGCTCGACTGGCTGGGCGCCGGCCTGGACCACTTCGACCCCTGTGCGGCCGGCCGTCGAGCGGCGACGCACCGTCAGGCGAAGGCCGTCCTGGAACTGGCGCTGCTCTGCCACTGCTCGGCCCGGACCGGCGGCCCCCACGGGGAGCGGCTGCACGGGGCCACCGCCCTGCTGCGCAAGCTCTGGCAGAACCCGGACTTCCCGCGGCTCTTCGACACGCACCCCCCTTCCGCCCCCACCTACCGACTGGTCTTCGCCGCGCTCGCGCCCGACGGGATCGACGACACGCTGCGCCGGGCCACGCTCGCCCGGCTCGGCCCCGACTCCCTCTCACCGGCCGGCAAGTCTCCGCTCAAGCGCATGGAGACCCGCTTCTACGCGGACAAGGCCGGTGCGGACCACACCATCGAGCCGTACGCCGAACTGGTCGGGCTGAGCCCTCTGGTCACGCTGCCCGCGCAGGCGCGGGCAGACGTGTCCCGGGGAGACGCTGCCGGGGAAGCGCCGTCGGTGGAGAGCGAGGCGCCGCTCAGCGATTCCGAGGGGTACTCCCTCACCCACGCCGCGTTCTTCCTCGGCGACTACGGGCACACCGCGACCGGACTCTCCGAGGAAGCCCTGGCACCCCTGCGCGACCTGGTCCGCCGGATGCTGGACCACTGCGTCGAGCAGGAGCGGTGGGACCTCGCCGCCGAACTCGTCATCACCCAGTACATCCTGGGGCAGGAGCCGCTGCGCACCCCTTCGGGAGCCGCCGCGGTGGCGTGCCTGGCTCGGGCACAGCGGTCCGACGGGGCGATCCCGGGCCGGTCGGCCGCGCTCATGGCGTCCCCGTCGGCCCCGCCCGCGGAGTTCTTCACGAAGGCGTACCACACCACGCTGGTGACCGCGCTCATGACCATCGTCCTGTCCACGGGGAGGCCGTGATGGCACCGCGTCCGATCCTCATCAACCGCGACTACACACGGCTCTGGTTCGGCCAGGCCGTCTCGTCCGTCGGGGACATGGTCTTCAGCACCACCCTGATGCTCTGGGTGGCCACCGTGCTGGCGAAGGACGAGACCTGGGCCCCGGCGGCGGTCAGCGGCGTC
This sequence comes from Streptomyces sp. YPW6, assembly GCF_018866325.1. Lineage (NCBI taxonomy): Bacteria > Bacillati > Actinomycetota > Actinomycetes > Kitasatosporales > Streptomycetaceae > Streptomyces > Streptomyces sp. YPW6. The sequence continues at coordinate 1,244,486 of NZ_CP076457.1, forward strand.
CTGGTGGCAGGCGGCACCGCCGTGCTGGTCGTCGGTCCGATCGCGGGGGTCTTCGTCGACCGCTGGGACAAACGCCGCACGATGCTCGGCACCGAAGCGCTGCGCGGCGGGCTGGTGGCCCTGCTGGCCGCCGTCTCCTTCCTGCCGGCCGACGCGCTGCCGGCCGGGGTGTGGCTCGTCCTCGTCTACGGCACCGTGCTGGTGCTCCACGCGTCCGCCCGGTTCTTCGCCCCGGCCCGCTTCACGATCATCGCGGACCTGGTGACCGGAGAGGCCGACCGGGCCAGGGCGGCCGGCATCACCCAGGCGACCAGCCAGACGGCGCTGATCGTCGGCCCGCCGCTCGCCGCCCCGCTGTTCTTCACCCTGGGCGTGCAATGGGCCATGCTCTTCAACGCGCTGTCCTACCTGGTGTCGTACGTCGCCATCCACGCGGTCCGGGTGACGCCTTCCAAGCCGGCTCCCGCCGACGGGGGCGGCACGGGCAAGGCCGCCGCCGGGCGCTCCGGCGTACTGCCGGAGTTCGTGGCGGGCCTCCGCTTCTTCCGGCGCAGCACGTTCCTGGTGGCACTGCTGGTCTTCGCCGTGATCGGCCAGTTCGGGGCCGGTGCGCTGAACACGCTCAACATCTTCTTCACCACGGAGAACCTCGGCATGTCGGCCCGGCTCTTCGGCTACGTGGGCATGGCGATCGGGGTGGGCGGCGTCGTCGGCGCGCTGTGCGCCGGCCGTGTGGTGCAGTGGCTCGGGGCACGGCGGACGACCTGGGTCAGCCTGCTGGTGAGCGGCACCCTGCTGGTCGTCTACTCCCGGCAGACCGGGTTCGTCGGCGGCATCGTCGTACTGGTCCTGTTCACCGTTCCCATCACCGTCCTGAACACCGCGATGGCCCCTCTGCTGCTCTCGGCGGCGACCCCCGAGTACCGCGGGCGGGTCGTCGCCGTGTTCCAGCCGATGACGCAGCTGGCGGCGATGGTCGCGGCGGCGCTGTCCGGCTGGCTCGCCGGGAGCGTGCTGCACGGGTTCGAGGGCTCGGTGGCAGGGCTCCGGTTCGGTCCCGTCGACACGATCATCGCCGCCGCCGGGCTGTGCATCCTGCTGTCCGGCTTCTACGCCCGCAGCGCCCTGCCGGAGACGGCGACCGCCGAGGGCGGCGAGCCCGCCGGAGAGCCGGCCCGGGAAGAGCCGGCCGGCGAGGCGGGCGGACCGGCCGACGAGACCGCCGTACGGGCCCCCGCTGCCGCGCCCGCCCCACCACGACGAGGGAGCACCGCGTGACCTCCGCCGCCCGAACCACACCGTACGCCTATCCCAGCACCGCCCGGCAGGACGTCGTGGACGAGCTGCACGGGACACCCGTCCACGACCCGTACCGCTGGCTGGAGGACGCGAAGGCGCCCGCGGTGGTCCGCTGGGACGCCGAGCAGGAGGCGCTGTACGCGGCGGAGCGTGCGGCCTGGCCCGGCCGGGAGCGGTGGGAGGCGGAAGTGGCGGCGCTCACCGCCGTCGACCGCGCGGCACCGCCCAGGGTCCGCGGCGGCAGGGTCTTCTGGCTGCGGCAGGACGCGGGCCGGGAGCAGCCCGTGCTGATGGTGGCGGAGCCCGGCGCGGGCACCGGGCGGGTACTGCTGGACCCCCAGGTCCTGGACCGGTCCGGCCGCACGGTCCTCGACGCCTGGCAGCCGTCCCTGGAGGGCGATCTGCTGGCTTTCCAGATCTCCCGGGACGGCACCGAGGACTCCCGGCTCCAGGTGATGGAGGTGGCCACCGGCAGGATCGTCGACGGGCCGGTGGACCGGGTACGGCGGTCGTCGGTCGCCTGGCTGCCCGGCGGCGAGGCGTTCTACTACGTCCGGCGGCTGGACCCCCGGCTGAACCCCGGCGAGGAGCAGTACCACCGCCGGGTCTGGCTGCACCGGCTCGGGACCCCGCCCGGCGCCGACGTCCTGGTCTTCGGCGAGGGCCGGGAGAAGACCCAGTTCTACAGCGTGTCCGTCTCCGCCGACGGCCGCTGGCTGGGGATCAGGGCCACCCGGGGCACCGGCCGGCGCACCGACCTCTACCTGGCCGACCTGACGGCAGGTCCGCCGGAGCGGCCGTCACTGACGCCGGTCCAGGAGAACACCCCGGCCGCGACCCATCTGCACGTGGCGCCCGGGACCGCGCCGCAGGACCCGGTGTGGCTGCGCACCGACCACTCGGCCGCTCGCGGCCGTGTCGTCGCCTGCCCTCCGGACGCCCTCCAGCGCGGGCCCGAGGCGTGGCGGGAGGTGATCGCGCCACGCTCCGACGCGGTCCTCAACCACTTCGCGGTGGTCTCCGGACCGGAGCTCGACCATCCGCTCGGCCTGGCCGGCTGGACCCGCCACGCGGTGGCGGAAGTGACCGTGCACGACCTGACGGACGGCAGACAGGTGGCCTCGGTGCCGCTGCCGGGCAGCGGGACCGTCGGCGCCTTCGCGGCCGGTCCGGACGGCAGCCACGAGGCCTGGTTCACCTACACCGACTTCGTGACGCCGACGCGCATCCTGCGTTTCGACGGGCGGACGTGCCGGGTGACGCGGTGGGAGCACGGCGCCCGGCACGTTCCGGAGACGGCGGGGGCGGTCACCCGGCAGGTCGCCTTCCCGTCGCGGGACGGGACGACGGTCCGGATGTTCGTGATCTCCCCCACCGGACGTCCGGACGTGCCGCGCCCCGCCCTCCTCGCCGGATACGGCGGCTTCGGCCAGATCATGTCGCCCCAGTACCGGCCGCAGGTCCTCGCCTGGGTCCGCGCGGGCGGCGTCTTCGCCTGGGCGGGGCTGCGCGGCGGCGGCGAGGAGGGCGAGGAGTGGCACCTCGCCGGCAGCGGGGCCAACAAGCAGAACACGTTCGACGACTTCGCCGCCGCGTCCGACCATCTGCTGGCGGCCGGCTGGGCCGCACCGGGCCGGGTCGCGGTCATGGGCTCCTCCAACGGCGGGCTGCTGGTCGGCGCGGCCCTCACCCAGGAGCCCGGGAAGTACGCCGCCGCGGTGTGCCGGGTCCCGCTCCTGGACATGGTCCGCTTCGAGTCGTCGGGGCTGGGGCCCAGCTGGGTGCCCGAGTACGGCAGTGTGCGCGACCCCGCACAGGCGCGGACGCTGCTGAGCTACTCCCCGTACCACCGGGTCACGCCCGGCACCGCCTACCCGGCGGTGCTGCTGGCCGCGTCGGACGGCGACACCAGGACCGATCCGCTCCACGCGCGCAAGATGTGCGCCGCTCTCCAGCACGCGACGTCCGGCGCCGGTCCGGTCCTGCTGCGCCTGGAACGGGGCGTCGGCCACGGCGCCCGCGCCGTCTCGCGCGTGGTGGCGCTGGAGGCCGAGTGCCTGGCGTTTCTGGCCGGGCAGGTGGGGCTGCCGGCGCCGGCCGGGGGCGCCGCGGGGTAGGGATGCGGTCCGGCGGGGACCGCAGGGGCCTTCCCCGGACGGTCCGACCGGGAGGGGGGACGGCCGGACCGTCCGGGGAAGGGCGGTCCGGCCGGGAAGGGGGACGGCCGGACAGGACCCCCGCGGTGCCGCCGGGGACGGGTCCCGGACGCGGCGGCACCGCGGGAGTCCCCCGGCAGGGCGGCCCTCCGCCGGCTCGCCCGCGGATCTTCGGGCGGGAACGGTGTACGCCGTGGTGCGGTGCGGTGCGGTCCGTCAGGACGCGCGCCGTCCGGACCGGCCCGTGCGAACGGGCCGGGGGTACGACTCCCGCACGGGTCGTACCCCCGGCCGTGGGCCGTGCGGAGGCTGGATCAGTCGCGGGCGGGCTCCACGGCGCGGCTCTCGAAGCGGCCGTCCAGCTTGGCGACCAGGCCCGTGACCTGCCGGGCGATGTCCGGCGCGGTCAGCCCGATCTCGGTCATGACCTCGCCGCGCGAGGCGTGGTCGAGGAAGACCGGCGGGATGCCGAAGTCGCGCAGCGGTACGTCGACACCGGCGTCGCGCAGGGCCTGGGAGACGGCGGAGCCGACGCCTCCGGCACGGCTGTTGTCCTCGACGGTGACGACGACGCGGTGACGCTCGGCGAGCGGGGCGAGTGCCTCGTCGACGGGCTTGACCCAGCGGGGGTCGACGACGGTGCTGGAGATGCCCTGGGCGTCCAGCAGGTCGGCGATCTCCAGGCACATCGGGGCGAGCGCTCCGACGGAGACGATCAGCACGTCGGGGCGCGTCGCCTTCGGCTCGCGCAGGACGTCCATGCCGCCGGCCCTGCCGACCGCCTGGACGGCGGGGCCGACCGCGCCCTTGGAGAAGCGGACCACGGTGGGCGCGTCGTCGACGGCGACGGCCTCGCGCAGCTGGGCCCGGACCTGGTCGGCGTCGCGCGGGGCGGCGATCCGGAGACCGGGCACGCACTGGAGGATCGACATGTCCCACATGCCGTTGTGCGAGGCGCCGTCGGTGCCGGTGATGCCGGCCCGGTCCAGGACGAAGGTGACACCGCACTTGTGCAGGGCCACGTCCATCAGGACCTGGTCGAAGGCGCGGTTGAGGAAGGTGGCGTAGACCGCGAAGACCGGGTGGAGGCCGCCGGTGGCGAGGCCAGCCGCGGAGACCGCGCCGTGCTGCTCGGCGATGCCGACGTCGTAGATCCGGTCCGGGAAGGCCTGCTGGAACTTGCCGAGGCCGACCGGCTGGAGCATGGCGGCGGTGATGGCGACGATGTCCTCGCGCTCCTGGCCGAGTTTGACCATCTCCTCGCCGAAGACGGAGGTCCAGTCGAGGCCGGAGGTGGAGATCGGCAGGCCGGTGTCCGGGTGGATCTTGCCGACCGCGTGGAAGCGGTCGGCCTCGTCCTCCAGCGCCGGGGTGTAGCCGCGGCCCTTCTCGGTCAGGCAGTGCACGATGACCGGGCCGCCGAAGCGCTTGGCGCGCTGGAGCGCGGATTCCAGGGCCTCGATGTCGTGGCCGTCGATCGGGCCGACGTACTTCAGGCCGAGGTCCTCGAACATGCCCTGCGGGGCGATGAAGTCCTTGAGGCCCTTCTTGGCGCCGTGCAGGGTGTCGTACAGCGGGCGGCCGACGACGGGCGTGCGCTCCAGGAAGTCCTTGCCGCGGGCGAGGAACCGTTCGTATCCGTCGGTCGTGCGGAGCGTGGCGAGGTGGTTGGCCAGGCCGCCGATGGTGGGCGCGTAGGAGCGCTCGTTGTCGTTGACGACGATGACGAGGGGGCGGTCCTTGGCGGCGGCGATGTTGTTCAGCGCCTCCCAGGCCATCCCGCCGGTGAGCGCGCCGTCCCCGATGACGGCGACGACGTGGTCGTTCTTCTTGAGGACCTCGTTCGCCTTGGCCATGCCGTCGGCCCAGCCGAGGACCCCGGAGGCGTGGCTGTTCTCGATGATGTCGTGGTCGGACTCGGCACGGGAGGGGTAGCCGGAGAGGCCGCCCTTGCTCTTGAGCCGGGAGAAGTCCTGGCGGCCGGTGAGCAGCTTGTGGACGTAAGCCTGGTGGCCGGTGTCCCACAGCACCTTGTCCTTCGGGGACTCGAAGACCCGGTGCAGGGCGATGGTGAGCTCGACGACGCCCAGGTTGGGTCCGAGGTGGCCGCCGGTCTTGGACACCGCGTCCACCAGGAAGGTGCGGATCTCCTCCGCGAGCTGGTCCAGCTCACCGAGGCTGAGCCGGTCCAGGTCGCGCGGTCCCTTGATGCGGGTCAGCAGATCCACCCGTGCCTCCTTGCGTTTGAGCTGATCGAGCGTGCCGATCCGATGAGTCTAATGTTCCGCTACCGGACGTGAGCAGCGGGCGGGCCTGTTCGTAGCGATACCCGGACACGCGCAGGTGCCCGGCAGCCCCTCTCGGGACGCCGGGCACCTGCGCGAACGTGCGGTCAGGCGCGACCCGCGGTCTTCTGGGTCTTCCGGGTGACGGAGTCGATGACGACCGTGGCAAGGAGCACGGCGCCGGTGACCATGTACTGGATCGGCGTGGCGATGCCTTCCAGCGACAGGCCGTACTGGATCGAGACGATGACCATGACGCCGAGCAGCGCGTTCCAGGTGCGGCCGCGTCCGCCGAAGAGGCTGGTGCCGCCGATGACGGCCGCCGCGATGACGTTCATCAGGAGGTCGCCGGTGCCGGAGCCCTGGTTGGCCGCCGCGATCTTGGAGGCCCAGAACAGGCCGCCGATCGCCGCGAAGGTGCCCGCGATGGAGAAGACGGAGATCCGGATCGCGGTGACGTTGATACCGGCACGCCGGGAGGCCTCGACGCTGCCGCCGAGTGCGAAGATCTTCCGCCCGTAGGCCGTCCGGCGGAGCAGGAAGTCCGTGCCGACCAGAACGACCAGGAAGAGGACCAGGGCGAGCGGCAGGCCGCGGTACTGGTTGAACATGTACGCGGCGGCGAAGGCGAACACCGCGAGGACCACGGTGCGCACGGTGATGTCGGCGACCGGGCGGGACGGGATGCCCGCGGCCTCGCGGCGGCGGCTGTCCAGGAAGGCGGCGGCGAAGTAGCCGATGACCGCGACGGCGGCCAGCCCGTAGGCGGCGGCGACGTCGGTGAAGTAGTACGTGGTCAGCCGGCCGACCACGCCCTCGCCGTCCAGGTTGATCGTCCCCGAGTCGCCGAGCAGCTGGAGCATGAAGCCGAGCCAGAACAGCAGGCCGGCCAGGGTCACGGCGAAGGCCGGCGCCCCGATCCGGGCGAAGAAGAAGCCGTGGATCGCGCCCATCACCGCACCGCTGACGATGGCGACGAGGATCGCCAGCCACTCGTTCATGCCCTGGGTGACGCTGAGCACCGCGACCACGGCGCCGGAGACACCGGAGACGGAACCGACCGAGAGGTCGATCTCGCCGAGCAGCAGGACGAAGATGATGCCCACGGCCATCATGCCGGTGGCGACCATGGTGACCGCGATGTCGCTGATGTTCTTCGCGGAGAGGAACTCGGAGTTCAGGCTCTGGAAGACGATGGCGATGATCGCGAGGCCGATGACCACCGGGATCGAGCCCAGGTCACCGCCGCTGATCTTGCGCTTGAACTCGGTGACGTAGCCGGCCAGGCCCTGTTCGCGGACGAGCAGACGGGGGTCGACGACCGTGGCAGCGCCGTCGGCGGCGTCCGGGTTGCTCTCGGGCACCGTGTCCGCCGCAACGCTGCCCTGGTCGAGCGAGGTGCTGCTCTTGTCCACCGTGCCGGTGGTCTCGTCTGTGGTCACTGGGAAACCTCCGCGTTGCGCGCCGCACGTCGGGTCACGGCGTTGTCCGTGGCGCCCGTGATGGCGGAGATGATGTCTTCCTGGGAGGTGGTCTTCACATCGAAGACACCGTTGTTCCGGCCGAGCCGGAGCACCGCGACCTTGTCGGCCACGGCCTTCACGTCGGCCATGTTGTGGCTGATGAGGATGACCGCGTGACCGCGCTCGCGCAGCCGCTCGACGAGGTCGAGGACCTGGGCGGTCTGCTCGACGCCGAGGGCGGCGGTCGGCTCGTCGAGGATGACCAGCTTGGGCTCGCCGAGCATCGACCGGGCGATGGCCACGGTCTGGCGCTGACCGCCGGAGAGCGAGGCGATCGGGATGCGGACGCTCGGGATCCGGATGGAGAGCGTGGAGAGCAGCTCGCGGGAGCGGCGCTCCATCTCCACCTCGTCCAGGATGCCGAACCTGCGCAGCTCCCGGCCCAGGTAGAGGTTGCCGACGACGTCGATGTTGTCGCACAGCGCGAGGTCCTGGTAGACGGTCGCGACGCCGAGGTTCTGGGAGTCGTGCGGCTTGTTGATCTGCACCGCGCGGCCCTCCCACTCGATGACGCCGTCATCGATGGGGTGCACTCCGGCGATCGTCTTGACCAGCGTTGATTTACCGGCGCCGTTGTCGCCGACGAGGGCGACCACCTCGCCGGCGTGGACCTCAAGCTCTACATCGGTGAGTACCTGGACGGCACCGAAGCGCTTGGAGACCCCTCGCAACGCCAACACAGGCGTAGCGGACACATGAACCATCTCCTTCGCCGCCTGACCGGCGGGGATGCCGCGCCCGGGGGAAGGCGCGGCGGTGTCGAGCAGAAGAGATACGGGATATAGGGGTGAAGCGTTCCGTCCGGCGCCCCGCCCGGTAGCGGGACGGTTGGTGTGCGGGACGCCGGACAGGCTTCGTGGCGCGGGCGGGCCGGGGCCTGCGCCCGCGCGGGCGGTGGGCCGCCCGGCCCTCGCGCGGGGCGCGGCGGGCCGGGTGGCGGTGGAGCGGGCGGGACCCGGCGGCTCGGGGGCGGGCCGGGTCCCCGGGGCCGGAGCCCCGGAGGACTACTTCAGACCGATCTTGTCGCAGGCGGCCTTGTACTTGGCCGTGCAGATCTCGTCCATCGTCCAGATGCCGTCCTTGATGACGGTGTCCTTGATGTTGTCCTTGGTCAGCGAGACGACCGGGACGAGGACCGTCGGGATGCCCTTGGTGGTGGCGCTGTCGACCTCGGAGGTGGCGATGGAGTCGAGCTTCTCGCCCTTGGCGAGGGCGACGGCCATCTCCGCGGCGACGATGCCCTCGGCCGGGTAGGACTTGTAGACGCTCATGAACTGCTCACCGGAGACGATGCGCTGCACACCCGCGAGCTCGGCGTCCTGGCCGGTGACGGGCGGCAGGGGGTCGATGCCGGCGGCCTTGAGGGCGGTGATGATGCCGCCCGCCATGCCGTCGTTGGCGGAGTAGACGCCGTCGATCTTGTCCTTGCCGAGCGCGGTGATCGCCGCCTCCATGTTGGAGTTGGCGTTCTCCGGCTTCCACTCCTTGGTGTCGTACTCCTTGCCGTACTTGACCTTGCCGTCGAGGACGGACTTGGCGCCCGACTTGAAGAGCGCGGCGTTGGGGTCGGTGATCGCGCCGTTCATCATCACGATCGTGCCGCCGTCGGCCTTGTCGCCGAGGGCCTCCAGCAGGGCGGTGCCCTGGGCCCGGCCGACCTCTTCGTTGTCGAAGGAGGTGTAGGCGTCGATGGGGCCTTCGGCGAGGCGGTCGAAGGCGACGACCGGGATGCCGGCGTCCTTGGCCTTCTTGACGCTGTTGGCGATCGCCTTGGAGTCGACCGAGCCCAGGATGAGGGCGTCGACCTTGTTAGTGATCATGGTGTCGACCTGCTGCGACTGGGTGGTCGCGTCCTGCTTGGCGTTGGCGTAGGTGACCTTCGCCTTGCCGCCGGTGAGCTCGCTGATCTTCTTCTCGATGATCGGCCGGTCGAACTTCTCGTAGCGGGCCGTCTGGTTCTCGGGAAGGAGCAGACCTATCTTCAGGTCGTCACCCTTCTTCTCGGAGCTCTCTTCGGCCTTGTCGCCGGACTCCTTGGCGCTCCCGCAAGCGGCCAGCGAGATCGCCATCGTGGTGGCGGCAACGGCAACGGCGGCACGACGCATACGCGTGTTCATTCTCGAACCTCCCTGACGAGGCCGCGACGTTGCGGCCGAGGTGGCTGGAAGTCAACTCGGCCGCAGCGCCAGCGTCAAGGAGTAAATCCTTAACGAGATGACAACGGTGCCATTCGTTATCTAAGTGAAGGCAGGAGTCGCCACGGGGAGGGTGCTCTCCAAAAGGGTTGAATCCCCCATCTCGCTGAGCACCAGGGCGAGTGCGCCCAGCACCTCGGCACGGCCGCCGAGCGCCCCGGGAAGGACCGAGAGCTGCCGGGCGGCGCTGGGGATCGCGTACCGCGACACGGAGTCCCGTATGGGCCCCAGGACCAGCTCCCCGGCCTCCGCCAGCGAGCCGCCGAGCACGACACGGCTGGGGTTGAGCAGATTGCACAGGTTGGCCACACCACTGCCGATGTGGCGGCCCACGTCCCCGATCACCCGGCGGCACCCCGGATCGCCCTCGCGGGCCAGCTGGACCACCCGCTCCATGGTGAGCCCGGGGCCGTGGCTGGGCTGGAGCAGCGGCAGGACGTAGCGGGCGGCGGTGAAGGTCTCCAGGCAGCCGCGGTTGCCGCAGCGGCAGACCGGGCCCGACTCGTCGAGCGTGATGTGCCCGATCTCGCCGGCCGTGCCGCCGGGGCCGCGGTAGATCGTCCCGTCGATCACCAGGCCGGCCCCGACCCCGCTGGCCACCTTGATGTACGCGAGGTCCTTGACGCCCCGGCCGCTGCCCCAGACCAGCTCGCCCAGCGCGCCGAGGTTGGCGTCGTTGTCGACGTACACGGGCACGCCGAGGCGGCCGGAGAGCTCGTCGCTGGGGTTGATGCCCGTCCAGCCCGGCAGGATCGAGGTGGAGCCGAGGGTGCCGGACTCGACGTCGATGGGGCCGGGCACGCCGAGGCCGACGCCGATCACCTTGTCCGGGCCGATCCCGGTGGCCTCGATCAGCCGCTTGACCAGCACCTCGGCCCGGTCGAAGCCCTCGGCGGACGAGGCGTCGACGTCCAGCGGCTCGGACTCCTCCGCGAGGACCTGGTGGGCGAGGTTGCCGACGGCGACGCGCAGATGCGTATGGCCGAAGTCGACGCCGATGACGATGCCCGCGTCGCCGCTGAGCGAGACGCTGCGGGCCCGGCGGCCGCCCGCGGAGGTGGGGGTGACCTCGACCGTTCCGCCGTCCTTCAGCTCCCGGACGATATTGGAGACGGTGGCCGCGGAGAGGCCGGTGCTCCGGGCGATCTCCGCCTGGGTGAGCGAACCCGCCATCCGTACGGCGCGTACGACCCGCTCCAGATTGGCCCTGTGCAGCGATGTCTGCGACCCGGGAGTCTCCATCGACTCATCCACTCCTGCCCTTGGCGGGCGGTCCCTGAGGACCGCCCCGGCCGGGGCCGCAGCGATGAGACCCCGGCTTCCTCCAACATGTGAACTCTAAGCTGACCGTTCGGGGGTGCCTCCCGTCAAGACCTGAGCACCGGCGCACCCGGCAACGGCCCGGTGCCCCGGCGGATCGAGTCCGCCGGGGCACCGGGCCGTTGTGGATACGTGACCTTCTCGGGGAGGGGGCTACTTCAGCGCGCCCGCCGTCAGACCGGAGACGACCTGGCGCTGGAAGATGATGTACGCGGCCAGCACGGGCAGCATCGCGATCACCAGACCGGCGAAGAGGCCGGAGTAGTCGCCCTTGTAGCCCTGGCTGGCGGCCAGCTCCACCAGGCCCTGGGCCAGCACCCGCTTCTCCGGGTCGGTGTTCAGCACCGTCGGCAGCATGTACTGGTTCCACTGCCCCAGGAAGTTGAAGATCCCGACGCTGATCAGGCCGGGCTTGGCCATCGGCAGCATGACCTGGAAGAACGTGCGGGTGTGCGAGGCCCCGTCGATGATCGACGCCTCCGCCACCGAGGTCGGCAGCGTACGGAAGAACGAGGTCAGGAAGAACACGGTGAACGGCAGCGAGTACGCGATGTACACGGCGATCAGGCCGTGGATCGTGTTCAGCAGCCCCATGTTGTCCATGACGTAGAACAGCGGGACCAGCGCCAGCATGATCGGGAAGCTCATGCCGCCGACGAACAGGAAGTAGATGAAGCGGTTGCCGGGGAACTCGAAGCGGGCGAGCACGTAGGCGGCCATGGACCCGAGGACCAGCGTGCCGACGAGCGACCCGCCCACCACCAGGATGGTGTTCAGGAAGTACTCGCTCATGTGGGCCTGGCTCCAGGCCCGTCCCCAGCTGTCGAAGTTCAGCGAGTCGGGCAGCGACCACGGGGTGTTGAAGATGTCCGAGTCGGTCTTGAACGAGGACATCACCGCCCAGAACAGCGGCAGGACGACCATGATCGCCCACAGGATCAGCACCCCGTGGGAGAAGACGTTGAGGACGTGGCCCTCGCTGCTCTTCGCGGGGGCCGGGGCGCCCTTGGAGACCGTGCCGGCGCGCTGGGCCGGCACCTCGGCGGCGTCGGCCCCGGACGGGGCTTCGGAGGGTCCGGACGCAGGGGTGTCAGTGGTCTTCATCAGAACTCCAGCCGCTCGCGCCGGCCCACCCGCATGACGATGGCGGCGAAGGCCAGCGTCACGATGAGCAGGGCGACACCGATCGTGGTCGCGTAGCCCGCCTGTCCGTCACGGAACGCCGCCTGGTAGACGTACAGCGGCAGGACGGTGGTCGAGTAGTCGGGCCCGCCGGGACCGACGCTCATGATGTGGACGATGGCGAAACCCTCGGCGCCGAGCGCCAGGATGCCCATGTAGACCCAGCCGGACTGGACCGTGTCCCACAGCAGCGGCAGCGTGATCCGGAAGAAGGTCGTGAAGCGGCTGGCCCCGTCCAGCAGGGCGGCCTCGTAGAAGTCCTTGGGGATGGAGGCCATTCCCGCGGAGAACAGGACCACGAAGAAGCCGGTCGTGCACCAGACGAGGACCGCCATGATGACCCACAGCGCCAGCTGCGGATCACCCAGCCAGGTCGGTACGTCCGTGAAGCCGACGGCCTTGAGCATGCCGTTGATCATGCCCTGGGCCGGGTCGAAGGCGAACTGGAACAGGATGGCCACGATCGCGATCGAGAGCACCTGCGGGAAGAAGTACGCGATCTTGTAGAACCCCGAGCCCCGTACGCCGGTGACGGCGGCGCCCTTGCGGCGCCGCCCGCCGACGTTGAGCATGAAGGCGAAGAAGAGCGCGAGGCCCAGCGTCACCAGCGGGAGCAGCACCGCCAGCAGCACACTGTGCTGCAGCGATTTCCAGAAGACGTCGTCGTCGAGCATCTTGGCGTAGTTGTCGAACCCGACCATCGTGAAGTCGGGGCTCAGACCCGTCCAGTCCGTGAACGAGTAGTAGATGGACTGGATGAAGGGCCAGATGACGAAGATGACGTACAACGTCATCGGGGCCACCAAGAAACCGACTATGAACCGGTATTTACCGTGTTGCATCGTTACCGACTCCGACCTTCCCGTGCTGCCCGCCGCTGGTGACGCGTGGTCACTGGTGCTTGAAGTGCTTGATGGACTGGTCCTTGGCGGTCGCGTCGGCGAAGGCCTGGATCTTCTTGATGGTCTCGGCCGGCTTGGCGCGGCCCGCCATCATCTCGCCGAGCGCGGCGACACCGATCTGCTCCTTCTGGAGCTTCACGTACCAGTCCTGCAGGCGCGGGTTGACCACGTTGGTACCGGCCTTCTCCAGCGCGGCGACACCGGACTTGAGGCCGTCGGAGAGCTCGATGCCGTCCGTGCCGCCGTTGAAGGCGGACAGCGACTTCGTGCTGGCGGTGAAGGACTTGGAGGACGCCTCGCTGAGCATGATGCGCAGCTGCTCCATGCCGCCCTCGACGTTCTTCGCCTTGCTCGGGACGATGAACGGCTCGCCACCCGACGCCCAGAGGGTGCCGAAGGGCATCTTGTCCGAGGAGTCGAGGCTGGAGGGGGCGCCCACGGACAGCTTGAAGTCCTTGGGGATGATCGCCGCTTCCTCGTTCTCGACCCAGGAGCCGTTCGGGATGAACAGCGCCTTGCCGCGGGCCCACGCGCCCTGCGAACCGCGGTGGTCGAGGCCGGGGGTGCCCTCCAGGATGTAGTCCTTGGCGACCAGCTCGTAGTACGCCTCGAAGGCCGCCTTGACCGCGGGGTGCTCCCAGGCCTTCGGCTCCAGGTTGTCGATCGCGTCGAGGACCTCGTTGCCGCCGATCTTCGCGATGAAGGGGTACAGCGAGAAGGGGAGGTAGTAGGGGTGCTTGCCGGGGTAGGTCCAGCCGGCGATGCCCTTCTTCTTCGCCTTCGCGCAGAGCGCGAGCATGTCGTCCCAGGTCTCCGGGTACGTGGCGTCGAGCTTCTCCAGCGCGGTCTGCGAGTACCAGACGCCGTAGACCGTGTACGCGTAGTACATGATCCAGACCGGGTCGCCGTCGAACTGGCCCATCTGGACGATGCCGGGCCGCAGGGTGTCGCGGACCGTCTTGGCGGGGTCGTCGATGGAGGGGGCGTCGAGGAGCGGGGTCAGGTCGGTGAGCTGCTTCTTGCCGACCAGGACGCCCATGTCCATCTGCTGGGCACCGGAGTTGTCGATCAGGTCCGGCGGGGTGCCACCGTTGAATCGCGGCTGAAGAACCGACTGGATCTTCTGCGTGGCCGAGAACTTGACCTTCGCCTCGGGGTAGGTCTTCTCGTAGACGGCCTTGGCGTCCTCGGCGTACTTGGTGCCGAAGCCGCCGTCGAAGATGACGATCTCCAGCGGGGCGCTGCCGTTGACGGCCAGCGGGTTCTTGTCGCTCTTTTCGCCCTTTTCGACCTTGTCGTCGCTGCCGCTGTCGCCGCTCGCGCAGGCGGACAGGAAGCTCATCGTCGGAACAGCGATCAGGCCGAGTGCGGCAGAACGCTTGATCAGATCGCGACGGCCAAGGCCCTCATTGTTGTGGGCGGAGGTGGATCCCATGCTCAAGTCCTCGCCTTCTCCAGGACTCAGGCGGTGTGCCGGTCACCCGTCGAGAATTCGCCTAGGGCGAAGGGCCCCGCCACCGCGGTCAGTTGCGCTTGGGTCATACGGATGTACAGATGGACCGGACGGGCCGGTGCCGTGGGGATGCCGGGAGACCGTACAGCGAGGATGCCTCCGGCGTCCTCGCGACGTTCCTGTTCCCCCGCGCACATCCGTATGAGACGGCTGTGCAGATGCCGACAGGTATAGTCCACTTGTCGCCAACTGAGCAAGATCGAAAGCAGCTTTGGGCGGCAGTCTTTCCCGAGTTGAGACCTCACGGATACCTCGGCACCCGGCCCCCTCCGCCGGCGGCGGCTATTTCCCCATTCCGGCCGATTCGCCGACGGACCCTGCGGCAACACCCTTGACACGTCCTGTCACTTGGCTCCCTACTGGACCTTGCATCCCGCCATGACAACGTTGTCCAGGCATTCTTCCGGGGAGGAACGGCTCGGCATGCAGCCACCACGCGGCCTCAACCACGGCTCCGACACAGCCCCTCACGCGGTCCCCCGCCCGGCCTCCCGCCGGAGACGGACCCGCACAGCAGCCGCCCTGGCGGCCTCCCTCGCGCTGGTGGTGATCGCCCCAGCGGCCGCCTCGGCGCAGCCCGCCCCGCCGGACCGGAAGCCGCCCGGCGACCGGACGTTCTCCACCTCCTTCGAGGCGGACGAGAGGCAGCCGGACTGGCGCGACACCGTCGAGGAGGGGCCCGACGGCGAGAAGCGGTCCTCCGGGGTCGACGGGGGCTTCTCCTCGGGCATCCCGGGCAACGTCACCGACCGGGTGACCCAGGTGCGCGCGAGCGCCGAGAACACCGCCGGCGGCGAGGTCAAGGAGAACCTCGTCGATGTCGAGCCGGCCTCCAAGTGGCTGACCTTCGCGAAGACCGGCTGGGTCGAGTTCGATCTGGACGAACCGGTCAAGGTCGTGACGTACGCCCTCACTTCGGCCAACGACCACGCCGAGCGCGACCCGAAGGACTGGACGCTCCAGGGCTCGGCGGACGGCGAGAAGTGGACCGGCCTCGACACCCGCACCGGCGAGTCCTTCGCCCGGCGGCACGAGACGAAGACGTACGACTTCGCGAGCGACACCGCGTACCGGCACTTCCGGCTGGAGATCACCAGGAACAACGGCGCCTCGGACACGCTCCAGCTCGCCGACGTTCAGTTCTCGAACGGTGACACCTCCGACCCGGTACCCGAGGAGATGCGCAGCCGGCCCGACCGCGGTCCCTCCGGCTCCCCCACCGCGAAGGCGGGCGCGGGATTCACCGGAAAGAGGGCACTGCGTTACGCGGGCACGCACACGCCGGACGGACGCGCCTACTCGTACAACAAGATCTTCGACGTGAACACGGCCGTCACCAAGGACACCGAGCTGTCCTACCTCGTCCATCCGCAGATGAGCGAGACGGACCTGAACTATCCGGCCACCCACGTCGCGGTGGATCTCGCCTTCACCGACGGCACGTACCTGAGCGAGCTCAGGGCGACCGACAGCCACGGCGGGCTGCTGACCCCGCAGGGCCAGGCGGACGCCAAGCGCCTCTACGTCAACCAGTGGAACAAGGTCGCCGCCCGGATCGGCACGGTCGCCGCGGGCAAGACGGTCGACCGGATCCTGGTGGCGTACGACTCCCCCAAGGGGAAGGCGAAGTTCCAGGGCTGGATCGACGACATCACGATCGCCCCGAAGAAGCCGGAGAAGCGCAAGGCGCATCTGTCGGACTACGCGCTGACCACCCGGGGCACCAACTCCAGCGGCGGCTTCTCGCGCGGCAACAACATTCCGGCCACGGCACTCCCGCACGGCTTCAACTTCTGGACGCCGGTGACCAACGCCGGTTCGCTGAGCTGGCTGTACGACTACCAGCGGGGCAACAACGCGGACAACCTCCCCACGCTCCAGGCCTTCGGGGCGAGCCATGAGCCGAGCCCGTGGATGGGTGACCGGCAGACGTTCCAGGTGATGCCGTCGGCGGCGAGCGGCACCCCGGACGCGTCCCGGACCGCCCGCGCGCTGCCGTTCCGGCACGAGAACGAGACGGCGAAGCCGCACTACTACGGCGTCACGTTCGAGAACGGCCTGAAGGCCGAGATGACGCCGGCCGACCACGCGGCCCGGATGCGGTTCACCTATCCGGGCGAGGACGCCAGCCTGGTCTTCGACAACGTCTCGAACGCCGGCGGCATCACGCTGGACCCGAAGACCAGCTCCTTCTCCGGTTACACGGACGTCAGGAGCGGCCTGTCCACCGGAGCGACCCGGATGTTCGTGTACGGCGTCTTCGACGCGCCGGTCACCGACAGCGGGAAGCTGAAGGGCGGCGGGGGCGACGACGTCACCGGCTTCTTCCGCTTCGACGCGGGCAAGGACCGCACCGTCGGCCTCCGCCTGGCCACCTCGCTGATCGGCGTCGACCAGGCGAAGCGGAACCTGGCCATGGAGATCCCGGAGTCCACCTCGTTCGAGCGCGTGCAGCGCACGGCGCAGCGCGCCTGGGACGACGTCCTGGGGGCGGTCGAGGTCGAGGGCGCGAACGCCGACCAGCTGACCACGCTCTACTCCAGCCTCTACCGGCTCTACCTCTACCCGAACTCCGGCCACGAGAAGGTGGAGGGCAAGAACAGGTACGCCAGCCCCTTCTCGAAGGCGACCGGCGAGAACACCCCGACGCGGACCGGCGCGAAGATCGTCGACGGCGAGGTGTACGTCAACAACGGCTTCTGGGACACCTACCGCACGACGTGGCCCGCCTACTCCTTCTTCTCCCCGAAGAAGGCCGGAAAGCTGGTGGACGGCTTCGTGCAGCACTACAAGGACGGCGGCTGGACCTCGCGCTGGTCCTCCCCCGGCTACGCGGACCTGATGACCGGCACCAGCTCGGACGTGGCGTTCGCCGACGCGTACGTCAAGGGCGTGAAGTTCGACGCCGAGGCGGCCTACGACGCGGCGCTCAAGAACGCCACCGTGGCCCCGCCGTCCTCGGGCGTCGGCCGCAAGGGGCTGGAGACCTCGGTCTTCACCGGTTACGCCGACACCGCCACCCACGAAGGCCTGTCCTGGTCCCTGGAGGGTTACGTCAACGACTACGGCATCGCCCGCATGGGCCAGGAGCTGTACAGGAAGACGAAGAAGGCGCGGTACAAGGAAGAGTCCGAGTACTTCATGAACCGGGCGCAGAAGTACGTCAAGCTCTTCGACGACAAGGCCGGGTTCTTCCAGGGCAGGAAGCCGAACGGCGACTGGCGCCTCCCCTCGGACAGCTACGACCCGCGCGTCTGGGGCTACGACTACACCGAGACCAACGGCTGGGGCTACGCCTTCACCGCCCCGCAGGACAGCCGGGGCCTGGCCAACCTGTACGGCGGCCGCGCGGGCCTGGGCGAGAAGCTGGACACGTACTTCTCGACGCCGGAGACGGCGGGCCCGGAGTTCACCGGCAGCTACGGCGGAGTCATCCACGAGATGACCGAGGCGCGTGATGTGCGGATGGGCCAGTACGGCCACAGCAACCAGGTCGCCCACCATGCCACGTACATGTACAACGCGGCCTCGCAGCCGTACAAGACGCAGGAGAAGGTCCGCGAGGTCCTGGGCCGGCTGTACGTCGGCAGCGAGATCGGGCAGGGCATCCACGGCGACGAGGACAACGGCGAGCAGTCGGCCTGGTTCCTCTTCTCCTCGCTCGGCTTCTACCCGCTGGTGATGGGCAGCGGGGAGTACGCGATCGGCTCGCCGCTCTTCAAGAAGGCCACCGTCCGCATGGACAACGGCCGCAAGCTGGTCGTGAAGGCCCCGAAGAACAGCGACCGGAACATCTACGTGCAGGGCGTGAAGGTCAACGGCAAGAAGTGGACCTCCACGGCACTCCCCCACGACGTGCTGGCCAGGGGCGGCACGCTGGAGTTCGCCATGGGCCCGGAGCCGTCGGCCTGGGGCACGGGCAAGGACGCGGCCCCGGTCTCGGTGCAGAAGGACGACCGGGTCCCGACGCCCCGGGGCGACGCGCTGAAGGGTGACGGCGCGCTGTTCGACGACACCTCCGCCACCTCGGCGACGGTGGAGTCGGTGGAGCTGCCGGTGTCCTCGGCCACGAAGGGCGTCCAGTACACGCTGACCTCGGCGGCGGCGGACAAGGCCCCGCAGGGGTGGACGCTCCAGGGTTCGGCGGACGGGAAGAAGTGGAAGGACGTCGACCGCCGCTTGGGCCAGTCGTTCGCCTGGGACAGGCAGACCCGGGTCTTCTCGGTGGCGAAGCCCGGCTCGTACACGCAGTACCGGCTGGTGCTGACGGGTTCGGCGACGCTCGCGGAGGTGGAGCTGCTCTCCTGACGGGCACGCGGTGAGCGCGGGCGGCCGGTACCCCGGAAGGCCGGGGTGCCGGCCGTCGGCGTGCCGGTGGTGGCGGCCCTGACAGCCGCGGCCCGGCGAGACCGGTGCAGCCGGAGGTGCCGGCCGCGCCGGATGCTCCGGTGCGGGCGGAGCCGGGCCGGGCTCACTCCGGCTGGAGGCTCTCGGGCAGGGCCACGTTGAGCGCGGCGACGACCGGTCGGCCGTGTTCGATGCCGAGCCGGGAGACGGCGCCGGTGGCGAGCTGGAAGAGCCGCCCCTCGGCCGGGGTCAGGCCGAGGTAGCGGGCGGTGAGGACGCGCAGGAAGTGCGAGTGCGCGACGAGCGCGATGTCCTCCTCGTCCCCGACCTCCTCGGCGGCCGACCGGACGCCCGCGAGGACCTGGTCGGCCCGCTGCCCGATCTGGGCGGGGCTCTCGCCGGGATGCTCGTCGGAACCGGGGTCGACGCCGTCGGTCCACAGGTTCCAGAAGGGGCGGGTGCGGCGGATCTCCCGGGTGGTGACGCCCTCGTAGCCGCCGTAGTCCCACTCCCGCAGCTCGGGGGTGACCCGGGGCGCGGGGAGCCCGGCCAGTTCGGCGGTGCGGCGGGCCCGGATCGAGGGGCTGACGAGGGTGAGCCCGATGGTGCGGTCGGCCAGCAGCGGGACGAGGGCGCGGGCCTGGCGCTCCCCGACGCCGGTGAGCGGGAGGTCGGTCCAGCTCGTGTGCTGCCCGGAACGGGACCATTCGGTCTCGCCGTGCCGGATGAGGATCAGCTCGCCCATGGTGCTCCGTTCGCTTTCTGTACAGGTGGTGCGGGTGAGGCCGGCAGAGCCACGTACGGTATGCCCCTCAGCTGATCACTTTCCCGTGGGGGGACCGTATGTCCGACAACTTTCCGCCTCCGCCGCCCGAACAGCCGCAGCCGGAGCCCGAGCCCGAGCACCGGGCTCCGGCACATCCCTCGCCGTGGGCCGCGCCCGCGGGGCCGCCGCGGAAGCAGCGCACGGGGCTGATCGTGACGCTCGCCGTCGTCGGCGGGCTCGTCGTGGCCGGAGCGGTGGTGACACTCGTCTACAACGCGATGGACGCGGTCGAGGACTCCATCGCGCTGCCGCCGCGCTCCCGGGCGCCCTACTCGGAACCGTACGACGGAGAGCCGTACGAGGAGGAGCCGTACGAGGCGGGCCCGGGGGGCCTCTCGCCCGAAGCCGGCGTCGAGAAGGACGTCACGATCACCGCGTGCACGCGCAATCCGCGGACCGGCTGGCAGTCGGCGAAGGTGAAGGTCGTGAACGGATCGTCCACGACGTCGAGTTACACGATCATGCTCGAATTCCTCGACGCGGAGGGTGTCAAGGTCGCGGAAGGCGGGGCGGGAGTGGTCGCCCTGGAGCCCGGCGGGACCGCGGTGAGGAAAGCGCAGGGCCTCGGTGAGGTGCCGCAGGGCACGACCTGCCGGATCAGCGACATCTGGCGCACTCCGTCGGAGTCCACGGACTGAGGCGGGCCCGGAACCACGGCCCCGGGAGCGGCGCGAGGGCCGCGCCCCGGGAGTCCCGGGGCGCGGCCCTCGCGTGTGCCGTCCACCGCGCGGCGGCGGATCTGGCTGATCAGAAGGTCATGTGCCGCTTCCTCGCCCGGCTCGTCGTCGCCGTCGGGACTCCGGCTTCGGCCAATGGGTCGGTGACGACTGGCGGACCATCGCCGATGTCGCCGCCTTCGCGGCCTGCTTCGTCTCACTCGGGAACTGCGCCCTGGCCGCCGCCGTGGTGATCACCGCCAAGGCACTGGCAGACCTGAAGACGCACGGGCTGGACCACGCTGGGGAGCAGTTCGCCGGAAACATCCGGTACGGTGCCCTCGGTCTCGCCGGTGGGGCCGCTTTCGGAGCGGCCTGGGGGGTGGGCACACGCTCGGGACGCATCGTCGAGATCATGCCCCGCAGCCGCCACGCAGCGGGAAGAGGCAGACACGCAGCGCCACGCCGTGACCCGTTCGTTCGGGGCCCGGAGCTGGGAATCGGAGGCGGCGTGGGCATCGCGACCTGCGCCATACCGTCCGTCACCGGCCCAAGCTACTGCTGACATGAGGCAGGAAGAACACATGACGGACGACGTCGCTCCGGTCTGCTATCGGGAGATGGCTGAGGCCGCCATCAGTCAGGCCGTGTACCGGGGGCTGGAGAAACCGACCCTGCGCCCGGAGGCGGACGTCCGGCGGGTCGCGTGGTGGCGGGTGCGCGGACTGCACAGGTCGCTGCACACGTTGCCTTACCTCGGCGTACTCGCGATGAGCGCCTTCGCTGTGGACACCGTGCTTCGGTATCCGGACAAGGCACCCTTCTGGATCGTCCTCCTGCCGGTGATCACGCTGGTGTGGACAGGGATCTTCCTGTTCGGCGCGAGGCGTACGTGGCGCATGGCCAGGGTCGCGCGCCGGGAGCCTGGGCAGACGGTGCGGTACCTGATGTTGCACAGCTACACCTCGGAAGCCCCTTGGCTGGTCTTCTTCCCGCTCACCGGTGGCGAGGAAGCCGAGCCGATCGGGACGCTGTCCTTGCGGTACGGGCCGATCCGGCACCGGTTCCGGGACCTCCCGGCACCGGTTGGCGAGGCCACGCTGTGCGGGGATGCGACGTACCGCTCTGTGACCGTGCCATGGATCGACGGCCAGGCCGTGTGGCCGGCTGCCGGGTACGGCGAGATTTACCTGGGCAGCGACCACGACAGGCGCTTCGTCACGGAGCTCATCCGCCCCGAGTAGCAGGCCCCCCAAGCCCCGTCCCTCCGCCGCACGTGGCGGAGGGACGGGTTCGGTCGGCGGTTCATCGCCCAGATGGGCAGCGCCGGAGACCTGTTGGCTGTTGGCTCCGGCATGGGATGGAGGCAGGCGCATACGCCGCCACCCCATCCGTTCTCACCGGACCTCCATCAAGATCAGGGAGAACGTATTCCTCATGTCACGCAAGAATTCCGACGAGACTCTGCGTCCGGTCTCTCGGAAGATCCTTTCCTGGTCCCTCACCCTCATTCTCGGGGCCGTGGCAGCCGGACTCCTTGTGGCAGGTTTCTCCACGGACTTCGAGGCAGGTCCGCTGTCAGGCGTGGCCGTCTCCCTCGGAATCATCGCCCTGGCCTCGCGCTTTCATGAAGGGGGCTGTCCGGCAGCTCACCGTTCCTGCAGGTGAACCGGCGGACCCGCACCTGGAGAATCATGCTTCGTCCCGCGCTCGGAACATCATCGGGAAAATCGCAGGTAGGAGCCGTGCGCCTTGGCTGACCATGCCCTACAACCCGGGCACGAGGCACCAGCTGCGGTGCACCGCACAGCAACACGCACTATCGCGATGTTCACGCCTACCGACAGCACCGCGACGTCCGCGATCGACGGGAACAACAGCTCCTCCAGCCGGCACAAGATCTCATTCACAGCCACGAACTGTCGGCCCAGCCACGCATTATGAGCGGGTGAGGTGAACGTGCCGGTCGCCCGGGCGGGGTCGTTGCTCGCCCCGCCCGGGCACCTGGCACGTACAGGCTCGGTCAGGGGTGTCGGCCTGCCGGGTTCCGGTGGGATTCCGGGCCGGGTCTACCGTTCGCGTGTAGGGGGTCGAGGCGGAAGAGGTAGGCGGGGGCCGGGTGGGTATAGGCGGTGCCCCTGCCGGTGGCGTGGAGTTGTTCGCGGGTGGGGTGGGGCGGGCGTTTGGGCTGCAGGTAGCGGTCGAGGTCGTCGGTGGTGAGGCGGTAGCGGCCGGAGCGGCGGTGAAGGACGGCGGCGAGCCGGTAGCGGGGGTCGAGGTGAGCGAGGCCGGCGTCGGCGTGGCTGTTGTTGGCCAGGAGCCAGCCTGCGGGGCGCAGGCAGCGGGGGACGTGTTCGGAGACGGGGCCCGCGTACAGGGAGATCACCAGATCCCACTCGGCCGCAGGTAGTTCTGCGAGGGTGCGGGTGTAGTCGCCGGGAACGAACGCGATGCGGGGCTGTTCGGCGTAGTGCTTGTGCCGGGTGGCGAGCGTGGCGGCGTCGGGGCCCTGGAAGGCCTTTCGGGCGCGGGCGTCGGCGTCGAGGTAGGTGACGTCGGGCCAGACGTTGGAGGGGACGAGGTCGAGGTAGCTGCCGGGGTAGAGGACGCGGCGAGCTCCGGTGTGGGAGGCGACGGCCTGGTAGAGGGCGGTGCGGTCGCCGATGCGGTCGATGTAGTCGGTGAAGTCCTGCTCGGGCACGGGGGGCTCCGGTGGGTCGGGGTCGTCAGGCCAGGTGGGCGAAGTGGATGGCGTCGGCTGCGGCGGCTCCGGCGGCGACGGCGGGGACGACTCCCTGTTCCCAGGTCCTGCCCGTGAGGTCGCCCGCGGCATAGAGGCCGGGGATGCTGGTCTGACGGCTGTCGTCCACGGTGACGTAGCCGTCGTCGTCGAGGGCGAGGCCGTGGTCCTTGGCCAGGCGTTCGATGAGCGGGACCTGCCGCTGCGGCTGCGGCCACAGCAGGGTCTGGCGCTTCAGGAGGGTGCCGTCGGCCAGCTCGACGGTGTGCAGGTCGCCGTCGGTGTGGTGCAGGCGGACGATCTGGCCCTGGACGAGGTCGCCGCCCTGCTCGCGCAGGCTGCGGCGCAGGCCGTCGGCGCCGGGCAGTGACAGCGGGGCGATGGCGATGGCGTCGCCGGTCCAGGCGCGGAAGGCGGTGGCGGCCAGGCCGAGGTAGTCAGGATCGTCTGAGACCAGGGCCCAGGTGCGGTCGGCGTTCTCCTCACCGATGCAGAAGGGGCAGTGGATCACCGTGCGGCCCCAGCACGCGGCGAAGCCCTCCACACCGTCGGGGTGCTGGTCGATGACACCGGTAGCCAGGATGACGTTCCGGGCCCAGGCACTGGTCCCGTCGTCCGCGCGCACGGTGAAACCGTCGCCGGGCAACGGGGTGATCTCGCCGACGGCGGCGTCGAGCCGCGTGGCCAGGCCGTAGCGGTCCAGCTCCTCCCAGGCGCGGGAGCGCAGCTCGCCGGGGGTGGCGCCCTCCAGGCCGATCAGGCCGTGCACGCCGCGCGAGGCGGCGTTGCGGGGCGAGGCGGGGGACTCGACGACCAGGGTGCGATGGCGGTAGCGGGTCAGGGTCAGCGCAGCGGTCAGGCCTGCGGGGCCGCCGCCGATGATCACGGTGTCGTACTGGGCGGTGCGATCCATGGGTTGCCTCCGAGGGGGCGTGACGGAATCGAATGACCGACGGTCATACTACTGACCAACGGTCATTCGCTCGATCCCATTCCCGCAGGAGGACATGTGACGCACACCACCGGACACGCCTGCGAGACGCGGGGCAGCAACCACATCCACGGACGCGGGGTCGCCTCGTACCCGGATTTCGCGTGGGTTGGCCGCATGACACCCTGGAGGGCACCGGCTGACCGACCACCGGTCAGTCACCTGACGACGCAGGAGGGACCGTGCCCGCGGACCAGTCCGTCCCCGCCCAGCCCACCGGCCGCTTCCAGCCCCCGGGCGTCCGCCGCCGCCAGATACTCGACGCCACCGCCGCCCTGCTCCTGGAGGACGGCTATGAGGCGCTGACCGTCAGCAAGGTCGCCGCCCGCGCCGGGGTCGCCAAGGGCACGGTCTACCTCTACTTCGACTCCAAACAGGAACTCCTGGCCGCCCTCCAGGCCGAGATGTGGGACCGCATGCTCCAGGAGCCGGCCGCCCTCCTGAAGCAGCCAGGGCTGACCTGGACCGAACGCCTCGACGGCCTCGTCGCCGCCTGGGTCGCCGCGGAACAGGACCACCACGAGCTCTACCACCGGCTCTTCCATGAACCCGGCGGCGCCGTTGGCGAGGAACCCATGACCGCCGCCCGCGACCTGCTCGTCACCCTCCTCACCCAAGGCCACGCGGCAGGTGAGTTCGACGTCCCCGACCCCGAACTCACCGCCGACTTCCTCAGCCACGCCTACACCGGCCCCTGCCACCACACCCAGACAGACACCGACATCACCACCGCCGTCCAAACCCTCTTCCGCCGCGTCGTCGCCGCTCACCCACCGGCCGACCCAGCCCCCTGATCGCCTCCGGTGAATGCCGTCACGCTCCGTGCTGCGACGCGGGCCGAGCCTGTGCCTGCCGGGTGTACGGAACCTGATGCGGCAGAGGACCACAGGCCGGGTGCCGGGTCCGCGCCCCGACGGAATCCGGCGCGGTCATCCGGGTCGGTGAGGCCGCGGTGCATACCGTTCGGGCCGGCACTCCGGTGGAGGTGAGGCGGGCGCGCAGCAGCCTTTGCCTCGCCAGGAGTCGCGGCCTTCCTTGACGGCGATGGCGGCGACGATCAGAGCGGCGATCGGATCGGCCCAGGACCAGCCGAGTGCGGCGTTGAGGACCAGGCCGGCCAAAAGCACGTCCGACAGGTACGTACACAGCAGGGTCTGCTTGGAGTCGGCAACCGCGGAGGCGGAGCCGAGTTCGCGGCCGGCCCTGCGCGGGGCAGCGGACAGGAACGGCATGATCGCGAGCGAGAGAGCGGCGATGGCGATGCCGGGGATCGACCGGTCGGCCTCGCCGGTGCCGGTCAGCGCGCGGACGGCGTCGACGCTGACGTACGCGGCGAGCGCGAAGAAGGAGACGGCGATGATCCGCAGGGTGCGCTGCTCGCGGGCCTCGCGGACGGCGTGGTCATGGGCGGAGAACTGCCCCCCGTTGCCGAGAGGGCCGGTCGGCGCCGTGGCCCGGTCTCCCGAAGGAGTGGTCGCCGTTGCGGCTGTCAGGACCTCGTGCGGTGGTCCGCGCCGGCGGTGAGTTCGGCCTGGCCGAACAGCAGGGCGTAGCCGGTGGGGAGTTGCTTCAGGATGCGGGTGGTGAGTTCGGGGCCGGCGTAGGTGTTGACGGTGGTGAGGACGGAGCCGGTGTCCCAGCGGGTGGTGGCCAGGGAGGCGCCGGTGCGGGCAGCAAGGTCTTTGACGAAGGCCCATCCGGTCAGGGGTTGTATGTCGGGGATCTGGGTGGTCAGTGCGCGGGCGGCCTCAGGGGGCAGACAGGCGGCGAGGTCGACGCGTTCGTCGCCGGTCAGCTGGCGTCCCAGCCCCGCCAGGACCAGGCGGACGGCCTCTTCCGCTCTCTCACGGGTGGGGTAGGCCCCTTCGTAGCGGACCTTCTCCAGCATCTGTTCGTAGGCCGTCGAGTACGGCTGCTGGTGCTCGAGCGGTATGCGTACGTCGGTGATCACTGCGGTGCATGCCTTTCAGAGGAGCCGGGATGGTCAGGTGGGCTGGGGGCGGCCGAAGAGGAGGTCGTAGCCGGTGGGGAGCTGGAGCAGGATCTGGCCCAGCAGGCCATCGTCGGCCGTGTCGGCGACCGTTGAGAGGACGGCGCTGACGTCCCAGGTCGCTGTGTGCTCGGTGGCGCCCTCGATCCAGGCCGCGGTGGCCCGCAGGAACCGCTCCGGTGGCAGCGGCTCGGCGCTCTCAAGCGGGTTGAGCAGGATCAGGGCGAACTCCTCCGGCAGGCGTGCCGCGAGCTGGGCACGGACCTCGCCGACCAGGTGGGCGCCGAGCAGGGCGAGCACCACACGGGCCGCCCGCTCGGCTTCCTCCACAGTGCCGTACTCACCGCGTTCCTTGACGTGGTCGAGGAACGCTTCGCGTCGCAGAGTCATCTCGGCCGCCACCCCTTCGTGTTTCGCTCGGATGCCCGTAGGGGTGCGGAGGGCGGGGCGAGGGGGAGATCAGGTGCCCGTCCTCCGCACCTGTCCGGCCGGTCTCAGCCGGAGATCTCCCTGCGGCCGGAGCCGACACCGACGGAGATCTTGCGGGGCTTGGCCCGCTCGGCGATCGGGATCCGCAGGGTGAGCACACCGGCGTCGTAGTCGGCCTGGATGCGCTCGGTGTCCAGGGTGTCGGCGAGCACGATCTGGCGGGAGAAGACCCCCAGCGGCCGCTCGGACAGCTCCATCTTCACGTCGTCGGCCTTCACTGCCGGCCGACGCTCGGCCTTGACGGTCAGCATGTTCCGCTCGACGTCGATGTCGAGCGCGTCCGCGGTCACCCCGGGGATGTCGAAGGCCACCACGTACTCGTCGCCCTCGCGGTAGGCGTCCATCGGCATCACCGACGGCTTCGACCAGGTGCCCGGGCCCATCAGCTGCTGCGCCACACGGTCCAGCTCACGGAAGGGGTCAGTGCGCATCAACATCGTGAGAACACCTCCAGTGGTATCAGGCAGTTGCTGCCAATGCGCTGCACTGACACCGTTGTACCATGTCATCCAATGGATGACAAACATGATGTCGTCCAGGTGATGACACCTTGAAAGGAGGTGCCCGTGAACGCATCCGACCAGCCGCCCACGCCCCCCACCGACACTCACAGCCCGGCGTCCTTCCTCGCCGCCGCGGCGGCACTCGCCGCGATCGACGACACGCTGCGCGACGCCCAGCACGACCGCCCCGATACCGACGGTCCCGGCGCCGAACAGGCGCTGGCCTCCCTCATGCTGCTGCGGCAGGTACGCGAACAGCTCGCAGGCTGGGAGAACGGCCTGATCGAAACCGCCCGCGACGCCGGTGCCAGCTGGGCCGACCTCGCCGCTCCACTCGGCGTCGCCAGCCGGCAGGCCGCCGAACGCCGCTACCTGCGCGGCCGCCCCGGCGCCGCCGGCACCACCGGTGAACAACGCGTCACCGCAACCCGCCAAGCCCGCGCGGCCGAACGCGCCACCGCCACCCGGGCCCGCCACAACGCCGCCGACCTGCGCCGCCTCGCCGCACAGATCACCACCCTCACCGACCTGCCCACCGCGGCCCGACGCAGCCTCGACGCCCTCCACACAGCCCTCGGCCACGACGACCCCGCCGACCTCGTCGCCCCTGACCGCCACCCGCCCCCACCTCGCGGCCGCCCACCCCGACCTCGCCGGCCGGCTCGACCACCTCACCGGTCCGCGATGACCCCGCCCCGGACGACTCGATGCCCGCCCCCGCAGCCGGCACGCACAGCAGCAACGCAAGCCGTCAGACGTCCCGCCGGTCAGGTTCCGCGACAAGGACCCGGCCCACGAGCCGAAGAGCCGACCGGATCTGACGACATAGCCCGGCAGGCCGACTGCCCGCCGGAGGGGCAGCAGGAAACTGCCGAGGAATCCGAGGAAGGGGAGGAGCCTGCGGAAATCGGGAAACCGAGAAGCCGGCAGCCTCGAAGCCGAGAGTGAGCTTGATCTCACAGGCGACCCTACCCGTGGGGCAGACCTGTTGGCTCGTCAGGAGAATGGCATCGTGGCTCATGCAGGGTCTGTCCCTGCATGCTGGAGCTCGACAGCGAGGAACCCGACATGACCACCGAATCCGCCGACAGCCCCGCAACTCTCTATGGGCCGGTCTCCGTCGTCCTTGGCACCGTCGCTGTGATTGCCGCGGTGTTC
This sequence comes from Streptomyces sp. YPW6, assembly GCF_018866325.1. NCBI lineage: Bacteria > Bacillati > Actinomycetota > Actinomycetes > Kitasatosporales > Streptomycetaceae > Streptomyces > Streptomyces sp. YPW6. The sequence continues at coordinate 1,272,561 of NZ_CP076457.1, forward strand.
GCAGGCTTCATCGGAATGGCGATCCCATTTCTGTTCGGAAGCCTCGCCGTCACCTTTGGACTCCTCGGCCTGGCCCGCAGGCTCAACCGGGGTCAGTGCGCAATCGGCCTCGCCGCGGGAGCTCTGAGCGTGCTCTACCCGATCTTCCTCGCCGGTGCCCTGGGGGCCTGACATCGCTGGCAACGCCTGCTGGCCTCCAGGCCAGTTGACTGCCGCCGCCTGCCGCTGTCTGCCGCCTCGAAGGCAAGCCGGTGCACCTTCTCGCGCGTTCTGGCGTATCGGCCACCCGCACGGGTCGTCGCCATCTGACGCGTAGAGCCAAGAGGGGTGCCGGTCCCTCTCCTTCTCTCGATGCCTCCCTCTCCGGTTGTCCCCGTCTCCCGGTACGAGCACCGGGAGATCGTGATGGGTGAGGGGCCTGAGCGGCGTCGCGAACTGCCCGCCGCTTGTTGACCTCATGGCCTGGCACACAACCGGCCGCCTGCGACAGCAGGTGAATCGACTGAGGGCGCGGCGGGTTCGCGTCCGGCGACTCCGGCCAGCGCGCCGGGCGGGCCGCGTCCTCCGGGACGTAACGCAGGTCGAGGTGGGTCGGTTCGAACCGGGGAGTGCCCGGGGGGAAGGCACGGACGCAGGGCCTCGAAGACTCCGCGGAGGACCTCGTCCGCGTACTCGGCGGGCGTCCGGCTCGTCTGGGAGCCACCACCCCGCCCGCCCGGAGCGGGTGCACCGCGTGGAAAGCGCCGGTGGCGGCCAGGACTTCGGGCCCGCCCAGCCGCCGCGACAGCTCTTCCGGCACGAAGGCCGTCCGTGAGGAGCCGCGCACCAGCATGCGGGCCTCCCAGCGCGGCTGAGCGATTGCTACGACACGCAGTTGCAGCACATCGCCCCGTGGCGCTCGTTCGCCACACGCTCGCAAGGAGAGAAGAACCCCGCACCTGGTACCAGGTGCGGGGTTCTTCGTCGTCGCAGGATGCTCAGCTCCACCCAGGGAACAGGTCACGTGCGTTCATGATCGCCCGCGCACCTTTCGCCCCGTCGAGCGCGAGCGCCCGCCCTCTGCGCGAGATGCAGGGGCAGGGCGCTCGTTCACATCAGCTCAACTACCGACAAGCTCGCGAAGCACGTAGTGCAGGATGCCGCCGTTGCGGTAGTAGTCGGCCTCGCCGGGGGTGTCGATGCGGACGACCGCGTCGAACTCCACACCGGTGTCGGTGGTGACCTTGACCGTACGGGGGGTGGTGCCGTTGTTCAGCTCGGTGACACCGGTGAAGGAGAAGGCCTCCTCGCCGGTGAGACCCAGGGTCTCGGCGTTCTGGCCCTCGGGGAACTGGAGCGGGAGGACGCCCATGCCGATGAGGTTCGAGCGGTGGATGCGCTCGTAGGACTCGGCGATGACGGCCTTGACGCCGAGGAGCGCGGTGCCCTTGGCGGCCCAGTCGCGGGACGAGCCGGAGCCGTACTCCTTGCCCGCGAGGATCGCGAGCGGGGTGCCGGCGGCCTGGTAGTTCTGCGAGGCGTCGTAGATGAACGACACCGGGCCGTCGGCCTGGGTGAAGTCGCGGGTGTAGCCGCCCTCGGTGCCCGGCGCGATCTGGTTGCGCAGGCGGATGTTGGCGAACGTGCCGCGGATCATGACCTCGTGGTTACCGCGGCGCGAGCCGTAGGAGTTGAAGTCACGGCGCTCGATGCCGTGCTCCGTGAGGTACTTGCCGGCCGGGGTGTCGGCCTTGATGGCGCCGGCCGGGGAGATGTGGTCGGTGGTGACCGAGTCGCCCAGCTTGGCCAGGACGCGGGCGCCGGTGATGTCCTCGACCGGGGCCGGCTCCATCGCCATGCCCTCGAAGTACGGGGGCTTGCGCACGTAGGTGGACTCGGCGTCCCACTCGAAGGTGTTGCCGGTCGGGATGGGGAGCGCCTGCCACTGGGCGTCGCCCGCGAAGACGTCCTGGTAGGACTTGTTGAACATGTCCTCGCCGATGGCATTCGCCACGACGTCGTTGACCTCGGCCTCGGTCGGCCAGATGTCGGCCAGGAAGACCGGCTTGCCGTCCTGGTCGGCGCCCAGGGCGTCCTTGGTGATGTCGACCTTCATCGAACCGGCGATGGCGTACGCGACGACCAGCGGCGGGGACGCCAGGTAGTTCATCTTGACGTCGGGGTTGATGCGGCCCTCGAAGTTGCGGTTGCCGGAGAGGACCGACGTGACCGCGAGGTCGTTGTCGTTGACGGCCTTGGAGACCTCCTCCGGCAGCGGGCCGGAGTTGCCGATGCAGGTGGTGCAGCCGTAGCCGACGAGGTTGAAGCCGACCTTGTCGAGGTACGGGGTCAGACCCGCCTTGTCGAAGTAGTCGGTGACGACCTTCGAGCCCGGGGCGAGGGTGGTCTTGACCCACGGCTTGCGGGTCAGGCCCTTCTCGACCGCCTTCTTCGCCACAAGCGCGGCGGCGACCATGACGTAGGGGTTCGAGGTGTTGGTGCAGGAGGTGATCGCGGCGACGGTGACGGCGCCGTGGTCGATCTCGTACGTGGAGCCGTCGGGGGCCGTCACGGTGGTCGGCTTCGACGGGACGCCGTTGGAGAACGCCGGGGCGTCGGAGGCCGGGAAGGACTCCTTGCCCGCTTCCTCGTCGTCGGAGACGTAGTTGCGGACGTCCTGGGCGAACTGCTGCGCGGCGTTGGCGAGGACGATGCGGTCCTGCGGGCGCTTGGGGCCGGCGATGGAGGGGACGACCGTGGCGAGGTCGAGCTCCAGCTTCTCGGAGAAGTCGGGCTCGGCCTGCGGGTCCAGCCAGAGACCCTGCTCCTTGGCGTACGCCTCGACGAGGGCGACCTGCTGCTCGGAGCGGCCGGTCAGGCGCAGGTAGTTCAGCGTCTCGCCGTCGATCGGGAAGATCGCGGCGGTGGAGCCGAACTCCGGCGACATGTTGCCGATGGTGGCGCGGTTGGCGAGCGAGGTGGCGGCGACGCCCTCACCGTAGAACTCGACGAACTTGCCGACGACGCCGTGCTTGCGGAGCATCTCGGTGATGGTCAGCACGAGGTCGGTGGCGGTGGTGCCGGGCTTCAGCTCACCGGTCAGCTTGAAGCCGACGACACGCGGGATGAGCATGGAGACCGGCTGGCCGAGCATGGCGGCCTCGGCCTCGATGCCGCCGACGCCCCAGCCGAGCACGCCGAGGCCGTTGACCATGGTGGTGTGCGAGTCGGTGCCGACGAGAGTGTCGGGGTACGCCTGGCCACCCCGGACCATGACGGTGCGGGCCAGGTGCTCGATGTTCACCTGGTGGACGATGCCGGTACCCGGGGGGACGACCTTGAACTCGTCGAAGGCGGTCTGGCCCCAGCGCAGGAACTGGTAGCGCTCCTTGTTGCGGCCGTACTCCAGCTCGACGTTCTGGCCGAAGGCGTCCTTCGTGCCGAACTTGTCGGCGATGACGGAGTGGTCGATGACCAGCTCGGCCGGGGCCAGCGGGTTGATCTTCGCCGGGTCGCCGCCCAGCTCCTTGACAGCCTCGCGCATGGTGGCGAGGTCCACGACGCAGGGGACGCCGGTGAAGTCCTGCATGATCACGCGGGCCGGCGTGAACTGGATCTCCTGGCTGGGCTGCGCCTGGGAGTCCCAGCCGCCGATGGCCCGGATGTGGTCGGCGGTGATGTTCGCGCCGTCCTCGGTACGGAGCAGGTTCTCCAGCAGGACCTTCAGGCTGTACGGGAGGCGCGCGGAGCCCTCTACCTTGTCCAGCCTGAAGATCTCGTACGACTCGTCGCCCACGCGCAGCGTGCTGCGGGCGTCGAAGCTGTTCGCCGACACGACAGTCTCCTTCTTCAATGTGCGCGTCTACCGCGCCGCGCCTCATTGGCAGCCGGCGCCGCTTGTTGCCACCTACGGCCCCGGCCATCCGCTAAGGTAAGGCTTAGTTAGGTAACCCTTACTGGGCGGCGGCTGTGGTGCGCCTCGGCAGATATCTCGATGTCGAGATAACTCTAGTACATAGCCGCCGCCCGGTCATGCCCAGGTGCCCCGTGACCGCGCCGACACACGGACCGCTCGACGCGGAGCACCTGACTTCCGCCCTGCACCGGACCCTCGGCCCACCTGGGCACACGGCCGGACCGGACCGGCGGTGCGATCCGGAGTGCGGTTTCCTGGACCGGGGGCGGGGCCCGGGGCTCACGGATCACTCCGGCTCGACCGGCCGGCGTCCCGCCCCCACTCCCCGCCGGCCCGTCCATCCGTCCCACCAGAAAGCCCTCCACCGTGCTCGTCAGCCGCTCCATCGCCCTGTTCGTCGTCGCCGCGCTGTTCGAGATCGGGGGCGCCTGGCTGGTCTGGCAGGGCCTGCGGGAGCACCGGGGCTGGGTATGGGTCGGGGCCGGCGTCGTCGCCCTCGGCCTGTACGGCGTGGTCGCCACCTTCCAGAGCGACGGCAACTTCGGCCGCATCCTGGCGGCGTACGGTGGCGTGTTCGTCGCCGGGTCGATCGCCTGGGGCATGGTCGCCGACGGCTACCGCCCGGACCGCTTCGACGTCGTCGGAGCCCTGGTCTGCCTGGCGGGCATGGCCCTGATCATGTACGCGCCGCGCGGCCACTGAAGCCGGACCGTGCCCCACTTCCGCCGACGCGGCCTGCGGGCGTCGGGCGTCGGGCGTCGGGCGTCGGGCGTCGGGCGTCGGGCGTCGGGCGTCGGGCGTCGGGCGTCGACGATCGGCCTACCGGCCGCCGTCGCTCAGCGCGCGACCGAGTGCCGCCCGGCCCGCCGGCCCCCAGGACGGCTTGCCGCCGGGGAGCCCCCGCTCCCCGTTGTGGCCCATGAGCATGAGGAAGAGGCTTTTCAGCGCGGCCAGTCCACGGGCGCGCCGGATCGTCGCGCCGTCGGCGTGCGCGTACGCGTCGAAGAACCGTGTGGCGGCGCCTTCGGGGAGGACGACCCAGGCGGCCGCGAGGTCCCACGCCGGATCCCCGGCGAACAGGTCCCCGAAGTCGATCACCCCCGAGAGCGTCCCGCCCGACACGACGACGTTCGCGGGGTGGAGGTCGCCGTGCACCCAGACCGGCGGACCTTCCCACGCGGGGGCGGCGACCGCGTCGTCCCAGACAGCCCGGACCTCGTCGGCCCTCACGCCGTCGGCCCTCACGCCGTCGGCCCTGACCTCGTCGGCCCGGACCTCGTCGGCCTTGACGCCGAGGGCGACCGACCGGATCAGACGGTCGAAGCCTTCGGTGTACGCGCCCGGGTGAGCGCCTCGGTCCACCACGCCCGGCGCCTCGGCGGGCGCCGCCACGTGGAGCGCCCTCAGGAAGTCCGCCAGGGTGTCCGCCGCGTGGTCGGCACGGCTGATCGAGGTGCGGTCCAGCGGCTCGCCGGGGACCCACGTCATGACCGTCCACCGCTTGGGGAAGCGTGCGGACGGCTTCCCCACCCGCACCGGGCGCGGTACGGGGATCGGCAGGCGCGGAGCGAGGTGGGGCAGCCAGCGGCACTCCTTGCGCTGGAGTTCCGGAGCCCGCTCCGTACGCGGCAGGCGTACGGCCAGTTCGTCACCGAGGCGCCACTGCTGGTTGTCCCAGCCGCCCGCGACCTCGCGGACGGGCAGTTCGGCGAGGTCCGGATGCTGCTCCCGGAGCAGGTCGCGGACGAGGTCCGCCGTGATCTCGATCCCGGCGGCGGCGGAGTCGCTCATGCCGGGCAACGGTACCGGTGCCACCCCACCGGTCAGTCGAGGCAGAATTCGTTGCCCTCGATGTCCTGCATCACCAGGCAGGACTCGTTCTCCTCATCGGCGAGGAGCAGACGTACGCGCTGCGCACCGAGCGGCAGAAGCCGCGCGCACTCGGCCTCCAGTGCGGCGAGGCGCTCCTCCCCCACGAGCCCCGTGCCGACCCGCACGCACAGATGCACCCGGTTCTTGACGACCTTGGCCTCGGGAACGCGCTGGAAGTACATCCGCGGGCCCACCCCCGTGGGGTCCTGGCAGACGAACCCAGCGTCCCGCTTCTCCGGCGGCAGGGACAGGTCATAGGCGTCCCACGTGGCGAACCCCTCGGGCGGCGGCGGTACGACGTACCCCAACACCTCGCACCAGAAACGGGCGACGCGCATGGGTGACGCGCAGTCAAAAGTGACCTGGACCTGCCTGATCGACGACATGGGACCACCGTAGGGGCGTGCCCCGCGCCGGGCACGCGGTTTTCCCGTCGCCCCGGTCACCCCTGGCATCCCGGTCACCCCGGTCACCTCGCGAGGCGCCGTGCGGACCGCCTGGAAAAAGAGATGAAATCACCGGAAGGCCCTGAAAAGATCACACCCGCACCTACCCCGTGCCCGACGCCCCGACCACCCCGGAGATACTTCCATCGTGCCCCGCACCAGCGCCGTTTCGCTGATCCGCTCCCGCTCCCTTTCCGCCGTCGCCGAGTACGCCTACGCGGCCACGGCGCCCGCCGGGTCCCGGCTGATCTTCCTCGCCGGTTCGTGTCCACTGGACGAGCACGGCAACACCGTGGCCGTCGGGGACTTCGCCGGCCAGGCGGCCCGGGCCGTGGCGAACCTGCGGACCGCGCTCGCCGACGCCGGCGCCTCGATCGAGGACGTCATCAGCACCAGAGTCCTCGTGGCGTCCGCCCGGCAGCAGGATCTCGTGTCCGCCTGGGAGGTGGTCCGGGACGCGTTCGGCGACCACGACGTACCCAGCACCCTGATGGGCGTCACCGTGCTCGGTTACGACGACCAGCTCGTCGAGATCGAAGCAGTGGCCGCCGTCCTGGACGAGCGGGAGCCCGAAGGGCCGGTCTGCCCTCCGTCGGCGCCCTGACGAGGTGAGACCCGTCGCTCTCTCGCCCGGAGCCGGGTGAGAGGGCGACGCCCAAGCCGCCGCCGTGCAGGCGGACGGTCGGCGTGGGGACCGTCCGGCGCCCCGTCCACCTCGGTCATCACCGTTACTCTCGCCCCGTTCCCGACGGCTTCGCCGTCCGCGCGCGCCCCGCTCCCCCGAGCGCGGCCGGGCAGGACGGGCGCAGGCACCAGGCCCCGCCCCGTCGCGGATGGGCCCCGGACCCGACTCCCCGTACGGACGCGCCGGCCGCGCCATGGCGTCCCGCGCGGGCGACGATGGGGAGACCCGGCCCCGCGGGGCCGGTACGCACCTGTCACTCGAACGGCACACCCCCACAGCATTCTCATCTCATATCTGAGATAGCCTGCCGTCATGTCAGACGACTACCTCGTACGTATCGGCAAGCTCATCCGTGACGCCCGTCAGCATCGGGGCTGGACACAGACGCAGTTGGCCGAGGCTCTCGGCACCAGCCAGAGTGCCGTCAACCGCATCGAGCGCGGCAATCAGAACATCAGTCTTGAGATGATCGCCCGCATCGGTGAGGCCCTGGACAGCGAGATCGTGTCCCTCGGGTACGCCGGCCCCATGCATCTGCGGGTCGTCGGCGGCCGCCGCCTCTCCGGGGCCATCGACGTCAAGACCAGCAAGAACGCCTGCGTGGCGCTGCTGTGCGCCTCACTCCTCAACCAGGGGCGTACGGTCCTGCGCCGGGTGGCCCGGATCGAGGAGGTGTTCCGGCTCCTGGAGGTGCTGAACTCCATCGGGGTGCGCACCCGCTGGGTCAACGACGGCGTAGACCTGGAGATCGTGCCGCCCGCGCAGCTGGACCTGGCGGCGATCGACGCCGACGCCGCGCGCCGGACCCGCTCGATCATCATGTTCCTGGGCCCGCTGCTGCACCGCACCGAGCAGTTCACCCTGCCGTACGCGGGCGGCTGCGACCTGGGCACCCGCACGATCGAGCCGCACATGATCGCACTGCGCCGCTTCGGCCTGGAGATCGCCGCCACCGAAGGGCTGTACCACGCCCAGGTCGACCGCGCGGTCGCCCCGGACCGCCCGATCGTGCTGACCGAGCGCGGCGACACGGTGACCGAGAACGCCCTGCTGGCCGCCGCCCGCCACGACGGCACGACCGTCATCCGCAACGCCTCGTCCAACTACATGGTCCAGGACCTGTGCTTCTTCCTGGAGGCCCTGGGCGTACGGGTCGACGGGGTCGGCACGACGACGCTCACCGTGCACGGGGTCCCGCAGATCGACGTGGACGTGGACTACTCCCCGTCGGAGGACCCGGTCGAGGCGATGAGCCTGCTGGCCGCCGCGGTGGTGACCGAGTCCGAACTCACCATCCGCCGGGTCCCGATCGAGTTCCTGGAGATCGAGCTCGCCGTCCTGGAGGAGATGGGCGTCGACTGCGACCGCACCCCGGAGTACGCGGCCGACAACGCCCGCACCCGCCTGGTGGACCTGACGGTGCGGCCCTCCAAGCTGGAGGCCCCGATCGACAAGATCCACCCGATGCCGTTCCCCGGCCTCAACATCGACAACGTCCCGTTCTTCGCGGCGATCGCCGCCGCGGCGCACGGCCAGACCCTGATCCACGACTGGGTCTACGACAACCGCGCGATCTACCTCACCGACCTCAACCGCCTGGGTGGTCGCCTGCAACTCCTCGACCCCCACCGGGTCCTGGTCGAAGGCCCCACCCGCTGGCGCGCCGCCGAGATGATGTGCCCGCCCGCCCTGCGGCCCGCCGTGGTGGTCCTGCTGGCGATGATGGCGGCCGAAGGCACCTCCGTACTCCGCAACGTCTATGTGATCAACCGCGGTTACGAGGAGCTGGCGGAGCGGCTCAACTCGGTGGGCGCGCAGATCGAGATCTTCCGGGACATCTGACGGGCAGGGTGTTGTGCCCCTTGAGCTCAGGGGGCACAGCACCGCGGCATGCCATCTGAGCTGCGAATACTCGCCTCCACAGCCCGTCACTGATCACTGTTGTTTTTCAGCGCCTTGCGCAACACATGTGCAAGATGATCTCGGCCAGTCGACGATGCGTCAGGCCAACCTGAGCAGCCGTCAGCCTTCACGCAGAGTCGTCACCGAAGCAACCTCGCAGCGTTCGTCCCAGGGCGTCGAGGCTCGTGCCAGGGTTGCCCCATGACGCCGACGATCCCCGCGCACGTCCCCGACAAGCCGCCACTCACCTACGCCGACAGCTTCGACATACCGGTGCTGTTTCGTAACGGGCCTGCGGCCTACGAAAACTACGAGGACAGGGTCTCCGTCATTAAGTACGCCGCTGAGATGGACGGCGTCGCGGACGCCAAGAGCGTCTACGACATCTGGCACTACCCCTCGGGCCGCTGACTCAGAGGCTTTACCAAACCGGCCACCCGCATCGCCGGCCTGTTGCGCAACCTGGTCAAGACCCCGGAATCAGCCGTCCAGGTTCTGAAGGCCGAGTACGACGCGGACCCCGGCGGTCGCGCGTCCGGCTTCTCCGTCCACCCGCTCATCGACGAGCTGCGGGAGGAAGGCGAGTCGTGACCGCCGACCGGGTATTTCACGGAACGTAAGGAGTCGGCGAAGCCGCGTTGATACTCTCCGCGCCATGTCTCACTCAGCAGCGCGGGAGATGCGCTCTCCGATCCTGTCGATCCACCCGTACATTCCAGCGTTCGAGCAGCACGGCAAGGTCATCTGTTCCATGGCCACGAGCGGCGAGTGCGACAACAAGCTCGTCGCGGAAGTGCGCACGGAGTTCCGCGACGGCAGCGTCCATCACTGGCGAGTGTGCGGCGAGTGGCTAACAACCCACCCGTCAGCCATCGCCCACATCGAAGCGAACGGCTTCCAGGAGCCTGCCGCCTCTTGACGGTGGGCGTCGGAGCGCCGCGGTGACGGTTACGTCAGGCGGTAGACGGCCTGACCCGACTCCGGCCTCACGATCAGACCGTCGTCGGCGAGCTCGCGCAGGTTGCGGCGGGCTTCCTTGCCCGCGGCTTCTTCGTCCGTCGGCCGATATCCGGCGACCCGTAGGGCCAGTACGGCGCGTTCCGTGTCCCAGCTGCCACCCAGCGCCTGGATCACAGCAGCAAGCGCCTGCTTATGTGTCAGGGGCTTCTCTGTCATGTCACCCTCCCTTGAAGAGACCGCCACAGCATGGCACGCGACGGCGGGGCTCCTGCCGGCCGGTGCGGCGGACGCCGTCACGCAGGCCCCGAAACGCCCTACACCCCCTGCGGCCATCGCCATTCCAGCATCATGACCCTCATGACCGCCGGTGTGGGGGTATGGGAAGCAGCGGCCCGGTTCGACCGGAGCACAGCCGCCAAGGACGAAGCCGGCACGGAGCAGGAGCGCAAGCAGGTGCTGGCCCAATTCCTCCTGGAGGAGTGGCCCATGCTGTCCCTGGAGCGCTACCCACTGAGCCTGGAGCAATCCAGGGCCCAGGATGACGCACTGCCGGCTCATGGAGTACGGCACCCAGTCCCTGGGTGGTATCAAGGGCGGCAGCGCCGCGAAGCACATCATGTACCACCGCAACTCCGGTGAGTGGGGGCTGGCGGTGCCCCTGCGTGGGATGGAGCCCCAGGCTGTGTGGGAACGTCTTCGGGTCGAGCTTCTCCGGGAACTGACCGCCATTTCGTGGTGACTTCGCGGCCGTGGACGAAGTGGAAAAGTACCCACCCGTCTAGGCACTGTTTCCCGGATCATGTTCTGAGCCAGATGGCGAGGGCTGCGCGTGTGACGATGCCGAGGTGGATGTAGGCGCGTTTGTCGTAGCGGGTGGCGACGGCCCCGAAGCCTTTGAGGCGGTTGATGGTGCGTTCGACGGTGCTGCGTTTCTTGTAGCGCTCGCTGTCGAAGCCGGTGGGTCGACCGCCTCGGGAGCCTCGGTTCTTGCGGTGTCCCTGCTGGTCGAGGCGTTCGGGGATCGTGTGCGGGATGCCGCGTCGTCTCAGGTAGCGGCGGTTTCTGCGGGACGTGTATGCCTTGTCCGCAAGGACACGGTCGGGCCGGGTGCGAGGCCGGCCGACTCCGGTTCGGGGCACCGATACCTGTCCCAGGACCCGCTCGAGCTGGGGTCCATCACCGCAGTGTCCGGGTGTCAGGACGAGGGCGAGGGGTCGGCATCGCCCGTCGGCGACGAGGTGGATCTTGGTGGTGAATCCGCCGCGGGAACGTCCCAGGCGTTCGCCGATCCGACCACCTCCTCCAGGCGGGCGGCCAGTTTCCGCAGTACCGGACCGACCTGGTTCGCCCCCTGCCCGCCCCCCCCTTTCTTGAGGAACAGCGGCCGAAGGAGCCTTTTCGCGCCGGCGGCGTGCTGGTGGGCTCGTACTGCTGTTGAGTCCACCGACACGTCCCAGTCGATCCTGCCCTCGGCATCCTCAGCTGCCTGAACACGGGACAGCAGCATCTGCCAGGTCCCATCGGCCGACCAGCGGCGATGCCGTTTGTAGCGCCGTCTCCCACGGCCCGAACCGCTCCGGCAGATCCCGCCACTGCACACCGGTCCGCACCCGGTAGAGAACCCCGTTGATCACCCGGCGGTGGTCGCTCCATCGACCACCACGCACACCACCAGGAGGTAGGAACGACTCCAGCCGATCCCACTCCGCATTCGTCAGATCCCCACGGCCCATACAGCCAGCCTGGCCCCAACACCCCACCCACGTCAGGAGATCCGAGAAACAGTGCCTAGGTGACCCGACCATGGGGCAGCAAGGGCTGTGGTCTGGCCACGTTGCAGGGGAGGGGCGCGGCGGCATCTCCGGGTCGCCTTCGGGGACGTCAGGCTCGCGGAGGCCTTCATTCCTTTCCTCAACGCCCTCCCTCGGGATACGCACACGCGGCGGCCGGAGAGACGGTCGCCGGGAGCCCGCACGCTGCCACGCTGCCACACCCATGATCGAGAACAAGCCGACTTCACGCGACATCGAAGCCTCCATTGCCCCATGGAAACTGTTTTGGCGTCAACGAAACCGGGCTGAAAGTCAGCTCCGGATTCCGCCATTCCGCGCATTAGAACGCCTGAACAGTCATGGTCGGGCGAAGAAGCGCATGACGAGTCGGGGGAACCATGGAGCAGCACGCGCCCGGAGCAAGACCGGGCTTCCGGAGAATCGACCGTGCTACCCGCCGGGCCGGGATCACCCTGTGCTGGGCCCACGCGACCGCGATGGCCCTGACCGCAGCCGAGGCCCTACGCGATACGGGCACCGCCTGGTGGGCCCTCAGCTGGGGTTTGACCGCCGCTCTGTTCACTGCGTGGGCCCTCCTCCGGGCCTTGCAGAAGAAGCTGTCCCGCAAGGGCGCGTGCGGCAAGGACGGGGAGGCCGGCCCCTGCTCGCCCGAAGAACCCACTTCCTACGATCGCGCCGCGTAGCGTCTTGACAGTGACGAGGCGCCCGTGGCGCCCTCGGCACCAGGCAGCGCCGGTCGGCCCCTGTCGATGGCGGCTCCGACGGTGGCCGGCTCCGTGAGGACCCCTTCGCCCCACCTGAGCCGCTGGCCACGGGCCTGCCGTCATACGCTGCCGCCCTTCCAGCGTGGGCGCCGGGCCAGGGTGAGCGTACGCAGCGCCCACTCCACGGGGCCGTAGGGGTGGCGGGCCAGCCACCAGCGGCTGAGGACCAGTTGGAGGGCGAACAGGGCCAGAGCGGTCAGCGCGACGAGAGCCGGAGGGACCCGCCCCACCAGGGCGGTGCCGTATCCGGTGAAGACGAGGGCCAGGACCAGTGACTGGCCGAGGTAGTTGGTCAGGGCCATCCGGCCGGCCGGGGCGAGGGCCGCCGCCGCGCGTCGGCCCCGGGGGCGCGCCAGTATCCGCAGCACCGTGGCCGCGTAGGCGGCGGCCAGCAGCGGTGCGGTCAGCATGTCCACAGCCACCGCGACAAGCTGGTACGCCGTACCGGAGTACCCATGGCCGGCGTGCGCCCAGAGCAGCCCGCCGGCGGTGCCGGCCGTGAACCCCGCCCACTGCAGGCGGCGCAGGAGCGGAGCGTGTCGGGAGACGTCACTCAGCACCCCCTTCTTGCCTGCCGCCAGACCCAGCAGAAAGGCGGAGAAGGCCGCGGGCGCCTGGAAGAAGGCCAGCATGAAGGCGACGTCCGGCAGTTGGCGCAGATGGGCTCCGATCACCGACGCGGGGTCGCCGCGGAGCGCCTCGGTGGCCTGGCGGCCCTGCTCGGTGACGGCGGCGGTGTCGATGCCGCCGCCCCCGGTGGCGGCGAGCGCCCAGGCCAGCAGCAGGTAGCAGGCCGCCGTCAGGACCGTCAGGACGACCGCGGCGCGTACCGCGGTTCGCGGCCGGATCCGGTGCACGGCGAGCAGAACGAGGCCGAGCACCGCGTACGTGCTGAGGATGTCGCCGGGGAAGAGGAGGACGGCGTGGCAGAGCCCCAGGACCAGCAGTCCGGCGCAGCGCCGCAGGAAGCGGGGGACGAAGGCGGCGCCGCCGCGGTCCGCGGAGGCCAGCTGGAGGGTGAAGCTGTAGCCGAAGAGGAAGGAGAACAGCAGGTAGAACTTGGCCTCGAAGAAGGCCTGGATCGTGAGGCGGACAGCGGTGTCGAGCGCGGAGCCGAAGGCCGGGTCCTCGACTCCGGTGCCGCGGTGCGCCGAGGCCATGAAGGTGATGTTGACCATGAGGATGCCCCAGAGGGCGAAGCCGCGCAGGGCGTCGACGTCCAGGAGGCGGTCCGGAACGGGGGTCCCGGGCGGCGGCCCTGTCGGGGCGCCGGTCGTGGGCCGTACGGTCATCGCCGCTCTCCCCGGTCGTCGAGGGCGGCCAGGAACCGCCGCTGGTCGTCCAGGAACCCGTCGGCGAAGAGCGCCCTCGGTGCGCACAGCGCGGTCAGGGTGAGCCGGAGCGAGGAGTTCTGCACGTCGTGTTCGACCAGGCTGTGGGCGGCGTCCGGATAATGGGCGACGCGCAGCGCGGGCTCGGGCAGGAGCCGGCGGTAGGTGGCCTCGGTCTCGGCGGTGTCCACGTTCACGTCGTGTCCGGCGAGTGCGAGCAGGACGGGTACGCCGCGCAGGGCGGGCAGGTCGGCGGTCGCGTCGGCGGTGTAGTTCCGGGCGGCGAACCGCCAGCGGGCGGCCGTCATGCCCTGCGGGTCGCCGACGGCGCGTACGTACTCCTCGTAGGACGCGCCACGCCCCAGCAGTTCCAGACCGGTCTCGCGTCGGCGCAGGGCGGCGGCGGTCTCGGCCTCGGACGCGCCGTCGCGGCGGAGTTCGGCGAGGAGGTTGTAGCGGCCCTGCCGCTGCCAGTTGACGGCAGGTGAGACGGCGATGGCGAAGCGGATGCCGGGGTCCTGGGCGGCGATCTTGGGCAGCACCCAGCCGGCCTGACTGGCGCCCCACAGGCCGATCCGGCCGCCGTCGATGTCCGGGTGCCGGCGGGCCCAGGCGATGGCGTCGAGGGCTTCCGCGGCCCGGTCGTCCATGGACTGGTCGAGCCAGTTCCCCGGGGCTCCGCCCACGCCCGGCTTGTTCCAGGACAGCGAGGCGTAGCCGGCACGGGCGAAGGACTCCCAGATCGGCCGGTAGAAGGTGTCGTGCGTGGCGTCGACGGGGCCGTCGCCGTGCACGACGACCACGAGGGGGAACGGACCCTTCCCCGTCTCGGGCAGGGCCAGGACGCCCTGCAGGGTCCGGCCGTCCCCTCGCACCGTCACCGGCTGCTCGCGCAGGTCGTAGGTGTGCTGCCAGATCACCAGCCCGCCCAGGCACGCCGCTGTCACCGCGACCGCGGCCAGTATCGCGAGCACGGCCCGCACCACCCGGCGCCCGCGGATGCCGCCCTTTGCCGCCATGTTCCCCCCAAAGACGTAGAACTATCGAATCTCAAACGCTCGTTTCTGATACGACCGTACTATGCTTGTACGCAAAGAGCCAGGAGGGCATCATGGACTCAGCAGTCGTCGTCCGGCGGGGCGTTCCCCGCCACGCCGGACACCAGGTCGCCGCGCTGTACTGGGAGGCGTTCGGGCGCAAGCTCGGGTCCGCCCTGGGCCCGCCGGACCGCGGACGCGCCTTCATCGCCGGCCATCTCCACCACGACCGCGCCGTCGTCGCCCTCGCCGCCGGCGGGGACCGCGTCGTGGGCGTGGCCGGCTACCGGCTCGGCGGCCGCGGCCTGACCGGCGGCGGCGTACGCGACGTGCTCACCGCCTACGGGCTCTTCCGGGGCCTGCCCCGGCTCGCCGTGCTGGCCCTGCTCGAACGGACTCCGGAGCGGGGGGAACTGGTCATGGACGGCATCGCCGTCGACCCCGCCCACCGCGGCACGGGGATCGGCAGCATGCTGCTGACCGAGATCGCGGCCGTCGCCGCCGAACACGGCTGCTCGCGGATCCGCCTGGACGTCATCGACGTCAACCCGCGTGCCCGCGCCCTGTACGAGCGGCACGGCTTCACCGCCGAACGCACCGAGCAGACCCCGTACCTCAGGGGCCTCATGGGGTTCGGCGCCGTGACTACCATGCATCGCGCCCTTCCGGACCGCACGGACGACGGCACACCCGGTGACAGCTTGGAGCAGCAGCGATGACGAGCACGCCCGCGGGCACCCCGGAGACGGAGCCCGCGCCGCCCGCGATCAGCACCCGGACCCTCGTGTTCGCCCTCGTCCGCGAGGACGGCACCGTGCACGCGGACGAGCTGTACTCCGTCGCCGAGGCGATCGGCATGACCGACCAGCAGGTCCGGCTGTGCGTCAAACGGCTGGTCGCCGAGGGGCGGTTCACCCAGGAGGGCCGTGGGCGCAGGGCCCGGCTGCACGCCACCACCGACGCGACCGGCTCCATCGCACCGGACGTCGAGTACGTACGCCACGCCTACCGGCAGGACCAGGGGCTCGCCCCCTGGAACGGAACCTGGCACCTGTTCGCCTTCGCCATCCCCGAGAGCGCCCGGCAGGCCCGCGACACCCTGCGCGACACCCTGCTCCATCTCGGTGCGGCCCCCCTCCAGGGCGGCCTCTACGTCTGCGCCAACGACGTCGCCGACATCGCCGAGGCCCACGCCCGCCACCTCGGCGTCCTCCCCTCCCTCACCCGGCTGACCAGCCGGGATCTGCGCGTGGGCGAGGAGAGCGACCCCGTCCGGCTGGCCGCGCTGCTGTGGCCGCTGCCGGCGATCGCGGAGCGCCACGAAGCGCTCGCGGCGCTCGCCGAGGACCGTCTGGCCAGGCTGTCCGGCCCCGCCGCCCCGCCCACCCCGACCGAACGGCTGACGTACGCCGTCGAACTGGCATCGGCCTTCACCACCGCGATGGCGCCCGACCCGCTGCTCCCCGCCGAGCTGCTCCCCCAGCCCTGGCCCGGCGCCCGCGCCCGCGCCCTGGCGGCACGGTGCTGGGACGCCCTCGCGACGGAGGAGGACGAAGCCGCGGACCGGCTACGGCTGTTCAGCCTCTACGACCACGCTGTCCGGCCGCCCGAGCCCGACGCTCCCCCGAGGCCCGAACGGGGAGCGAGCTGAGCCGGTGGGGGTGCGGAAGCCGGCTGACGTCGTTCGGCCGGGCGGCTGCCCCGCCCCGGGGGAGCCGCACCCAGCGCCCCGTGTCGCGGGTCCGGGACACGGGGCGCTGCGCGTGGTGCGGTCACCGTCGGATGCGGGGCCCCGTCGTGACGGGACGGGAACGAGGCCGCGCCCCCCAGCGTCGTCGCCCACGGTGCGCGGCAAGGTGCGGTCCCGGTACGGGGAACAGCTCCCGGACGCCGGGACAACACTCGATGGACACGGTCCGTCCGGTGAGGGAACCGGGTGAGGACCGGAACCGGGCACCGGGCGCCGGCGCACGCCGCGGCGCGGGTCTCGGGCCCCCGGAATCCGCCATTGACCGCGCAGCTCCAGCGCCCGCGAGGGCGGCACGCGACGACTCTCCGTGCCCACATCACACCATGGCGTTATGGTGCGGGAACGCCTCTTCACAGCCTCATGTGAAGGCAGGGGCACAAGACCTTCACCGTACGACCTCTTTCAGCCGCACCGCGGGCTCGGTGCGCATCGGGGTGCTGACGGTGCCCGTGGGCCGTGCCTACGCTCCCGGGTCATGAGACTCACTCGCCCGAGACGCCTCGGTCTCGCCGCATTCATCGCCCTCGCCCTCGCGGTCTTCGGCCTGGCGCCCTCGGCCGCCGCCGCACCGCAGCCGGCCGAGCTGTCGTTCACCACCGACGCCGCCACCACCACGCCCGGCGGCACGGTGAACCTGTCGATGACGATGAAGAACAACCAGACGTACGACATCTGGTTCATCTACCAGTCCATCGACCCCACCTGGCTGACCACCCAGCGCCCCGACCTCAAGTACAGCTTCACCGGCTGCAGTCTGGCCACGGAGACCGGAGCCGTCCCCTGTTCCGGCACCGGGCCGGCGAACCTCGGCGGCAACTACGGCACCACCATCCCGCCCGGCCAGAGCCGTACCGTCACTCTGACCCTGCAGGTCGCCGCCGACTCCGGCTGCAACGGCAACATCGGCTTCTACTCGTACTTCTACGCGGAGTTCAGCGACAGCACCAGCCTGAGCGGCGGCCCGGTCTTCACACCCGAAACCCGCGTCCTGTGCGCCTGACCGCCCCCGTACGCGTCCCGCGGAGCGCTCACCCGCGTTGAACGGGGCTCCACGGACGAAGGCGGCGGCCGGCCCTGCTCCACGCCGGCCGCCGTCGGCGCGTCGGCCTCAACGTGACGTGATACGCCTGCCCACCGACCGGGTTTTCGGCCAGGCCCAGCAGTCTTCCCCCGCCGGGGTGGTCCAGCGGTCCGCGTTCCGCCGGTCGCCTTCCGCAGCAGCACAGAGGCCTGCGAGGTGCTCCCGGCCCCGGGTTCGGGAGCCCCGCGACCGCTACGGGCGGTCACCTTGCCGTCCTGATGGCCACGCATGATTTTCCGTCAAGTTTCCCGACAGTCACACAATAACTCCACATCGCCCCCACCATGTGTCTCGACGGAAACGCCAACGACCGCCGCCGCAGAGGGGTGGCGTGGTCATGGGGTGGGGCAGGCTCCGACAGGAGCCCGATCTCCCCTGCCCCGGGGAGGGATTCCACCGCATGAAGCGGACCATTCGCACCACCGCACTCGTTGTGGGCACGCTGCTGGCGACGGTCGGGTTACCCACGGCCTCCGCCCAGGCGGACGATCCGGCACCGCGCGTCGATCTGCGCGTGCTCGTCGTGAGCGACGGGGGGCCGTCCACCGACGCCATCGCCGCCGAACTGGAGAGCGCCGGGACCCCGTACACCGAGGTCGATCTGGAGGACACCGGCCGGCCCGTGATCGACGCCGGCTTCCTCGCCGACACCGTCGACGGCCGGCCGCGCGCGAAGTACCAGGCCGTCGTCCTGCCCAACGACAACCCGTTTCCGACGGGCTCCGCCGAGATGGCGGCCATCGTGGCCTACGAGCAGACGTACGCGATTCCCCAGGTCGACGCCTACACCTACGCGCGTCCGCAGGTGGGGCTCAACGCGGCGGTCGGCACGGGCTACGCCGGTAGCGTCGACGGAGTGCGCGCCGAGGTGACGCAGGCCGGCAAGGCCGGGCCCTTCGGATATCTGGAGGGCACTGTCCCCTTCGAGGACAACTCCCCCACCGTGAACGAGTCCTACGCCTACCTCTCGACGCCGGTGGCGGGCGCGGACTTCACCCCCTACGTCCAGGCCGCCATTCCGGGGAGACCGACGATGGGCTCCCTGGTGGGTGAGTACCGGCACGACGGTCGGCGCGAGCTCGTCGTCACCTTCGTCTACAACCGCTACCAGCAGCAGTACCGGCTGCTGGCCCGGGGCATCGTGGCGTGGATGACCGGCGGGGTGCACCTCGGCGCCGACCGCAACTACTTCGCGGTCCACGTCGACGACGTCCTGGCCGCCGACGACCGCTGGGACACCGAGCTCAACTGCACGCCCGGCGACGTGGACTGCCAGCCGGGCGAAGGCACCCCGAACCCGATCCGCATGGTCCCGGCCGACGTCGACCGCGCCACCGCCTGGCAGGACGACCGGGACTTCACCCTCGACTTCGCCTACAACGCCTCCGGCACCGTCGACCACCGCGAGGACCACGGCGGTCAGGACCCCCTCGCCGACAAACTCGTCGCCGACCGGGGCCGGTTCCGCTGGATCAACCACACGTACACCCACGCCTTCCTGGGGTGCGTACAGGACACCAGCGTGGTGCCGTGGAAGTGCGCGACGAACCCGGACGGGTCCACCCGGTGGGTCAGCCGGAACGACATCGCCGACGAGATCGCGACCAACGAGGCGTGGGGCGTGGCGGCCGGACTCCCGCTCAGCCGGGACGAGTTGGTCACCGGCGAGCACTCCGGTCTGAAGGTGACCCCGCAGCAGCCGGAGGACAACCCCCATCTGGGGCCCGCCCTCACCGACACGGGCATCCGCTGGCTGGGCTCGGACAACTCCCGCGACCCCGTGCAGCGCCGGGTCGGAACGGCCACGACCGTCTCCCGCTACCCGATGAACATCTTCTACAACGCCGGCCGGGAAGCCGAACAGGTCGACGAGTACAACTGGATCTACACCGCCCGCGCCCAGGGCGGCAGCGGGATCTGCGAGGACAACCCCGCCACCTCCACCTGCCTGGCCGCGCCGCTGGACACCGCCACCGGCTACGCCGAGCACATCGTCCCGCTGGAGACCCGGATCGCCCTGGGGCACGTCCTCGCCAACGACCCCAAGCCCCACTTCATCCACCAGTCGAACCTCGCCGAGGACCGCATCGCCTATCCGGTGCTCGACGGCGTACTCGGCGGCTACGACGAGCTGTTCGCCGCCGACACCCCCGTGGTGAATCTCCGCATGAAGGACATCGGGGTCGAGATGCAGCGCCGGGCAGCCTGGCGAGCCGCCCTCGACGCGGGCCAGGTCACCGCCTACCGGATCGGCGACAGTGTGACCGTGCGGGCGCCCGAGGGCGTGGCGATCACGGCCACGATGCCCACCGGCACCCGGCACGACTCCACCGGCTTCGGGGCTCCCTACGCGGGTGCGGTCTCCGGCTGGGCCTTTGCCGAGGGCCTGCCCTACACCCTGGACCTGCCCGTGTCGGCGGGTACGGCGGCCGAGGGGGACGGGTCCGGGACACCCGCCCCCACCCTCGCCCCGACGAACGCCGCGCCGCGGACCGAAGTGCCTTCCGGCGTCGAGGAACAGGTCCCCTACGGCGCGGAGCGCTGACAGACGTACGCCTCCTGTCCCGGTCGCCGGTGCGGCGGCCGGGACGGGCCCGCGACCGCCGGGCCCGACCACCTCACTTTCCGGCCGTGGAGCAGATCGATGTACTTTCCCCACGGCGTGCGACACTCCGGCACGTCGCGCGTCACCCTGCTCACCGAAGGCACCTACCCGCACAGTCATGGCGGTGTGAGCGTCTGGTGCGACCAACTCGTCACCGGCATGCCGGACATCGCGTTCGACGTGGTCGCCGTCACCGGGACCGGCCGCGAGCCGGTCGTCTGGGACGTCCCCGCCAACGTCGGCCGCATCGTCTCCGTCCCCATGTGGGGACCCACCCCCGAGGGGCGGGCACCGCGGGGGCAGCACCACCGGCGGCTCGCCGAGTCCTACGAGCAGTTCGTGACCGGGCTGCTCGACCCGCGCGCGGAGGACGGTTTCGGCCCGGCCCTGTACGCGCTGGCACGGGCCGCCGAGGACGGCGGGCTCAGCCCCTTCCTGCGCGGAGACCGAGCCATCGGCATCCTGACCGCCCTCTGGAACCGGCCGGGCCTCGCGGTCCGCGAGGCCCGGCCGACCCTGCAGGACGCGGTGACCGCGACCACGCTGCTGGAGCACGCCCTGCGGCCGCTGGCCGCACCGTCCCCGGAGACCGGAGTGGCGCACGCGGTCAGCGGTGGCGTGGCGGTCCTGCCGGGCCTCGCGGCGCTGGAACGGCACGGTGTGCCGCTGCTCCTCACCGAGCACGGCGTGTACCTGCGCGAGCGCTACCTCGGATACCGCACCGCCCCCTACCGGTGGCCGGTGAAGGCGCTCCTGCTGGGCTTCTTCCGGCTGCTGGCGGAGGAGACCTACCGGCGGGCCGCCCTGATCACCCCGGGCAACCGCTACAACCGGCTCTGGGAGGAGCACGGGGGCGCCGCGCCCGAGGCGATCCGGACGGTCTACAACGGCGTGGACCCCGCCGCGTTCCCGCCCGCAGGACCGGAACCCGACGCTCCGGTGCTCAGCTGGGCCGGTCGTGTCGACCCGATCAAGGATCTGGAGACCCTGATCCGCGCCTTCGCACGCGTACGGGAGCGGATACCGGAGGCGCGGCTGCGGCTCTTCGGCGGTACGCCGCGCGGCGGGGAGGCCTACCGGGACCGGTGCGAGGCCCTGGCCGCGGAGCTGGGCCAGGCCGCCGCGGTCACCTTCGAGGGCAGGGTCGAGGACATCAGGGACGCGTACGCGGCGGGAAGCGTCGTCATGCTCTCCAGCATCAGCGAGGGCTTCCCCTTCACTCTGATCGAAGCGATGTCCTGCGGGCGGGCGACCGTCTCCACGGATGTGGGCGGTGTCCGGGAGGCAGTCGGGAACACCGGTCTCGTCGTGCCGCCCCGCGACCCCGCAGCGATGGCCGCCGCGGCGCTGGAGCTGCTCGCCGACGCCGGGCGGCGCCACCGGATGGGCGAGGAGGCCCGGCTCAGGGTGATCGAGCAGTTCACCCTCCGGCAGACCATCGACACCTTCCGTTCCATCTACCGGGAACTGTCCGGGTCCGGCGGCCTGCAAGCGCCCCCGGCCGTCGAGGAACAGCTGCTGACGACGGTGGGCAGGCCACCGGTGAGGAGCGCGGCCGGATGAGCGGACCCATGTCGCTGGAACCGGGCGGCGCGGAACAGGACACCCTGGCCCTGCGCCTCGTCGACGACCGTACGCTCGCCCTGCGCCTCGTCGACGAGCGCACGATGGCGCTGCGGATCGCCGGCCCGCGCCCGCCTGTCGCGGAGCTGCCCGGCCACGGGGCACGGGCCGAGGCGGTGGACGAGCTGGCCGCCGCACTCGCGGACCGCATCGCGCCGGCGGTCCACCCCTACGAGGTCGCCGCGCTGCTGGAGTCCGAGGGTCTCACCGGCGACGTGATCCGGGAGAAGTACGGGCACGCCGACCTGTTCTCGCTGGCGACGGCGCTGTACCGGCGCGTGCCGCGGACGTTCCCCGAGCCGCCCCGCCCCGCCGACCCCTGGCGGCCCGACCACGTGCGCTGCGCCATGCGCGGGCTGCTGTTCGCGCTGCCCGGCCTCGCGTACGCGCTCGCCGGGCGGCATCTGCCTCCTGATGGCGTGGTGCGGGCCCTGGTGGTGGCCGGGCTGATCTCGTGGGCCTGGAACCAGGCCCTGGGCCATCGCGCCTATCTGCGCCTGGCGGCCGGGCGGCTGGAGGCGGGACGCACCCTGGCGAAGGGAGCGCCCCTGGGCGCTGCCGCGGCGACCGCCGCGGGCGTCGCTCTCTCGGGATCGGCCGCGACGGCCGTGGCCGTGACGGCGCAGTCGCTCTACCTCGCGGCGGCCGGGGTCCTGCTGGTGCTGGGCCGCGAACGCCTCCTGCTGGCGGTCCTCGTACCGGTCACCGCCTGCGGGACGGCGCTGCTGTGGTGGGAACCGGGGAACGTGCTCCGCGTCGGGGCGCCGCTGCTGTCGCTCCTCGGCGCCGTCGCCGCGGCCGCCTGGGCTCTGCGCGCCACGCGCGCGGTACCGGCCGCGGCCGGTGCCACGCGTCCGCATCTGTGGCCGTCCCTGCCGTACGGCCTTTTCGGACTGGCCGCCGGATCACTCGTGTTCCTGGCGGGCCGGGAGCAGCCCTGGGCCGTGATCGTCCTGACCCTCAGCATGGGGCCGGCCGAGTGGCTGCTGTACCGCTACCGCGGGCTGTCGGTGGCGGCCCTGCGGTCCACGAGGACGCTCGGCGGATTCCGGGCCCGCTCCGCGGCCGTTCTCGCCGGCTGCCTGCTGGTGTACCTCGGCCCGCTGGCTCCGGCGGCGCTGCTCGTGGACGCAGCCCCCGCCACCCTGCTGCTGCTCGCCGCGACGCTGTGGGTCTCCCTGCTGCTTCAGGCGTTCGGCACCGCCTGGCCGCCGGCCGCCGTGTGTCTGAGCGCGGCGGCGTTCTCCGGCGCGGCGATGCTGACCGGAGGCCCGCCGGGCTCCGCGGCGCTGCCGCTGAGCTGCGGGGCCGCCGTCCTCGTTCTCACGGCGGTGACCCTGCGGCAGCTCGGCCGGCCGTCCGCCCACGGCTGACAGGGATCCACCGGCCGCGCACACGCCACAGGCCGCCATCCGGTCCCCCGCCGCCACGGACCGCCACCGCGAGCCGCCCGCCGCCACCGTCCAGCCGAGACCCATCGCCCATCACCAACCAGCAACCAGCAACCAGCAACCAGCAACCAGCAACCAGCGAAAGGAAACCACCGTGAACGCCCCACCACTCGCCGCCGTCACCGGAGCCGAGGGCTTCATCGGCTCCCACCTCACCGAGGCGCTCGTCGCCGCCGGGCACCGGGTGAGGGCCATGGCGCAGTACAACTCCTTCTCCTCGTACGGCTGGCTGGAGACCCTCTCCCCCGCCGTCCTCGACCAGGTCGAGATCGTCCTCGGCGATGTCCGCGACCCGGGGTCGGTCCGCCATCTCGTCGAAGGGGCCGACACCGTCTACCACTTGGCCGCGCTCATCGCCATCCCGTACTCCTACCGGGCGCCCCACAGCTACGTGGACACCAACGTCACCGGAACGCTGAACGTGCTGGAGGCGGTACGGGCCGCCGGCACTCCGCGGCTGGTGCACACCTCCACCAGCGAGACCTACGGCACCGCGCAGACCGTGCCGATCACCGAGGACCACCCGATCAACACCCAGTCTCCTTATGCGGCTTCGAAGGCGGGCGGCGACCGGCTCGCCGACAGCTACCACGCCAGCTTCGACACCCCGGTGGTGACACTGCGGCCGTTCAACACCTTCGGGCCGCGGCAGTCCATGCGGGCCGTGATCCCCACCGTCATCGGCCAGGTCGCGGCGGGAGAGCGGACCATCACCCTCGGCGACCTGCGTCCCACCCGGGACTTCACGTTCGTCAAGGACACCGCGCAGGCCTTCCTTGCGGTCGGCGCCGCGCCCGCCGAGCAGGTCGTGGGACGTACCTTCAACGCGGGCACCGGCGGCGAGATCTCCGTCGGCGACCTGGTGACCCTCATCGGCAAGGTGATGGACACCGCGCTCGACGTCCGCGAGGACGCCCAGCGGCTGCGGCCCGCGAACTCCGAGGTCATGCGCCTGGTCGCGGATGCCGGGCGACTGCGCGCCGCGACCGGCTGGAGCCCGGCGCACAGCCTGGAGGAGGGCCTCGCGCAGACGGTGGAGTTCTTCGGCGATCCGGGCAACCTCGCCCGCTACAAGACCGGCATCTACAACATCTGACCATCCGGTACGTCGAGCAAGGGGGAAGACCATGTACGCAGTGATCATGGCCGGTGGCAAGGGTGTCCGCCTGCGGCCCTACACCACGGCCCTGCCCAAGCCGCTGGTACCCATCGGAGACCAGCACGCCATCCTCGAGATCGTCCTGCGCCAGCTCGCCTCGGCCGGCTTCACCGGCTGCACCATCGCCATCGGCCATCTCGGCGAGATCATCCGGGCCTATGTCGGCGACGGCTCCCAGTGGGGCCTGAGAGTCGACTACTCCACCGAGGAGTCCCCGCTGGGGACCATGGGACCGCTCCTGACGATGCGGGAACGGCTGCCGGAGCACTTCCTGGTGATGAACGGGGACATCCTCACCGACCTCGACTACGCCGACGTCCTCCGCAGCCACGAGAGTTCAGGTGCGCCCCTGACCATCGCCACGTACGCGCGTCAGGTCCGCATCGACTTCGGCGTCCTGACGACCGACGCCAGTAAGGTCGTCGGCTTCACGGAGAAGCCAAGCATGGACTACCGCGTCTCCATGGGTGTGTACGGGCTGACCCGGGCCACCCTCGACGGGTACGCCGCCGGCCTGCCGCTGGGCTTCGACGAGTTGGTCCTGGACCTGCTGCGGTCCGGGAAACCGCCGCACGCCTACGACTTCGACGGCTACTGGCTGGACATCGGCCGTCCCGACGACTACGACCGGGCCAACGCGGAGTTCACCGTCCGCAAGTCCCTTCTCCTCAAGGGAGCCTGAGCGCCGTATGCGCATTCTCGTCCTTGGTTCCACCGGATACCTGGGGGCCCACGTCGCCGAGCGGCTCGGTGCTCTCCACGGCACGCGGGTCCTCACCGGGGGGCGGTCCGCCGCCTCCGATGTTCCCGCCGACCTCGCCACCGACTCCGCCGGCCGGCTCGCGGAGGCCCTGGCGGCCGCGACGCCGGACGCCGTGGTCAACTGCGCCGGTGCGACCGGCGGGAACCCGGTGACACTGGCGGAGACCAACACCCGGGGACCCGCCGTGCTGTGCGAGGCCATGGAACTGGCCTGCCCCTCGGCCCGGCTGGTCCACCTCGGTTCGGCCGCCGAGTACGGCCCGGGGACCGGCAGGACTCCGGCCACGGAGTCGGCGGCCACCCGCCCGCTCGGCGCCTACGGGGCCACCAAGCTGGCGGGCACGGCGATCGTGACGGCGTCGGCTCTGGACGCACTCGTCCTGCGGGTCGGCAACCCGGTGGGGCCGGGGGCGCCTCCCGGCGGACTGCCCGGCCGGGTCGCCCGGCTCCTGCGCGACGCGGGCGCGGACACGGTGCTCCGGCTCGGGGACCTGTCGGCGTACCGCGACTTCGTCGACGCCCGTGACGTGGCGCGGGCGGCGGAACAGGCGGTGACGGCGCCCGGGCCGTTGCCGCGTGTGCTCAACATCGGCGGGGGCCGCGCCGTGCCGGTGCGGGAGCTGGTGCACACACTCGCCGGGATCGCGGGCTTCGGCGGACGCATCGAGGAGCAGGGCGCCGGCTCCGCCCGCTCCGGGCAGGTGTCCTGGCAGTGCTCCGACATCTCCGCCGCCGGGACGGCCCTGGGCTGGCGTCCCTCGTACGCACTCCGGGAGTCTCTGACGGCACTGTGGTCCGCCGGCGCCCGCCGGCCGGTCCCGTGTGCGGAAGGCGAACCGTCATCGTGAGCCTGCTGATCCCGCTGTACGTCCACCCGGCCGTTGACCCGGCTGCCTGGCACCGGCTCATCGAGGCGGCCGACCGTACCTACGCGGTCGTGCTCAATCCCGCGGACGGGCCCGGCGGGGCCGCCGATCCCGCCTTCGTCGCCGCGGCGGGCGCGCTGCGCGGAGCGGGAGCCCGTGTGCTGGGCTATGTGGACACCGACTACGGCACCCGGCGGGCCGCGGATGTCACCGCCGATGCCGCCCGGCACCGGGAGTGGTACGCCACCGACGGCTGCTTCCTGGACCGGGTGAGCGCTGCCGGGGACGCACTGCCCGCCTACCGGAAGCTGGTCCGCGCGCTCCGCCGGCAGGGCGCGTCGCCCGTGGTCCTGAACCCGGGTGTGCACCCGGCTCCCGGCTACGCCGGGATCGCGGACCTCCTCGTCACGTTCGAGGGCCCCTGGTCCACCTACGTCTCGGCGTTCAGCAGACCCGACTGGACGACGCGCTGGGCGCCCGACCGCTTCTGCCACCTGGTGTACGGCGTCCCCGGGGCGCTGGCCGAAGTGGCCGTGCGCGCCGCCCACGAGCGTGGCGCCGCGGTGTCGGGCCCGGTCACCGGGAAGCCGCCCAACCCGTGGTCCCGGCTGACGCCAGTGCTGTCGGGAGCGGAACGATGAGGCGCCGGACCTGGCCGTGGGCCACCCTGCCGGCCGTGCTGACGGTCGCTCTGGCCGTCCTCCTGTCCGGTTGCACCGGCACGGGCGGCGGCCGGGACACGCCGTCGGGCGGGCCGGGCAAGAGCCGGTGGCAGCCCCGTCCGGGGCTGGCCTGGCAGTGGCAGCTGGACGGGAAGGTCGACGCCACGGCGGCCGACGTGCCGGTCTACGACATCGACGGCTTCGAGAACGACGCCGAGGACGTCGCCCGGCTCCACCGCGCCGGCCGCAAGGTGATCTGCTACATCAACGTCGGCGCGTGGGAGGACTACCGGCCCGACAAGGACGCCTTCCCCCGCTCGGTGCTGGGCGGGCCGAACGGCTGGGACGGAGAGCGCTGGCTCGACATCCGGCGCGTCTCCGTACTCCGGCCGATCATGGAACGGCGGTTCGACATGTGCCGGCGGAAGGGGTTCGACGCGGTCGAGCCCGACCTCATGGAGGGGTACAACGACGACACGGGCTTCCCGCTCACCGCGCGGGACCAGCTGCGCTACAACCGGATGATCGCCGAGATCGCCCACGAACGCGGCCTGGCCGTGGGCCTCAAGAACGACCTGGCGCAGATCCCGCAGCTGGTGGGGGTCTTCGACTTCGCGGTCAACGAGCAGTGCGCGGAGTACGGCGAGTGCGCGAGGCTGAAGCCGTTCATCGAGGCGGGCAAGGCCGTCTTCCACGTCGAGTACACCGAGCCCAACGGCCGCTTCTGCCCCGAGTCCCGCAAGCTGGGCCTCTCCTCCATGCGGAAGAAGTGGGAGCTGGGGACCTGGCGCAGGGCATGCTGAGGGGCCTGTGCGGGGCGGGTCCGGGCCGGGCCGGGCCCCGTCGGGGAGTCCCCCGGCCCGAGCCCCGACTCCACCTCCCGCGGTGAGACACCCTCTCGGCCGGCCGGGATCGTGGCCGGCCGGCCCGGCGCACCCTGCCCCGTTCGGCCGCGCCCGTCGTGCACACCCGCCCCGCCGCTCCTACCGTCTGTGCTGACATCGTCGCTCAGGGAGCCGGCCGGCGCCGTGACCCGCGCCCGGCGGGGCGCCCGTCCCGGCCCCGTACAGGAGGAGCCCATGCCGGAGCTGTTCATCGATGGCCAGTGGACGGCTGCCGCCGAGGGG
Source organism: Streptomyces sp. YPW6 (assembly GCF_018866325.1). NCBI lineage: Bacteria > Bacillati > Actinomycetota > Actinomycetes > Kitasatosporales > Streptomycetaceae > Streptomyces > Streptomyces sp. YPW6. Next base: position 1,300,332 of record NZ_CP076457.1, read on the forward strand.
CAGCAGCGGGAGATCCGCTGCCCGGCCGACGGCACGCTGGTCGCCACCGTGGACGAGGGCGGGCCGCGGGACGCCGAGGCCGCAGTCGCCGCCGCCCGGTCCGCCTTCGACCGCGGGCCCTGGCCGGGGACGCCCGCCGCCGAGCGGGGGCGGCTCCTGCTGCGGGTGGCGGAGCTGCTGGAACGGGACAAGGACGTCTTCGCACGGGCCGAGTCGCTGGACACGGGCAAGCGGCTCGTCGAGAGCGCCTACGACATGGACGACATCGCCAACTGCTTCCGGTACTTCGGCAGCCTCGTCGCGTCCGGGGACGCGGGGCGGGTCGTCGACACCGGGCTCGCGGACGTCGACAGCCGGATCGTGCACGAACCCGTCGGGGTGTGCGCGCTCATCACGCCGTGGAACTACCCACTGCTCCAGACCGCCTGGAAGGTCGCCCCGGCGCTGGGGGCCGGCAACACCTTCGTCCTCAAACCGAGCGAGCTGACCCCGCACACCGCCGTCCTGCTCATGCGGCTGCTGGCCGAGGCCGGGCTGCCGGACGGGGTCGCCAACCTGCTCCTCGGGGCGGGAGATGTGGTGGGGGCGCCGCTGACCGAGGACCCCCGGGTCGATCTCGTGTCGTTCACCGGGGGGCTCGTGACCGGGCGGCGCATCATGGCGGCCGCCGCGCCCACCGTGAAGAAGGTCGCCCTGGAACTGGGCGGCAAGAATCCCAACATCGTCTTCGCCGACGCCGACTTCGACACCGCCGTCGACTACGCGCTGATGGCGGTGTTCCTGCACTCGGGGCAGGTCTGCTCCGCCGGAGCGCGGCTCCTCGTGCAGGACGAGCTGCACGACCGGTTCGTGGACGAGCTGGTGGCACGGGCGGGCCGGATCAAGCTCGGCGGGCCGTTCGACGAGGACGCCCGCAGCGGGCCGCTGATCTCCGCCGCGCACCGCGACAAGGTCGAGGCGTACGTGGCGGAGGGCATCGCCGAGGGTGCGGTCCTGCGCTGCGGCGGGGCGCGGCCCGACGACCCGGCGCTGGCGGACGGCTTCTACTATCCGCCCACCGTGCTGGACGAGTGCGCCACCTCGATGTCCGTGGTGCGGGACGAGTCGTTCGGACCGGTGCTCACCGTCGAGCGCTTCCGGGACGAGGACGACGCGGTCCGGCTGGCCAACGACACCGTGTACGGGCTGGCGGGCGCGGTCTGGACGCGGGACGGCGGGCGGGCCCACCGGGTGGCGTCGCGGCTGCGGGTGGGCACGGTGTGGATCAACGACTTCCATCCCTACGTACCGCAGGCGGAGTGGGGCGGCATGAAGCAGTCCGGATTCGGCCGCGAGTTGGGCCCCGCGGGGCTCGCCGAGTACCAGGAGGCCAAGCACATCTGGCGCAATGCCGCGGCGACCCCTCAGCGGTGGTTCGAGTGAGGTGAAGCTCGGCCCCCTCTCCCTCTCCGTCTCCGTAACGTTATTCGCACACCTGCTCGAATAGCGTTACGCTCTCCCCCATGGCCGTACACCTGCAAAGCTCGCTTTTCGACCAGGAGGCCGAGGTCGGTACCCGTCCCCTGAGCGGAGTGCGGCGAACCGATCTCGGCCACGGGGCGTGGATCGACGTCCTGCCGCAGTGGCTCCGGGGAGCGGACACGCTGTTCGAGACGCTGGTGCGCGACGTGGCCTGGCGGGCGGAGCGGCGTGTGATGTACGAGCGGGTCGTGGCGGTCCCCCGGCTGCTGGCGTTCTTCGGCCGACACGACCCCCTGCCCCATCCGGCCCTGGAGGCCGCCCGCAGCGAGCTCGGCGAGCACTACGCGGCCGAGCTGGGCGAACCGTTCACCACGGCGGGGCTCTGCTTCTACCGCGACGGACGGGACGGGGTCGCCTGGCACGGGGACACCCTCGGACGGGGAAGCCGCGAGGACACCCTGGTCGCGATCCTCTCGCTGGGAGCGCCCCGGCACTTGGCGCTGCGGCCGCGCCGCCCCGGCCCCGCCCCCGTCCGCAGGCAGCTCGGCCATGGGGATCTGATCGTGATGGGCGGCAGTTGCCAGCGCACCTGGGAGCACGCGATCCCGAAGACCGCACGGGCCGTCGGGCCGCGCGTGAGCGTGCAGTTCCGGCCCGACGGGGTGCGCTGACCCCGGCTCCGCGGGGCACCGCCGCGGGGCACCGCGGTTGTGCGGGTCCCGGGCAGGGCGGATTCTGAGAGTAATGAACCGGGCCGGGGCCGCGCCGTGAGCGCGGCGAGCACGGCGGACAGCGCCGATTTCCGTGGGCCCCTGGACGTCACCAGGGCCGCCACGGTGGTTCTGGACGCCGAGAGCACCGTCATCGGCTGGAGTCCCGCGGCGGCCGAGCTCCTCGGCTACGGGCCCGCAGAGGCCCTGGGCCGGCCGCTCAGCGCGTTCCTCTCGGTGCACCCGGTCGGCGGCACTCCCCCGGCCGCGACGGCCGAGGAAGCCGCGACGGCCGTCACCGGCATCGGCCCGCCGTCCCTCGTCGGCAACGAGATCCACGTGGCCCACGCCCGGGACGGCCGGGAGCTGCTGGTGGCGACGGCGACGTGCCCCCTGCCGGGCGGGGCGGCGGAGCGGGGCCCCGGAGTACCGGACCGGATCCTGGTGGCGGCCGAAACGGGGGAACTGCGGCACTGGGAGTCACGGCTCGCCCTGCTCCAGGGGCTGGCCACCCAGTCACCCGTCGGGCTGGCGATCTACGACACCGATCTGCGGCTGACCTGGTGCAACACCGCCTACGAGCGGGAGATCGGACAACCGCTGGCCGCGTTCCGCGGGATGCGGGCCGACGAGCTGTACTCCAGCGGCTCCTTCATCTCCCCGGGCTATCCGCCGACCCTCGACGGCGTGATGCACCAGGTGATCGACACCGGCGAGCCGGTCCTCGACCTGAACTTCCGGGGGCAGCCGCCCAGCGACCCGGGCAGGGACCACCTGTGGTCCTGCGCCTACTACCGGCTGGAGGACGCCCACGGGCACGTGTTCGGCGTGTGCGAGGACGCCTTCGACATCACCGACCGCTACCGGGTCCAGGAGCGGCTGACCCTCCTCGTCGAGGCCGGCCGCAGGATCGGCACCGCCCTGGACGTGGCCACCACCGCCGAGGAGATCGCCGAGGTGGCCGTGCCGGACTTCGCCGCGACCGTACGGGTCGACGTCACGCGGGCCGCCGTGACCGGGGAGACGGCGGCGGTGGGCAGCGCGGCGGACATGGCGCTGCTCCGGGTCGCGGACCGCTCGGAACCGGGCGTCGCCACCCCGGACCCGGCCCTCCCGGATCCTGGGACCCCGGACGTCAATCCGCCGGAACCGGGGGACCCCGATGCCGTCCCGCCGGGCCCCGGAGGGCCGGAGGGCGGACCGCGCGCCGCCGACACCGGCGACGCCCCGCAGCCGTATCCGCCGGTCGTCTACCCGCCCGGATGCCCTCAGCACCGCAGCCTGTCCTCCGGCGGGCTCGTGCTCGACGAGGGCACCCTGGTCGTGCCGCTGCGGGCCGGGGGCGGCATGCTCGGGCTCGTCACCTTCGACCGCGGCACGGGCCCGGACGCCGCGGGCCGGCCACTCGCCCCCGACCGGGCGACCACGTTCGACAACGGCGAGGTCGCCCTGGCCGACGAGCTGGCGGCCCGGGCCGCGGTCAGCATCGACAACGCGCGCCGCTACACCCGCGAGCGCACCGCGTCCCTCGCCCTCCAGCGGCAGCTGCTGCCCCACCACCTGCCGCCCCGGTCCGCGATCCGGACCGCCCACCGCTATCTGCCCGCCGACGACGTGACCGGCGTCGGCGGGGACTGGTTCGACGTGATCCCGCTGTCCGGGACCCGGGTCGGCCTCGTCGTGGGGGACGTCGTCGGGCACGGCCTCCAGGCGGCCGCCACCATGGGACGGCTCCGCACCTCCGTACGGGCCTTCGCACAGCTCGACATGGCCCCCGACGAACTGCTGACCCGGCTGGACGACCTCGTGGGGCAGCCCGCGGAGGAGCCGCCGGACGCGTACGACGGGGCCGTCGAGACGTATGACGTGACCACCGGGGCGACCTGCCTGTACGCGGTCTACGACCCGGTCTCCCGGCGTTGCGTCATGGCCCGGGCCGGTCATCTGCCACCGGCGATCGTCGACCCCGGGGGCCGGGTGTCGTTCCCGGACCTGCCCGCCGGCCCGCCGCTGGGCCTCGGCGGCCTGCCGTTCGAGTCGATGGAGTTCGAGCTGCCGGTGGGCAGCCTGCTGGCCCTGTTCACCGACGGCCTGGTGGAGGCCCGGGACCACGACATCGGCCACGGCCTCGACCTGCTGGGCCGGGTGCTCGGCGACCGGTCCGCGTCGCTGGAGGAGCTGTGCGACCGGGCGGTGGCCGAGCTGGTTCCCGACGGCACGAGCGCCGACGACACGGCCCTGCTCCTGGTCCGCACCCGTGAGCTCGACCCCGAGCGGGTCGCCGACTGGGAGCTGAGCGCGGAGCCGGTGTCGGTGGGCCGCGCCCGTGAGCTGGCCACCGGGCAACTGGAAGCCTGGGGGCTGGAGGAGCTGGTGTTCACGACCCAGCTCGTCGTCAGCGAACTGGTCACCAACGCGGTCCGGTACGCGGGCGGTCCGCTGGGGCTGCGACTCATCCGGGACCGGACCCTGGTGTGCGAGGTCGCGGACACCGGGCACACCTCCCCCCACCTGCGGCACAGCGCGGAGGACGACGAGGGCGGGCGCGGCCTGTTCATCGTGGCCCAGCTCGTCCAGCGGTGGGGCACCCGGTACACCCCGACCGGGAAGACGATCTGGACCGAGCAGGCGCTGCCGCCGGACGAGCCGGCCGGGCAGCCGCCCGGACCACTGTGATGTCGGTAACTCTCCCGGCAACAAGACGTGTTGACGCCCGGGTGGCGGGTCCACCCGCCAGCCAGGGGGCGCCCGGAGGGCGCACCGCAGGCGTCGCAGCGGCCCCGCTCACCCGCGAGGCCGCACGGGAGGCGGGCGAACTCCCTGGCCGGACGTGCCGAAGGCCGGAGAGCGGCCGGGCCGGCCCCGCGGCGAACCACTCCCCCGGCACCGCCGGGCACAAGCGCTTACTCAGCTGTCGCCCCGTCAGTATCCTTGACTGCCAAGCGACATCGGACAGTTCCAGCCGACCGGAGGCGTCCGGGCCGACCGTCTGAACTTCACGAGAACTCCAGCGAAATGCCACGTGTGTGGATATCGTGCACCGGGCGAAGGCGCATCCGTCTGTCCATGGGATCGGCGGATGCGTCCCGTTTGTGGGGGTGCAACTGTAGCTGGGGGGCTCATGGGGCATGTCGAGATACCTGATACCGACCTATCCGGACCGGTGGGGCTCCGGGGCGCACCGCGCCCTCGCACCGCCGCCTCCCGGAACCGCACAGCGGCCCTGGAACAACTCTGGAGGGCCCCGACCGCTCAGCGCGACCCGGCCGGCCCGGTGCCGGTCCGGCGGAAGGCCGCCGGCGGCGCCGTCCTCGCGGCCCTGACCGACCTGCTGGGCCTGACCGGTCCGGCCTGGCTGCTGCTGCGTGCGGGGACCAGCCCCGCCCGGCGGCGGCCGCCGCGGTCGCGGGGCTGCTGTGGGCCGGACTGCGCGGCGCCCGGGGACGGTACACCGACGGGCTGCGCGGCGAGCCCGGCGGTGCGAACGACGCACGCGGGGCGGTCGGCGCGCTCGGGGCGGTCGGCGACTGGCTCGTGCTCATCGGCCTGCTGGCCGTGCTGCACACGGCGGCGGGCAGCCCGGTGGACCCGCCACGGCCGTCGTGGCCGTCGCGCCGGGCCTGCTGGTAGCCGCCGCGGTGGCGGGGCTGCGGCGCTGGCCGCGTTCCGCCCGGCGGGCGGACCGGAACCGGCGGGTGCTGCTGGTCGGTGAGGCGGCGGGCGTGGACCGGGCGGCCGGGCTGCTCACCTCCCGTACGGATCACGACTACACCCTGGTCGCCGCCATCCCGGTGGGCGCCGCCCGGCTGGATCTCGACGGGGTGCAGGTGCCGGGGCACCTCGCGTCCTGCCCGGCCGACGACGACGTGCCGACGGTGCTCGGCGGGGTCCGCTCCCATGCGGCGGACCTGGTGCTGGTGGCTCCCGGGCCCCAGTTGACCGGCGACCGGCTGCGCCGGCTCGGCTGGGGGCTGCACGACCGGGGCGTCGCGCTGTCCGTGCTCTCCGAGCTGTCCGGCGTGGCGGCCGAGCGGGTGCGTCCCGCCACCGCGGCCGGGCTCACCCTGCTGCATGTCGCACCACCGCTGCGCGGGGGGCCGCAGGCGGTGGCCAAGAACGTGCTGGACCGTACGGGCGCCCTGTTCGGGCTGCTGGCCCTGGCACCGCTGCTGCTGGCGGTGGCGCTGAGCGTCCGGCTGTCCTCGCGGGGGCCGGTCTTCCACCGGCAGGTGCGGCAGGGGCAGCACAACCGGCCGTTCACCATGTGGAAGTTCCGCACGATGGTGGCCGACGCGGAGCAGCTCAAGCCACAGCTCGCCGTGGTCAACGAGGTCGACGGACCGTTGTTCAAGATGCGCAGCGACCCGCGGGTAACCCCCGTCGGCCGGATGCTGCGGCGTACGTCGATCGACGAACTCCCCCAGCTGGTCAATGTGTTGCTGGGGCATATGTCGTTGGTGGGGCCGCGTCCGCCGTTGCCGGAGGAGGCGTCCCGTTACGACGAGCGGGAGCACCGGAGGCTCGCGGTGAAGCCGGGGCTCACGGGCCTGTGGCAGGTGAGCGGGCGTTCCGACCTCAGCTGGCAGGAGACGGTCTCGCTGGATCTCTGGTACGTGGACAACTGGTCGGTCGCCGCCGACATGGGACTCCTCGCCCGCACCGTGCGCGCCGTCACCGACGGCCGCGGGGCGTACTGAATGGCGGCGGGCGGGCCGATGGACTCAGCGGCACGCCCGGTGCGCCGCCGGGAGAGCTCCCCCGGCGGCGGCCGACGGTCACTGTCCGGGCGGGAGTTGCCCGAGCCACCAGGCGTAGGTGCGGGCGATGCCGTCGCGCAGCGGAATCTTCGGTGTGAAGCCGAGGGCGCTCAGGCGGGTCACGTCGAGCAGCTTGCGGGGGGTCCCGTCGGGCTTCGAGGTGTCCCAGGCGATGCGTCCTTGATACTCCGTCACCTCCGCTACGGTCTCAGCCAGTTCACGGATGGTGAGGTCCTCGCCGCAGCCGATGTTGACGGGTTCGTCTCCGTCGTAGGCCTCCAGCAGGGTCACGCAGGCGGCGGCGAGGTCGTCGACGTGGAGGAACTCGCGGCGCGGCGAGCCGGATCCCCACAGGGTGATCTCGGGGGCCCCGTCCCGGCGCGCCTCGTGGAAGCGGCGGATCAGCGCGGGCAGGACGTGCGAGGTCTCCAGGTCGAAGTTGTCGCCGGCGCCGTAGAGATTGGTGGGCATGGCACTGATGTAGGAGGCGCCGTACTGCCGCCGGTAGGACTGGGTCTGGACGATTCCCGCGATCTTGGCGAGGGCGTAGGCCTCGTTGGTGGGCTCCAGCTCTCCGGTGAGCAGCGACTCCTCGCGGATCGGCTGGGGCGCGAGCCGGGGGTAGATGCACGACGAGCCGAGGAAGAGCAGCCGCTGGATCCCGGCCGCGTGCGCCCCGGCGATCACGCTGAGCTGGATGCGGAGGTTGTCCTCCAGGAACTGCACCGGATACGTGCTGTTGGCCATGATCCCGCCCACCTTGGCGGCGGCCAGCACCACGGCGTCCGGGCGGACCTCCTTCAGATACGTCTCGGTCCGCGCGGCGTCGCGCAGGTCGAGGAGGTCGCGGCCGCGGGTGAGCACCTCGTGGCCGTCGTCGGCGAGGCGGCGGGCCACCGCCGAGCCGACCAGGCCGCGGTGTCCCGCGACGAATATGCGGGAGCCGGGCCGCAGTAGGGAACGGGCGGATTCCTGGGACGGGACGGGGAGTTCGGTCGTCATGGCTCGGATTGTGCCAGCAGAAAGGGACTGCGGTGATGCTTTGCCGCAGAACGCTCCAATTCCGGAATATCGGTGAACATCGCCGCCGAGGCGATCAGCAGAGAAGGGGGAATCGTGGCGAAGACCGCGCTCATCACCGGAGTGACCGGCCAGGACGGTTCGTATCTGGCCGAGTTGTTGCTCGACAAGGGATACACGGTGCACGGGCTCATACGCCGTTCCTCAAGCTTCAACACCGAGCGGATCGACCACATATACCAGGGTCCCGAGGAGCCGGAGCGCTCCTTCGTCCTGCATCACGCGGACCTGGCCGACGGGGTGGCGCTGGTGAACCTGCTGCGCGACATCCAGCCCGACGAGGTCTACAACCTGGGCGCGCAGTCGCATGTGCGGGTGTCCTTCGACGCCCCGCTGTACACCGGTGACGTCACCGGGCTCGGCACCATCCGCCTGCTGGAGGCGGTCCGGGCCAGTGGGATCCAGACCCGGATCTACCAGGCGTCGTCCTCCGAGATGTTCGGCGCCAGCCCTCCCCCGCAGAACGAGAAGACCCCGTTCCACCCGCGCAGCCCGTACAGCGTGGCGAAGGTCTACTCCTACTGGGCCACGGTCAACTACCGCGAGGCGTACGACATGTTCGCGGTGAACGGGATCCTGTTCAACCACGAGTCGCCGCGCCGGGGAGAGACCTTCGTGACCCGGAAGATCACCCGGGGCGTCGCCCGGATCAAGGCGGGGCTCCAGGACCGGCTGCACCTGGGCAATCTGGACGCGGTGCGCGACTGGGGGTACGCGCCGGAGTACGTCGACGCCATGTGGCGGATGCTCCAGTGCGACACCCCCGACGACTTCGTGATCGCCACCGGCGAGGGCGTCAGCGTCCGGGAGTTCCTGGAGTACGCCTTCGAGCACGCGGGCCTCGACTGGCGCGAGCACGTGCGCTACGACCCGAAGTACGAACGCCCCAGCGAGGTCGACGCGTTGATCGGTGACGCCTCGAAGGCCGAGGAGCTGCTGGGCTGGAAGCCCGAGGTGAAGTCCCGGGAGCTGGCCCGGATCATGGTCGACGCCGACATCCGCCGCCTCGCCGACCAGCTGTCCGGAGCCGCCGTCCGGGTGGACCGGTGACGGCGCGGGGCCGCCGCGCCCGTGGTCCGGCGGCGGCGCAGGGCCGCCGTGCGTCCGGACCGGCGAGGCGGCCCGCCCGGCGTCCGGGCGGGGCGGGTCGCACGCCTCACCTGGACGGACGCCGCTCCCGGTGGCCGGGCCGGTCCGGTCCGCCCCGGTTCGCCGTCCCTTACCGGGCCGGCCGCACCGTGCGGCCGCCGTCGCCCGCACCGGGCCGGCGGCCACCCCTGACTCCCGGCCGGCGCTCGTCGCGCCCGGGCCCGGGATGATCACCGGCGCCACCGCCGATCCCCACCGACCGCTCGGTGGGGCTCTGGGCGCCGGCCACGGGCGGGGCTCCGGCCCCGCCTCCCCACTCGCACCGGCCATCGACGGGACGCACCGTCGGCCGGGCGAGGCAGGATCCGCGGTCCTCGGGCCGCAGCGCGAATCTCACCTTCGGAGCTGAATGATGAACGGAAGTACGGGGCGCGGAAGCGGAGGGCGCGGCCGTGTGCGGGCCGTGTCCGCCGCTCTCGGCCTGCTGGCCGGAGCCCTGACCGCGACCACGGTCGGGGCCTCGGGGGCGACGGCGCTGACACCACCGGTCGCCATCACCGCGGACGACCTCTCCACCTGGCAGACCAACGGCATCGTCTGGTCGATGGCCGCCGGCGACGGCGTCGTCTACGCGGGCGGCACCTTCTCCACCCTGCGGCCCCCGAGCGCGGCCCCCGGCACGAGCGAACAGTCCGCGGTGAACTTCGCCGCGTTCGACGCGGCGACCGGGGCGCCCACCGACTGCTCGCTGTCCTTCACCGTCTCCTCGGGGACCGCGACCGTGCGGGCCCTCGCCCTCTCCCCGGACGGCGAGACGCTGTACGCGGGCGGCCGGTTCGGCGCGGTGAACGGTGAGGGCGTGAGCAACTTCGCGGCGATCGACACCGCGAGCTGCACCGTCAGCAACACCTTCAAGATCGGGGTCTCGGCGACCGTGCGGGGGCTCGCCGCCACCGACGACACGGTCTACCTCGCGGGCGACTTCACCACGGTCGGCGGCCAGACCAGGAGCCACTTCGCCGCCGTCACGACGGACGCCTCACTCCTGCCCTTCACGGCCGACGCCGACGAGGTCGCACGGGCCGTCGAGGTGACCCCGGACGGACAGAACGTACTGCTCGGCGGGGACTTCTTCCGGATCAACGGCACGAACACCCACGCCCTCGCCGTCGTCGACGCCACCACCGGCCAGCTCACCAAGTCCTACTCGGGGTTCATCCACAACAACTCCACGGTCCAGGACATCACCACCGACGCGACCGGCTTCTACACCGCCAACGAGGGGACCGGCGGCGGCGTGTTCGACGGCCGCATCGCGCTCGACCTCAGCGACTTCGAGCAGCGCTGGCGGGACACCTGCCTCGGCGCGACCCAGGCCGTGCTGGTGCACTCCGGGGTGCTGTACAGCGGCAGCCACGCCCACGACTGCTCCAGCATGGGCGCCTTCCCCGACCAGCCGCGCAAGCATCTGCTGGCCCAGTCGGTCGACGACCCGAAGCTGCTGCCCTGGTTCCCGGACACCAACGACGGGATCGGGGAGCCGGTCGGGCCGCGCGTGATGACCCGGACGGGCAGCGGCGGGCATGACTACCTGTGGGTGGGCGGCGAGTTCACCACCGTCAACTCCCGACCCCAGCAGGGGCTGACCCGGTTCGCGGACGGTCCGGACACGGGGACTCCCTGGGTGCCCAACGTCAGCCTCTCCACCCTCACCCCCGGCCAGATCGACGTGAACTGGCAGACGAGCTTCGACACCGACGACGGTGAGCTGACCTACCGGATCTACAAGGACGGCTCGAACACCCCCATCCACACGACGACCGGCTACTCGGTCTTCTGGGACCGTCCGCAGCTGACCTGGACGGACACCGACGTAGCCCCGGGCGAGACCCACTCGTACCGGATCACCGCGAGCGACGGCACCAACACCAGCTCCAAGTCCCCGTCCCAGTCCGCCACCGTGGCGAGCACGACGGAGGCCTACCCGGCCCGGGTCAGGGCCGACGGGGCGAGCCTCTACTGGCGCTACGACGAGGGCGTCTCCACCTTCGCGCACGACAGCAGCGGCAACCTCGACAACGGCTTCATGCGCAACGGGCCCGCCTACCGGCAGACCCCGGCGGCGGTGGCCGGCCCCTCGACCGCGATCGGCCTCAACGGCTCCAACGAGTACATCTACAGCAACCGCCGGCACCCGCAGCCGGACCGGTACACCATCGAGACCTGGATCAAGACCACCACCTCCAGGGGCGGGCGGATCATCGGCTTCGGCAATCTGACCCAGCAGAACAGCAGCCGGCGCGACAAGCACATCTACATGCGCAACGACGGGCGGCTGGTGTTCGGCGTCCAGAGCGGCGGCACCCGCACCATCACCACCTCGGGGGCGTACAACGACGGCCAGTGGCACCATGTCGTCGCCACCCAGGGCCCGTTCGGGCAGGGCATGTCGCTGTACGTCGACGGTCAGCTGCGCGCCTCGAACATCCTGGTCTCCGGCAACCAGGACTACGACGGATACTGGCGGGTCGGCGGGGACAACCTGTCCGGCTGGCCGAGCCGCCCCACCAGCAACTTCTTCGAAGGGCAGATCGACGAGACGGCCATCTACCCGACCGCGCTGAGCGGGTCCACGATCAGCGCGCACTACGCCCTGAGGAACGGCTGAGCGATGAGAAACACGTTCCTGGCCTGCGCCGCCGTCGTCCTGACGGCGGCGGCGCTGGCCGCCTGCGGCTCGTCCGCGGACGGGAACGACCCGGAGGCCGCGGGCGCCCAGCGCCCCGCGGCCTCCGGGCCCGCCGCCCCCGGCCCGTCCACCACCGCGGCCACCGACCCCGCCACACCGCCCTCCGAGGAGCCGGAGGCCTCCGGGGGGTCCGCTCCGGCCGCCACGGCCGAGGGCCCGAAGACGCCCGCCGACGAGATCACCCCGGCCACGGGGACGTTCACCAGGAAGCAGAAGGAGTACCTGAAGGACCGGGTGCCGAAGGGGATGGACCCGGCGGCGGTGCTCCAGACCGGCCAGGAGACCTGCGACAAGCTGCGCTACCTCGTCAAGGCCGACCGGGACACCGCGGTCGGCGCGATCGTGACGGGCGAGATCCCCGACGCGAAGGACGCCGTGGCCGGGCTCTGCACGCAGCACCAGGACCTGGTCGACGAGGCGGCGTACGGCTACCCGGACGGCAAGCACTCCGGGAAGAAGCTCCGGCCGGGCGGGTACCGCTCGGCCTCGCCCACCACGGACTGCTCCTGGCGGATCGAAGGGGCGGGCGGCAAGGAGCTGGCCTCCGGCGCCTCCGGCACCGGGAAGTCCCGGAAGATCACCATCCCCGATTCCGCAGTTACGTTCACGTCCACAGGCTGCTACGCCTGGCTGCCCGAAGGAGGCGAGGGATGACCGCAGGTACGCAGAAACTCCCGATAGCCGTGGCGATCCCCACGAAGAACGAAGGGCTCAACATCGCGGAGGCGGTGAGATCGGTGCTCGGCCACTTCGAGGCGGTCGTCGTGGTGGACTCCCACAGCACCGACGACACCGTGAAGATCGCCGAGGAGTGCGGGGCCGAGGTGGTCACCTACACCTGGGACGGCGGCCACCCGCGCAAGAAGCAGTGGTGCCTGGAGAACGTCCGCACCGACCTGGACTGGATCCTGCTGCTCGACGGCGACGAGCGGCTCAGCCCCGGGCTGCTGGCCGAGCTGCGCGCCGCCTTCCGGAACCCGGACGCGCCGAAGCCCGCCGCGTACGACATACCGCTCGGCTACTGGTTCTCCGGGAAGCGGCTGCGGCACGGATACACCATCCGCAAGCGGTCGTTGACCGACCGGACCCGCTGCCACTACCCGGAGGTCGGGGACCTGGACGCGCCGGGGATCGGTGAGGTGGAGGGCCACTACCAGCCGGTCGCGGCGAGCGCGGGCACCCTCACCCACCCCATCGAGCACCAGGACCTCGACCCGGTGACCGCCTGGTTCGAGCGGCACAACCGCTACTCGGACTGGGAGGCCTGGCTGGAGCACCACCCCCAGGTGAAGGAGCAGGTGCGCCAGGTCAAGTCGCGCCAGGGGCAGTTGTTCCACAAGGCGCCGTTCAAACCGGTGGTCTCGTTCGCCTACATGTATCTCTACAAGCGGGGATTCCTGGACGGCCGTGCGGGCTTCGACTTCGCCCTGGCGATGAGCTTCTACCGCTGGCAGATCGCGCTCAAGTCGCGGGAGAAGCCCGCCCGTCGATGAGCCGCCCGCTCACCCTCGCCTCCGGCGGACCACGTCCTCGTAGGTCCGCCGGAGGGTGGCGGTGACGGCCTCGATGGTGAACTGCTCGTTCACCAGCTCCCAGGCGGCCTTGCCCGCCTGCTCGGCCGCCTCCGGCTCCAGCAGCTCCAGGATCGCGTCGGCGACCTTGCGGGCGTTCGCCGCGTCCTCGCCGACCCGGCTGTCGATGACCCGGCCCGACCCCGCGCCCGCCACGTCCGGGGCCTGTCCGCAGGTGCGGGTGATGACGACCGGGGTGCCGACCGACATCGCCTCCAGGACCGAGACCGGGAACGGCTCCTCGATCGCGGGCAGCACGTACACGTCGGCCTCACGGTCGGCGGCCAGCACCTCGTCGTGCTCCAACGGGCCCACGTGGTGCAGGGATTGAGCCACCCCGAGCTCGCGGGCGAGTGCGAGCGTACCGGCCAGGGCGCCGGTGTCGGGACCGGCCAGCACGAAGCGGGCGTCCGGGTGACGGGCGAGGACGTGCGGCATCGCGGCGACGAAGTCCTCCGGCCGCTTGCGCTCCTGGATCCGGGCCAGATACAGCACGGTGGGCGGGCGGCCGGGCTCACGGGCGGGCTTGCGCTCCTGCGGGCGGACCCCGTTGACCAGGCGCACGGTACGGGTGAGCGGGACGGGGGCGGCGACGGCGTTCACGTCGAGCCGCTCCATCTCGGTCAGGTGCAGCACGGCGTCCGCCTCGCGGAGCACTCTGCGGACCCCGAGCAGGTCGGTGAGCTGGGCGACCCTCTTCTCGGTGGGGTCGATCATGCCGTGGGTCTGGACGACCAGGGGCGTACGGGTCGCGAGCGCGAGGAGCGCCGCGGGCAGGGTCACGAGGTCCCGCATCAGATGGACGTGGACGAGGTCGGCGCCGCGCATCATGCGGCGGGCGGTGTTCAGCAGAGCGGCGGAGGTGATGCCGCTGACCTCGAACATCGGCAGGAGGTGCCGTGCCTGGAAGAGATGGACCGGAACCCCCTCCACCCGGGCGGGCAGTTCGCCGTCGGGGAAGCCGTCACCGAGCGCCATGACGCGCGCGTCGTCGCCGTGCGCACGCTGGACCTTGGAGAGGTTGAACGCCACGCGCGTCGGACCGCCGAAGGCGTGGTCCGGGGTGTGGAGCGTGACAACGTGCAGGATTTTCACCAGAGTTCCCCTCGACTGTGGCTACGTGTTCACAGCGTAGCCATCGGCCTTACGCACGTGGGCCGATTCGTTAGAGTGTTCAGTGGTTCACTGATCCCGGGGGGGCGCATGACGTCGGTGCACACGTCGGCGCAGCCGCAGGACCCTCCCACGGCTGTCGGCCGGGGTCCCGGGGTTCCCGATGGCCCCCAGGAGCGTCCGATCGCCTGGTCGATGCTGTCCCGGGCGCTGTCCGTACCGCTCATCCTGGGCCTGGTCTGCTTCCTGCCCGCGGTGATCGCCGCCCAGCCCGGCAGCGGGGTCCGGGACACCGCGTACTGGCTCCAGCTGGTGCTGACCTGCTACGCGGGGGCCCGGCTCTCGACGATGATCCTCTCCACCCGGCGTCGGCTGCTGCAGGGCGTCTTCTGGATGTTCGTGTACATCGCGATGGGTGTGGCGCCGTTCGCCCAGGTGGTCATCGGGCAGACGCCGACGCCGATGGTGGGGCCGCGCCAGGACCTGGTCACGGCCGTCGCGATGGTGCTGGTGGGGTGCGCCGCCTACGACCTGGGGGCGCTGCTGGCCTCCCGGCGCCCGCTGCGCCGCCGTACGCCCTCCGCGCGGGGTGCGGGCAGCGGGCCGGCGGTCGCTCATCCGCTGCGGCTGCGGCTGCTGGTGCTGCTGGCGTTCACGGCGAGCGCCTTCTACGTGCTGAAGCTGGGCGGACCCGCGGTCTTCTTCGCCAGCCGGCAGGAGATCAACGAGACCGTCGCGGCGAGCGGGGTGGTGACCGAGGGGTCCCATGTGGGCTCGGCGTTCCTCAAGGGCTTCGGACAGGTCCCGGCGCTGCTGGCGCTGCTCTTCTACACCCGCCGCCTGGCCACCTCCCACCGGGCCCGCCGCCGGCCGTCGACGGTGCTGGTGTGGGTGGCGCTGGTGGCACTGAACCTGCTGGTGAACAACCCTGTCTCCAACGCCCGTTACTGGTTCCTGACGGTGGTGGTGGCGTTCGTGTTCGCCGCGTTCCCCAGCAGCGCCGCGGTCTACCGGACGGTGCTGACGGCGGGCGTGGTGGGGGCGCTGGTGCTCTTCCCGTACGCGGACAGGTTCCGTTACGAGGAGGGGAGCCAGCGGTCCGTGCAGTCGGCCTCGGTCTTCGATCCGCTGGTGACCAAGGACTACGACCAGATGGTGATGTTCGCCAACACCATCTCGTGGGTCGACACCCGGGGCCACACCTACGGCCGTCAACTGGCCGGTTCCGCGCTGTTCTTCGTGCCGCGTGCGGTGTGGAGCGGGAAGCCGGAGGACACGGGGGTCCGGGTCGGGCAGTGGATGGGGCTGCGGATGACCAACCTCTCGGCCCCGCTGTGGACGGAGTTCTGGGTCGACCTCGGTGCGGCCGGTACGGCCGGCGGGATGGCGCTGATCGGCTACGTGTCGGCCCGCACCGACCGCCGCTACGCCCTGGCCGTGACCCGGGCGGGGCCGGGGCCGGGGAGCGTGCTGGCCATCGCCGCGCCGCTGATCGCCGGCTACACCTTCATCCTGCTGCGCGGTCCGCTCCTGCAGGCCGCGGGGAAGCTGGCCATCGCCGCGCTGTGTCTGGCCGCGATCGCGACGTTCAGGGAGCGGCGGGCAGGACGTCGGCGCTGACGTCCTTGCCCCGGGCCGGGGGGCGGCGACGCAGCCGGGCCACTCTGATCCAGGTGGCGGTGGCCTTGCCGAGCGAGCCCAGGAACAGCCCCCAGGCCGCGCCCGGGACGCCCCCGACGACGTAGCCGCCCGCGAGGAACGCCACGGCGGTGAGCGAGAAGACGACCTGGATGGCGAGCGTGGTGCGCGGGTCGAGCATGCGCAGGGCGAGCAGACCGCAGGTGCCCACGGCCATCGCCGCGTACTGGCTGCCGGTCGCCGGGAGCAGGGCCGCGGCCACCGGCCAGGTGTCGCCCAGGAGACGGCGTCCGGCGGTGTCGGGCAGCAGGGCGAGCGCGGTGGCCCAGAGGGCGGCCGTCCCCGCGAGGACGGCGGCGAGCGCGGCGGTGGCCCGGATCCGGCGGCGTTCGTCGCCGATGCGGCCGAGGATCGGCGGGCCGAAGGACGTGGCGGAGGTGAACAGCACGTTGAGCGGCCCGAACAGGGTGGTCGCCCCCCGCAGCGCGCCGACCAGGAGGGGGTTGCCGACCGCGCCGAGTCCGAGCACGGCCAGCTGGCCGGTCGCGTTGCCGACGCCGAACTCCACGGTGAAGCGCTGTCCGAGGTGACCTCGCCGCAGCATCGGGCGCAGTCGCAGCGGGGCCCCGGCGGTGGCGCGGTGGAGCAGCGCGGCGGAGAGCAGGAACGCGGGCAGGGCGGACAGGCCCCAGACGGCGATCAGCCGGGCCGGAGACGCCCCGTAGTCCTGTACGGAGAGGGCTCCGAGCACACTGCCCAGCCGCAACAGGTCCGAGAACAGCGCGAGATGGGGCTGCTGAAGGGTGGAGAAGGCGTACCGGACGGCGTCCTGTCCCAGCACCACCGGCAGGACGAGGCCCAGCATCAGCAGGGCACGGGCGGTGTCGCCCGCAAGGAGGGCGCACACGACGGCCGTCGCGGCCCCCAGCACGGTGGCGGCGAGCACCGTGAAGGCCACGGCGGACCGGCAGGCGCCCCGGGTCTCCTCCCCCGCGCCGCGCCGGAGGACCAGAGGCTGCCCGGTGTACGCCCCCGAGACGCCGAGCAGCACCGTGAAGACCAGGTAGACCGCGGAGAAGCGGGCGAAGTCGGCGAGGGTGGAGAGCCGGGCGGCGGCCACCAGCACCAGGATGTTGGTGAGCGCCGCCACGCCCTGGTCCGCGACCGAGCAGAGGACGGCGGTGCGGGCTCTCACCGGCGGGACGCCGGCAGGGTCAGGGAGCGCAGGCCGAGGGTCTCGGTGGGGTCTTTGGCGGTCTCGGGCGTGTCCGGCCCGGGGGTGGGGGCGGTGGGTCCGGAGCCTCCGGAGCGGCGGCGGGCGGACTTCGGGCGGCGGTCGGCGCGGCGCAGCCGGCCCCGGGGCGGGTGGAGCAGGGCCCCGAGAACGGAGCCGCCGGAGGCGCTGATGATCTCGCGGATGCGCTCCAGGTCGCTGCGGTGCACCTCGCGCGGATCGCACACGATCATGACGCCGGTGACCCGGTCGACGAGGGCGACCGCGTCGGCGTAGGCGAGGACGGGCGGGGCGAGCACGATGACGACCGTTCCCGGGCTGTCGGCCTCGCCGACGATGCGGCCGACGGGCGGGGAGGTGAGGGCGCGCGGGACGTTGTCCACGACGGTGCCGGGGATCAGGGTGAAGGCCCCGGAGCCGGGGACGTCCACGCCCGAGCGGGTGCCGGTGGGCCAGCTGCCGTCGCCCTCGTCGGCGGCCCAGCGCGGCGAACGCGACTCGTGGGCGGCGGAGCCCAGCTCGCGGGCGAGGGCCGGGGTGCGCAGGTCGGCCTCGACGAGCAGCACGTCCCGGCCCATCTCGGCGAAGGCGGCGGCGAGGTTGGCGGCAGCGGCGGCGCCCTCCGCGTTGTCCCCGCGCGGGGCGGTGACCAGCAGGCGGCGGCTCGCGGCGAACGCGGGGTCGTAGGCGAGCCGGAAGGCGACCGCGCGGTACTCCTCGGCGAGCCGGGAGCCGGTGCGGCCGATGGCGAGCAGCCCGCCCCCGGCGGAGCGTTCCCGGGGCAGGGTGCCCAGCAGCGGCGCGCCCAGCGAGCGGACCAGTTCGCGGTCGGAGCGTACGGCGGGGTCGAAGACGAGCCGTACCCAGGACAGCAGCAGCCCCAGTGCCAGGCCGACGACACCGCCGAGGCCGAGCAGCAGGGGCAGGCCCGCGCCGGTGGGCGAGGTCGGGGCGACCGGCTTCTTGTTGAGGTAGCCGGGGGTGGTGTCCAGGGCCTTCAGCTCGGAGATCTTCCGGGTCAGCTCCGAGATGGCGACGATGATGTTGGCGCGGGCGCTGGTGACGTCGTCGGCCGCGCCCGCACCGATCTGCCTCTCCAGCAGATCGCGCTTCTCCTCCAGCGGCTTCAGCTGGGCGCGGTAGCCGTCCGCCATGTTCTCGATGCTCTCCTCGGTGCGCGCCTTGCGGTGGGCCAGATAGGCGCCTGCGAGGGCTTCGGCGCGGACCCGGGACTGCTCGGGGGTGGCGCCGGTGTAGGCGAAGCGGAGGATGAGGGTGTTGGGCGGGTTGGTGACCTGGAGTCCGGCGAGCAGTTCGCGGGCGGTGACGTCGTCGCCCTGCTTGAGCAGGGTGCCCGCGGCCAGGGTGCCGACGGTGTCGCCGGCGGCGGTCTGGCGCTCGGAGCCGATGTTGATGCCCTTGTCCGCGGTGGCTCCCGCGGCGAAGGGGTCGGCGATGGCGGAGCGGACCTGGACCTCGCCGGTCGCGGAGTACGTCTTCTCGCCGCCGAGGGCGAGGTAGGCGCCGCCGAGCAGTCCGACGACGACGCCGACGGCCAGCAGGGCCCGGTAGCGCAGGAGTTGACGGAACTGGTCGCGCAGGAGCGCGGGCTCGTCGTGGTCGTCCAGGACCCGGTTCGCAGGTGTCATCGGCGGCCACTGTCCTGTCCGTCCCGCAGGACCTCGGCGAGCAGGTCGTCGAAGCGGGCGAGCCCCGCCTCCCGGCTCAGCCGGCGTGCGACGTACCGCGGCCCCTCGGCCCCGAGGGCGTCGGCGGCGGGCGGGTCGGCGGCGAGCTTCTGTACGGCGTCCCGCAGGGCGGCCGGGTCCTCGGGGGCGACGAGGACTCCGGCGCCGGAACGGCGGACCTCGTCGGCGGTGCCGCCCTCGTCGGCGACGGAGGCGATCACGGGGCGGCCGGAGGTGAAGTAGGAGGTGAGCTTGGAGGGGACGCTCATGTCGAGGACCGAGGCGCGCTGGGTCACCGCGAGCACGTCGGCGGCGGCCAGCACGTCGGTGAACTCGTCGGCCCCCGCGGGCTCCAGGAACTCCACGTTGGCGAGCCCCTCGGCACGGGCGCGCAGGGCGTCGCGCTGGTTGCCGTCGCCCATCAGGACGACGCGGACGCCGGGGGCGAGGCGGGCGGTGTCCACCAGGACCTCCAGGCCCTGCTTGAGGCCCATGTTGCCGGAGTGCAGGATCACCGGGACGCCGTCGGGCCAGCCGAGCCTGGCCCGGGTGGCGGCCCGGTCTCCGGTGGGGCCCTGCACATGGGTCCAGTTGGGGACGACCCGGATGCGGCCGGGGTCGACGCCGAGGGCCTGGACCCCGGGGACGAAGCTCTCGTGGATGACGCCGACGAGGGCCGCTCCGCGCAGGGCGTACCGTTCGGCGGCCGCGGCGGCCGCGGCGGCCCTGCCCCCGCCCCGGATGCCGCTCTGCGCGGCGGCGGCGCCCATCAGGTCCTGGACGACGGGGAGGTAGGGCACGCGGTGGCGCCGGGCGAGGCGGGCCCCGATGACCCCGCCGGCGAGGCTGGGCATCTGGGAGATCACGACGTCGGGGCGGCCGGGCGGCGGTGCGATCAGCCCGGTGGCGAGAATGCTGGCTTCGAACGCTGCGCGTTTCACAGCAGTCTGACGGGGCGGCACATAGTGGCGGCGGCGGTGGACGCCGACGCCGCCGCGTATCTCCACCGTCCGCCACACGCCCCGGTAGCTCTCCTCCAGTCGCCAGGAGGGGTAGTGCGGCATGCCGGTGAGCGCCCGGACACGGGCGCCGGACGCGGCCCAGTGCTCGGCCAGTTGGGTGGCGTAGGGGCCTATGCCGGTGAGTTCCGGCGCGTAGTTGGTCGAGACCAGCAGAAGTCGGCGGCCCCGGAGCGGGCCGGGCCTTGCAGCTTCGGACATCGGACGATCGCCTTCCCCCCACGGCAGCCGCTGTTCCCGGCGAGGAACAGCCCGCGCCGAGCTTATCCGTTCACGGCCTGCACAAGTGTTCTTCACAGTAAGGTCGTTGGCACATCACCGGATCACGTTCACCGTGGGGGGAGAGATACGGATGGTGCAGCACAGGGTGGGTTACGCACCCGGGGTGTACGACCTGTTCCACGTCGGGCACCTCAACATTCTGCGGCATGCCCGCAGTCAGTGCGACTACCTGGTCGCGGGGGTCGTGTCGGACGAGATGGCCGCGCTGGCCAAGGGCCATACGCCGGTGATCCCGCTCCGCGAACGCCTGGAGATCGTCCGCAGCGTGCGCTTCGTGGACGCCGCGTTCGTGGAGACCGTGCCGGACAAGGTCGAGACCTGGCAGCAGGTCCGGTTCGACGTGATCTTCAAGGGGGACGACTGGCGGGGCACCGAGAAGGGGCTGAAGCTGGAGCGCGACTTCGCCGAAGTGGGCGTGGAGGTCGTCTACTTCCCGTACACCGTGCACACGTCCAGCACCCAGCTGCGCCGGGCGCTGGACGTCCTCGTCAGCCGGCCCGGAGCGCTCTCAGCTCCCTGAACCACTTGGCGAGGAAGGCCGCCAGGAAGAGCGTGTGCACGACTGCGAGCGCGGCGTACCCGGCGCGGAAGGCGCCGGGTGCGCCGAGCAGCAGGAAGACCAGGCAGAACACCCCGTAGTCGGCGGGCAGCAGGGCGACGGCCCGCACCCGGGAGACGGGCGCCGCCGGTGTCGTCGCCCAGGACGGGCCCCGGGCGCTCGCCGCCGCCTTGCCGAGGTGTTCGCGCAGCAACCCCGCACAGAAGGTGACCACGGCGGCCAGCTGGAAGCCGAGCGGAAGCAACAGCCAGGCATCCGCAGGCAGTTCACCGAAGCGGTAGAAGGAGATCAGGACCGCGGTGTGGACGAGCACCAGCTTGCCGCAGTCCACGACATGGTCCAGCCATTCCCCGTCGGGCCCGCCCCGGCCGGTGAGCCGGGCGAGCTGCCCGTCGGCGGAGTCGAAGGCGAACCCGATCGCGAGGGCCGCCCAGACCAGGACGGCGAGGGTCCAGGACGGTTCGGCGAGCGCGACGGCCGCCAGCGCGCCGTAGGTGAACAGCGCGCTGATCAGCGTGACGTGATTGGGTGTCAGTCCAGCCCGATAGGACCCGGCCGCGAGCACGCGGCCGGCGGGCCGGTTCACGTACCGCGAGTAGAGCGAGACGCCCTTGGCGCTCTTCTGTGCGCCGCGCAGTTCGCGCAGCACGGTGCCCGTGCTTCCCATACGCCCCCCAGCGTCCGGCAGTGCCCGCATCATGGCACGCGGGCCCGGGGCCGTGGGGTGTTTGGCGGGGGCGGGCTGTGAGAAGCCGCTCACTTCCCGTCGGTGAGCTGCTCGTCGAGCTCGTCGAAGAGCAGCTCGCTGTGGTCGACCTGGCCGGTGCGGTACGCGGAGCGGGCCACCAGGTGCGAGGCGACCGGACCGGTGAGCATCTGGAAGAAGGCGATGAGGCCGAGGGTCGCCAGGTCCATGCCGCTGCGCAGCCGCAGCGCGACCCCGGCCAGCACCAGGATCATGCCGAGGGTCTGCGGCTTGGTGGCGGAGTGGCTGCGGGAGAGGACGTCGGGCAGCCGGAGCATGCCGATCACTCCGAGCAGGCAGGTCGCGGCGCCGGTCAGGAGCAGGACGGCGCCGGCCGTGTCGACGATCTGGAGCCAGAGGTTCACCGCGGGCCCTCCCGGGCGTCGTCGGAGTGCGGAGGGGAGCCGGCCGGGTCGCGGGGCCGGTCGCGCACGGCGATGAACCGGGCGATCCCCACCGAGCCGGTGAAGCCGAGGAAGGCCAGCACCAGCATGATCGGGAAGTAGAACGAGTCACGGGCGAAGGCCGACTTGGCGGCCAGACCGGCGATGATCAGGGCGGCGCAGACATCCAGCGAGATCGCCCGGTCCAGCATGGAGGGGCCACGCCAGATCCGGGCGAGCAGCAGTCCCCCGGCGATGAGTACCAGGACGACGGCGCTGGTGAGCAGGGCCTGGTCGACCCGTTCGGGTGCGGTCACGGTGCGGGCCTCCCGGCGGCGAGCTGGGGCGGTGGCGGGGGTTCGGCGACCCGGGCGATCTCGTCACGGGTGCCGAAGGCCCGTACGGTCAGCTCCTCCATCCGCCACACCTTGCGGCGGGCGGCTTCGAGCTCTTCGGGCCGGTCGGCGTCCAGGACGTGCAGGAAGAGAGTGGCCGTCGCCCGGCGCACCTCGATGATGGAGCCGCCGGGGACGTTGGAGACGGCGACGGCGGTGGCGGCGAGCATCAGGTCGCTGCGGCAGCGCAGGGGGACGCCGATGACGGCCGCCCGGTGCGGCAGCCCGGAGAAGGTCTGCCGGGTGACCTTCACCCCCGAGGTGTACATGTCGTGGAAGAGGTAGCCCGCCAGGCACACGATGCCCCAGGGGTGGAGACGCAGTCCGAGATCGACCCGGGGCAGCGGGAAGGCGATACAGACGGCGACCGAGACGACCAGGCCGGTGAGAACGTTGGCCCAGGTGAGGGTGGACCACAGCAGCACCCAGATGACGGTGAGCCAGACGATCAGCGGAAGATCGAGGACCCGCCGCCGCCGGGTGCCGAACTCGAAGCTCAGGGGCGGCAGATCGGCGTTGCGGAAGGAGAGGCCCAGAACGCGTTTCACCGGCCCAGCACCTCCTGGACGTAGGGGGCCCGTTCGAGGAGTTCGGCGGCCGTGCGGTCGGTGTAGGCGGTGAGCGGGTCGGCGAACACGGTGAAGGCGAGCCCGAGCGCGATGGTGGCCGCGGTGGCCGCGACCATGGGGTGGGGCAGTCGGCTGGTGGTGGTGACGGCCCGCTCGTGCAGGGTCGCCGCGGAGGCGCGTCCGGCGGGCGGGGGCATGGTTCCGATGCCCTCGTCACCGGTCCCGAACACGCCGTCCGGGCCCGGGTCGCTGTCGTCGTCGCTGACGTCTCCGGACTCCAGGACGGTGCCCGCGGCGGCCTGGCCGGGCGGGGCGGCGCGCCAGAAGGCGAGGTTCCAGACCTTG
This sequence comes from Streptomyces sp. YPW6, assembly GCF_018866325.1. Taxonomy (NCBI): domain Bacteria; kingdom Bacillati; phylum Actinomycetota; class Actinomycetes; order Kitasatosporales; family Streptomycetaceae; genus Streptomyces; species Streptomyces sp. YPW6. Next base: position 1,323,719 of record NZ_CP076457.1, read on the forward strand.
GCGACCACGTACAGCGTGAGCAGGCTGGTGGCCGCCGATCCGGCGACCAGCACCCAGGCCCAGGCGCCGCCGTCGGCGACGCCCGCGCGCATCAGCCCGAGCTTGCCGATGAAGCCCGAGAGCGGGGGGATCCCTGCGAGGTTCATCGCGGGCACGAAGAACAGCGCGGCGAGCATCGGCGCGGCCCTGGCCAGACCGCCGAGCCGGGTCAGCTCCGTGGTGCCGCCGCGGCGTTCGATGAGCCCGGTGACGAGGAACAGCGTCGTCTGGACGGTGATGTGGTGGGCGACGTACACGATGGCCCCGCCGTACGCCTCGCGGGTGGCGAGTCCGATCCCGAAGACCATGTAGCCGATGTGGCTGATCAGCGTGAAGGAGAGCAGCCGCTTGAGGTCGGTCTGGGCGACCGCGCCGAGGATGCCGATGACCATGGAGGCGAGCGCGATGGCCATCAGGAGGTCGCCGATGCGGTTGCCGGGGAAGAGCAGGGTCTCGGTGCGCAGCATGCAGTAGACGCCGACCTTGGTGAGGAGTCCGGCGAAGACGGCGGTCACGGGGGCCGGGGCGGTGGGGTAGGAGTCGGGGAGCCAGGCGGCGAGCGGGAAGACGGCGGCCTTGATGGCGAAGACGGTCAGCAGCAGGGCCTGGATCAGGGTCTGTACGCCGACGGGGAGTTCGGCCAGCCGCCCGGCGAGCTGGGCGAAGTTCGCGGTGCCGGTGGCCGCGTAGGTCATGGCGATGGCGGTGAGGAAGAGCATCGAGGAGAACAGCGAGATGATCACGTAGGTGGAGCCGGCCCGCATGCGGGGTCCGGTGCCGCCGAGGGTGAGCAGGACGAAGCTGGCGACCAGCATGATCTCGAAGCCGACGTAGAGGTTGACGAGGTCGCCCGCGAGGAAGGTGCAGGAGACCCCGGCCACGAGGATCAGATAGGCGGGGTGGAAGACGGCGAGCGGGGTCTCCTTGTCCCGGTCGGTCATGCCCTGGCCGAGGGAGTAGACGAGCACGCAGAGGGTGACGGCCGAGGAGACCGTGAGCATCAGCCCGGAGAGCCGGTCGGCGACCAGGGTGATGCCGAGCGGCGGGGCGAAGTCGCCGAGGTGGACGGAGAGCGGGCCCTGCCGGTCTGCGGCGACCATGAGGACCGCCGAGAGCGCGGTGACGGCGGTGAGCACGGCGACGCTGATGAAGCGCTGGAAGCGCCCCAGCCGGGTGCCGAAGGCGAGGCTGAGTCCGGTGGCGCACAGGGGCAGCAGCACCGGCAGCGGGACGAGCGCGTTCATCCGTCGGCTCCTCGGTCACGGGGGTAGCGGTCGTCCGCCTTGGTGTCGCCGTCGCGGGCGTAGTCCTCCGGGTCCGCGCCCAGCACGTCGTTCCAGAGGTTGCCGGAGGCGTCGCGGCCCCGGGCCTGGCGGGCCCGGTCGGCGCGGAGGCGGTCGCGGAGCCGGCGGCGCTCCTCGCGGTAGCGTTCGCGCTCCTCGGCGGTGGGTTCGGCGCCCGAGCGGAACTCCTCGCGCAACTGGGCGCGCTCGGAGAGCACTTCGGCGCGCAGGACGATGCGCCGGTCCTCCAGGTCGTCGTGGACCTCGTCGGTGCCGGTGATCTGGTGGCTGCGGTAGGCCATGGCCAGCAGGAACGCGGTGGTGGCCAGGGTGATGACGATGGCGGTCAGGGCGATCGCCTGGGGCAGCGGGTCGGTGATCCGGCTCAGGGACACCCCGTACAGCAGGGGTGCGGCACCGGCCCGGCCGGTCGAGGAGAGCACCAGCAGGTTGATGCCGTTGCCGAGGATGACGGCGCCGAGCAGGATCCGGGTGAGCGGACGGGTGAGCATGAGGATGCCGCCGACGGCGCAGAGGACGACGGCGGTGGCGATGAGCGAGGCGCTGACGATCATCTCAGGGGCCCTCCCGCTTCGGGTCCGCCGTCGGGGGTGAGGGCGCCCGCGGCCCGTTCGATCTGCCTGTCCACCTTGGCGCCGAGGGCCCGCACGATGTCCAGGACGACGCCGAGGACCAGCAGGTAGACGCCGAAGTCGAAGAGGACCGAGGTGCTCAGGTGGTAGTCGCCGAAGACCGGCAGGTGTCCGTAGTACGTGAAGGCGTGCAGGACGGTTCCCTCGCCGAGACCGAGGAGGGCCACCCCGGTGGAGACGAAGAGTCCGAGGCCGGTGAAGAGACCGGGTTGCAGGGGGGCCGCCTCGGCGAGTTCGAACCGGCCGCCCGCGAGGTAGCGGGTGATCAGGGCGACCCCGGCGACGAGCCCGGCCACGAATCCGCCGCCGGGCAGCGACTCGGCGCAGAACAGCAGGTAGACCGAGAGCACCAGGATCGGGTGGAACAGCAGCCGGGCCACCACCTCGAAGACGACCGAGCGGTGTTCGGGGGCGAGGGTGGCCCCGGCGGCCAGCCAGCCGCGCTCGGGGGCCGCGTCGTCACCCCGCGGCAGCCGGGAGGAGTGGTGGGCGGTCAGGGACCAGGCGGTGCGGCCCTGCAACTCCTCCTGGGCCATGGAGCCTTCGCTGCGGCGGTGCAGGTAGATGAGGCTGGTGACGCCGATCGCGGCGGCGGCGAGCACGGCGGACTCCCCCATCGTGTCCCAGGCCCGCAGGTCGACGAGGATGGTCGCCACGACGTCCTTGAGGCCGTGATCGGCGACTTCCTGGACCATGGCGGTGCCGGCGGGTTCGGCGGTGCGCGCGGCGGCGGCGACCCACATCCCGACGCCGACGGTCGCGGCCGCCGCGAGCGCCACGGGGATACGGGCGGCCCGCCGCCAGGTGCTCACGGTCTCCTGGAAGTGGACGGGCATCCGGCGGAGCACCAGCACGAAGACGATCATCGCGACGGTCTCCATGCAGAACTGGGTGAGCGCCAGGTCGGGTGCTCCCTGGACGACGAAGAGCAGCGCGGTTCCGTAGCCGGTGAGTCCGGCCAGGACGACGCCCTTCATGCGCCGCCGGACCGTGAGGCAGAGCAGGGCGGCGGCGCAGGTGAGGGCGGCGACGGCGCCCTGGAGCGGGTTGTCCCAGAGCCGGGGGTGCACGGCTCCGTCCCAGGGGGTGTCGACCACGAGGACGGCGAGCTGCCCGCCGAGCATGACGAGCAGCGTGGTGGCGAGATAGACGGAGAGGGAGCCGCGCTGGATGAAGCCGGTGACCTGGAGGGCGAGACGTTCCTGCCCGAGCAGCAGATGGCCGAAGACGCTGTCGGCGGTGGGCCAGGCGATCCGCCGGGAGATCCGGGCGACCCGGGTACGACCGAGGAAGAGCACGGTGCCCGCGGCCCAGGCGACGGCCGACAGGAGCAGCGCGGTCCCGAACCCGTGCCAGAGGGCGAGGTGGTACGGGTCCGGCTCGGCCGGGAACGTGTCGGCGTACGCGCCCAGCAGCCGGTCCGTCCAGTCGGCACCGGGGCCGAGGACCAGGCCGAGTGCGGCGAGCAGGGCGGGCGGGGCGAGGAAGGCCCACCCGGTCCGGTGGACGGGGGTGTCGGGGACGCCGCGCTTGCGGGCGAACGCGCCCCAGACGAACCGCAGGGTGTACGCCGTGGTCAGCGCGGAGCCCGCGACGACGACGGCCAGGGCCCACCGCTCGGCGGCCGAACCGTGCAGCAGCGCCTCGAACGCGGCCTCCTTCGTGGCGAATCCCAGCAGTGGCGGCAGGGCGGCCATCGAGGCGGCGGACAGCCCCGCGACCCCCGCGACGTACGGTGCCGAACGCCCGAGGCCGGAGAGTTTTCGCAGGTCACGCGTGCCGGTCGCCTGGTCGATGATGCCGGTGACGAGGAACAGCGGGGCTTTGAAGAGGGCATGGGCGAGGATCATCGCGACGGCGGCGAGCGCGGCGTCGCGGTTGCCGGTCCCGGCGAGCAGGGTGAGGAAGCCGAGCTGGCTGACGGTCCCGTAGGCGAGGACGAGCTTGAGGTCGTTCAGGCGCAGCGCCCGCCAGCCGCCCAGGAGCATGGTCGCGCCGCCGAGGACGAGGACGACGGGTTTCCAGACGGGGACGTCGGCGAAGGCCGGGGCGAGCCGGGCGACCAGGTAGACGCCGGCCTTGACCATCGCGGCGGCGTGCAGATAGGCGCTGACGGGGGTCGGCGCGGCCATGGCGTTCGGCAGCCACATGGAGAACGGCCAGATGGCGGACTTCGAGAGGGCCCCGCACAGGACGAGGACCACGGCGACGGACACGGCGAGGGTCGTCTCGGGCGGGTCGGCGACGATCGCGGAGATCCGGTAGGTGCCCGCGGCCTGACCGAGGATCAGGAAGCCGACGAGCATGGCGAGGCCGCCGAGCGTGGTGACGACGAGCGCCTGGAGGGCGGAGCGGCGGCTGTGGCGGTGTTCGCTGCCGTGGCCGATCAGCAGGTAGGAGAAGACCGTGGTCAGCTCCCAGAACACATAGAGCGTGATCAGGTCGTCGGCGAGGACGAGGGCGAGCATCGCCCCGGCGAAGGCGAGGAGGTTCCCGGCGAACCGGCCCAGTAGCGGGGTGTCGTCGGTGAAGTAGGAGGCGCAGTAGAGCAGGACGAGCGCCCCGACCCCGGCGGCGAGCAGCACCATCAGCTCCGCCAGCGCGTCCAGCCGCAGATCGAGGGTGACCCCGTAGTCGGGGATCCACTCCCAGGTCCAGGTGTCCGCGCCGCCGGACGCGGCGGTGTTCCAGCGGGTGAACGCCCAGACGGTGGCGGCCACCGGGGGAAGCGCCAGCACGACGAAGCCCGCCCTGCCGAGCCGGTGCATCAGCGGGCCCGCGCAGGCCGCCAGCGCGAAGTGGGCGACGATGAGCGCGATCACAGCGGGGGGTCCGGGTCGAGCTGTGGGACATCCGGCATCAAGAGCACTAAATACAGATATATCCCCGGAAGCCATTCACCCGACCGGCGCGCCGCGCACGGTCCGGCCCGCTGCGTTCGGGGCTCGGCGCGCGGCGCTCGGGCTCGGCGCGCGGCGCTCGGGCTCGGAGCACCGTGTTCAGGCTCGGCCCGCCGCGCGCGGGGCCGCCTCGCTCAGGCCCGGCGCGCGAGGGGTGGCGCCGCCGCTCTCATCCGTGCCCGGCGCAGGGCCCGCTGTGGTCGCAGTACGGTGTGGCGGCGGTGGCGCCGCAGCCGCAGAGCATCACCCGGGTCTCGCGGCGGGGGCCGGACGGGGTGGCGACTTCGAGGTCCCCCCGCAGGTGCAGGACGCCGTCGGCGTGGAGCGACACGTGGGTGGGGACGTCCGGGACCTCGTCGGGCATGCCGTCGGTGCGGCGGTACTGGAGGGCGCCGCTCGGGCAGCGGCGGATGACCTCCGCGACCTCGTCGGCGGGGGCGTTGTCGGGCTGGGCCCAGGGGCGGCGGCCGACGTCGAAGACGGCCGGGAGTCTGCGGACGCATTCGGCGGCGTGCAGGCAGCGGTGGGAGTCGAAGCCGACGACGATGCCCTCGCCGTCGTAGGACTTGGCGGCGGGGCGTGGGGGCGGCTGGCTGGTCACCGCTGACTCTCCCTGGTCGGCTCGGCATCCGGACCCCTTCAGCCTCGCTCCGGCGCCCCGCCTCCGCTACTCGGCGGCCGCGGTCCGTCCGCAGAGCCGCGACCTTCCGGGGCGGGCGCCGGAGCGTGAGGGGAGGGTGGGCCGGGGCCTCACGGGAGAACCGCGACCCCGTCGATCTCGACCATCGCCTGTTCGTCCCAGAGCCGGGCGACCCCGATGACGGCCATGGCCGGGTAGTCGCGCCCCGCGAGCCTGCGCCAGATCCGGCCCAGCTCGGCGGAGTGGGAGCGGTAGTCGTCCACGTCCGTGGCGTAGACGGTGACCCGGGCGAGGTCGGCGGGGGCGCCGCCGGCCGCGTGGAGAGCGGTGAGCAGATTGCCGAGCGCGAGCGTGAACTGCTCGGGCAGGGTGGCCCCGACGACCTTGCCCTCCGGGTCGAGGGCGGTCTGCCCGGCGAGGAAGACCAGGTGCCCGCCGGTCGCGACGACCGCATGGCTGAAACCGGTGGGCGGGGAGAGTTCGGCCGGGTTGATCCGGTGGGACGGACTCATGCGGGCGGCTCCTGGAACGAGGGCTCGGACGACTGCCGGGCGGCGGATTCCGGGTCGGGGGTCGACGGAACGGGGGACGAGAGGGAAGGGGGCGACGGGACGGCGGATTCCGGAGCGGGGGACGACGGAACGGAGGACGGCGGAACGGCGACCCCCGGGGCGGGGGACGGTTCGGGGCGCTCGGCGGCGTGCGCGTACAGCTCCTTGGCGATGATGGTGCGCTGCACCTCGCTCGCGCCCTCGTAGATGCGCGGCGCGCGGACCTCGCGGTAGAGGTGTTCGAGGAGATGGCCCCGGCGCAGGGCGCGGGCGCCGTGCAGCTGGACGGCGGCGTCGACGACGTACTGGGCGGTCTCGGTGGCGTACAGCTTGGCCATCGCGGCGCGGCGCGGCACCCCGCCCTCCCCCGCGTCGTACGCCGCTGCCGCCGCGTACACCAGCAGCCGGGCGGCCTCGGTGCGGGTGGCCATCTCCGCGACCTGGTGCGAGACGGCCTGGAGGTCGCTCAGCGGGCCGCCGAAGGCGGTGCGGTGGGCGGTGTGGTCCAGGGTCGCGTCGAGGGCGGCGCGGGCCATCCCGACGGCGAAGGCCCCGACGCTGGGCCGGAAGAGGTTGAGGGTGTTCATGGCGACCCGGAAGCCGCGGTCGGGTTCGCCGAGGACGTCGTCGGCGGTGACCGGTACGCCGTCGAACTCCAGGGTGCCGATCGGGTGCGGGGAGAGCATGTCGAGGGCGGAGCCGGTGAGCCCGGGGCGGTCGGACGGGACGAGGAACGCGGTGATGCCCCGGGACCCGGCGCCGGGGGTGGTCCGGGCGAAGACCACGGCGAAGTCGGCCTCGGGGGCGTTGGAGATCCAGCACTTCTCGCCGCTCAGCGCCCAGCCCGCCGGGGTGGGCTCGGCGGTCAGGCCGAGGGCCGCGGCGTCGGAGCCCGCGCCCGGCTCGCTCAGCGCGAACGCGGCGACGGCGCGCCCGGCCCGGACCTCGGGGAGCCAGCGTTCGCGGTGGGCGGGGGTGCCCGCCTGGACGACGGGGGTGGTGCCGAGGCCCTGGAGGGCGAGCGCGGTCTCGGCCTCGGTGCAGCCCCGGGCCAGCGACTCCCGCAGCAGGCACAGGTCCAGCGCGCCGGAGCCCAGCATCCGGCCGAGGAGGCCCCGCTCGCCGAGGGCGGCCAGCAGGGGACGGTTGACCCGTCCGGGCTCCCCCTTCTCCGCCAGCGGGCGCAGTTCCTGTGCGGCGAGCGTGCGGAGCTCCTCGCACCAGGCGGTCTGTTCCGGTTCGAGGGAGAATGCCGTCATGGCGGCGCCTCTCTTGTCGCGTCGTGTCGCGTGCCCCGTCGCGTCGGGTGGCATCTCGTCGCATCGCATCGCACGCCATGGCTTATCGCGGACCGTTGACTACCGTCACCCAAACGATACGCTCCAGAGGCGACAAGGGGGCGATCCTTCATGGAGCCGAATTCCTCGCCGAACACGCCCACAGCCGCCGCAGACGCGTCCGTACGCGTCCCCGGCGCGCCTCACGAGCCGACCGGGCGCACCGCCGGCGCCCACCGGGACACCTTCGCGCGCGACCACCTCCCACCGCCGGAGCAGTGGCCGGAAATCCTCCTGGAGGATCCCGCGCCGCGTTACCCCGACCGGCTGAACTGCGGGCACGAGCTGCTGGACCGCACCGTAGAGGAGTACGGCCCCGGCCGTCCCGCCCTGCGCTCCGGCGACGGCGGCGTCTGGAGCTACGGCGAACTGCGGGAGACCGTGGACCGCATCGCCCACGTCCTGACGGAGGACCTGGGGGTGGTGCCGGGCAACCGGGTGCTCCTGCGCGGGCCCACCACCCCCTGGCTGGCCGCCTGCTGGCTCGCCGTCATGAAGGCGGGCGCGGTCGCCGTCACCGTCCTGGCCCAGGCGCGCGCCGCGGAACTGGCCACCATCTGCTCGCTCGCGCGCATCGGCCACGCCCTGTGCGACGCCCGCTCCGTGGAGGACCTGGCGAAGGCGGACGTGGACGGGCTGCGGATCACCCTGTTCGGCGGGGACGGGCCCGGCGACCTCACCCGGCTGGCGGAGGCCAAGGCGGGTCCGTACCGGGCTGTGGACACGGCCGCCGACGAGGTCGCGCTCATCGCATTCACCTCGGGAACCACCGGACGCCCCAAGGGGTGCATGCATCTGCACCGGGACCTCCTGGCCATCGCCGACACCTTCTCCCGCCAGGTGCTGCGCCCCTCGCCCGACGACGTGTTCGCGGGCAGTCCGCCCCTGGGCTTCACCTTCGGTCTGGGCGGGCTGCTGGTCTTCCCGCTGCGGGCCGGGGCCTCGACGCTGCTGCTGGAACAGGCGGGCCCGCAGCATCTGCTGCCCGCGCTGGTCCGGCACCGGGTCTCGGTGCTGTTCACCGCGCCGACGGCCTACCGCACGATGCTCGGCCAGCTGGACGGCCACGACCTGTCCGCGCTGCGCCGCTGCGTGTCGGCCGGGGAGAACCTGCCGGAGGCGACCTGGCGGGCCTGGTACGAGGCCACCGGGCTGCGGATCATCAACGGCATCGGGGCCACCGAACTGCTGCACATCTTCATCTCCGCCGCCGACGACGCGATCCGGCCGGGGACGACGGGCGTGCCCGTGCCCGGCTGGCAGGCCCGGGTGGTGGACGAGCACGGGGAGGAGCTGCCGGACGGCGAGCCGGGCCTGCTGGCCGTACGCGGCCCGGTCGGCTGCCGCTATCTCGCCGACCCGCGCCAGACGGAGTACGTCCGGCACGGCTGGAATCTGACCGGCGACACCTTCGTCCGCGAACCCGACGGCTACTTCCGCTACGTGGCCCGCGCCGACGACATGATCATCTCCTCCGGCTACAACATCGCGGGCCCCGAGGTGGAGGACGCCCTGCTGCGCCATCCGGAGGTCGCCGAGGCCGCCGTGGTGGGCCGGCCGGACGAACTGCGCGGCGAGATCGTGGTGGCGCACGTGGTGCTGACCGAGGGCTCGGAGCAGACGCCGGACTCGCTGCGCGCCCATATGAAGGCCGGCCTGGCCCCGCACAAGTGCCCGCGCGTCTTCGTGTTCCACAGCTCGCTCCCCCGCACCGCGACCGGCAAACTCCAGCGGTTCCTGCTCCGGGAGGACACCCCCTAGAGTGATCACGTGGCCGAGCTGCGCACCCCCCGCTCCCTGATCATCACGCTCTACGGCGCCTACGGCCGTCCGGCGGACGGTGCGCCGTTCGCGGTGTCCGAGCTGATCCGCCTGCTGCACGCCGTGGGCGTCGACGCACCCTCCGTCCGCTCGTGCGTCTCGCGGCTGAAGCGGCGCGGGCTGCTGGTGGCCGCGCGGGCGGGCGACGGCTCGGCGGGCTACGCGCTGTCGCCCGACGCCCGGCAGCTGCTGGACGACGGGGACCGGCGGATCTACCGGCACCCCGCGCCGAGCCTGGCCGACGGCTGGGTGCTCGCGGTGTTCTCCGTGCCCGAGGCGGAACGCAGCAAGCGCCATGTGCTGCGCTCCCGGCTGGCCCGGCTCGGCTTCGGCACGGCCGCGCCCGGAGTGTGGATCGCTCCCGGCGGGCTGTACGAGGAGACCCGGCACACCCTGGAGCGGCTCGAACTCGACCCGTACGTCGATCTGTTCCGGGGTGAGCACCTGGGCTTCGCGGCCACCCGCGAGGCGGTCGCCCGGTGGTGGGACCTGGACACGGTGGCGCGGCTGCACCACGACTTCCTGGAGCTGCACGAGCCGGTGCTGCGGGACTGGGAGGCGTCCGGGGCCGACGGCCCGCCCCGCCCGCAGACCGCCTACCGGGACTATCTGCTGGCGCTGGACTCCTGGCGGCAACTTCCCTACGCGGACCCGGGTCTGCCCACCGAGCTGCTGCCCGCCGACTGGCCGGGCAGCCGGTCGGCGGAGGTGTTCGGCCGACTGCACGAGCGGCTGCGGGACGCCGGAGAGCTGTTCGTCCGGGGGTGAGGGCGCGGCGCTCCTCCGCGCGGCGCCCGTCCCCGCGGAACCGGCGCCCTCGCCGCCACCGCGGCGGGCGGCCCGCGGCGGCAGCCCCGAAAGGCGGCGGCGCGGGCCGGTGTCGGCCCCGTGCGCAGGGCTGCGCACGGGGCCGACCAGCCCGCCGGCCGTCAGACGCGGGCCAGCTCGGCGGCGCCGAAGGAGACGTCGAACCGGTCGCACCAGATGCTGACGCTGGTGAAGGCCGCCGGGTCGAGATCGGCGGGCAGCCGGTAGTTGTGGGACCCCTTGTTGCCCTTCAGCTTGCCGAGGTTCTGGTACAGCCCGTCGTCGAAGACGGACCATCCGGCCCGGCCCTCCTTCACCGGTGCGTCGGTGAGCCACACCCGGAGATCCGGGCCGTTGCTGGTGTCGAGGTTCTCCAGCCTCACGACGTGCGAGCCGTCGCCGAGCCGCAGCAGCTTCACCGTGCCGGACGTGGCGTGCTCGTGGCTGATCAGCTCGCCGGTGGCCACGGTCGCCGGCTCCGCCGGTTCGGGAGCGGGAGTCCCCTGCGGAGTCGCCGGTTCGTCCGTCGAGCTCTCCGCGGGCTCCGCGACCGCCGCCCCGGGCAGGGCCTCCTGAACGGTGTCGTCCTGCCACAGCTTCCACGGCTGGAACCAGTAGAGCCCCACGCCCACCAGCGCCACGGCCACCACCAGCGCCCCCGCGACCACCGGCCGCGTCAGCGTTCCGCGCACCCGCCCCATCCCGTCTCCTCCGCTCACCACCGCCGGCCTCCCCGGCCGGCTCCAGACCCCCATCCAACCGGACCTGGCCGTCTCAAGGCGATCGCTTCCTCATGACGAGAGTCTTACGGCGGCGGCACCGTCGCCGGATGAGGGCGAGCCGGACACCCGTGCCCGCGGCGGTTGCGATCCCACGGCGGGGAAATCGAGGTGCCACGAGGCTCCGCCCGCGGGCACGATGAGGCATGACCTGGACCTTCACCGATGACGTCGACGTGTTCCTCGCCGCGGCCGGCCCGTCGCTCGGCGCGCGGCCCGTGGAGCACACGGTGGTGCTGAGCGTCACCGAGCGGCTGAGGCGTTCGGGCGCGCACACGTACGGCGACGGCGATCCGGTCCTCGGCTGGTGGCGCGGCGCGGACGGGACGGTGGCCGGGACCCTGGTCCGCACTCCGCCGCATGCCGCGCTGCTGACCGCCGTGGCCCCGGAGGCGGTGGGGCCGCTGGTGGAGGCGCTGGGCGCGGGTCCCGACCTGGACGAGGTCAACGCGGACCGGGACATCGCGGCGCTGCTGGCCGCCCGGCTGCCGGGCTGCCGGACCGTGCAGGAGCAGCGGCTGTACCGGCTGGGCACGCTGCGGCCGCCCTCCCCCGCGCCGGAGGGCCGGGCCAGGGCGGCGACGCGGGCCGACCGGGGGCTGCTGGTGGCCTGGGTGCGGGGGTTCGCGGACGCGACCGGGCAGTCCAGGTCCTCGGCCGAGTGGCTGGTGGACGAGGGCACGGAACGCGGGTCGCTCACCCTCTGGGAGAACGGCGGCACCCCGGTGGCCCTGGCGGGGCGCACCCGGCTGCCGGCGGGCACGGTGCGGGTGACGCTGGTGTACACCCCGCCGGATTTCCGTGACCGGGGGTACGGGGCCGCCGTGACGGCCGCGTCCTCGCGGGCCGCCCTGGCGGAGGGCGCGGCGGAGGTCCTGCTCTTCACTGACCTGGCCAACCCGACGAGCAACGGCGTGTATCTGCGCATCGGCTATGAGCCGGTGGCGGACCGGGTGCGGTTGAGGAGGGACACGTGACGGTCGAGTCCTCGGGGGCGGAGCCGATGTGGCTCGTGGCGGCGAACGTGGTGCGGTGGCGGCGGTACGGGGACGGCGGCCAGGAGTTGCGGCCGGGGACGAAGTCGTACCGGGGCGGGGCGAAGGTGTACGTCGTCGACACCTATCCGGGCATGGGGCACGAGCAGGTGACCACCATCGGGCGGGCCCGCACCGGTCGTTGGATCACCGTGGACACGGGCTCGCGCCATCTGCACACCTTCCGGGCGAAGTTGGCGTACGCGCCGGCCCTGCGGCGACGGGCCGAAGCGATCGGGGTGCGCCCGCGGTCCCGGGAGGAGGCCGAAGAGCTGGCCGGACTGCTGGAGCGGCTCGCCGCCGGGTACCGCGACACCCACTACCGCACACCGCACCCCACGCCGTGCCTCTGCCACGCGTGCCTGGTCACCCCAGGGTGAGCCGGGGCTTCGGCCCGTCCGTGCGGCCGGTGGGCGGGGTGCGGCTGCCCGCGGCGTACGGGAGGGGCCAGGGCGCGCCCGGTCCCGTGTAGCCCTGTTCGGCCGCGGCGTGGAGGGTCCAGTGCGGGTCGTACAGGTGGGGGCGGGCCAGGGCGCAGAGGTCGGCGCGGCCCGCCAGGAGCAGGGAGTTGACGTCGTCCCACGAGGAGATCGCGCCGACCGCGATGACGGGGACGTCCACGGTGTTGCGGATCCGGTCGGCGTACGGGGTCTGGTAGGAGCGGCCGTACTCGGGACGCTCCCCGGGCACGACCTGGCCGGTGGAGACGTCGATGGCGTCGGCCCCGTGCTCCGCGAAGGCACGGGCGATCGTGACGGCGCCCTCGGCGTCGGTGCCGCCCTCGGCCCAGTCGGTGGCGGAGATCCGCACGGTCATCGGCCTCTCCCGCGGCCAGACCTCCCGCACGGCGTCGAAGACTTCGAGGGGGAAGCGCAGGCGGCCGACCAGGGATCCGCCGTAGGCGTCGGTGCGGTGGTTGGTGAGCGGGGAGAGGAAGCCGGACAGCAGATAGCCGTGGGCGCAGTGCAGTTCGAGGAGGTCGAAGCCGCTGCTCGCGGCGCGCCGGGCGGCGGTGACGAACTGCTCGCGTACGGCGTCGAGTCCGGCCTCGCCCAGCTCGGCCGGGACCTGGCTGACGCCGGGGGCGTACGGGAGGGGGGAGGCGGCGGTCAGCGGCCAGTTGCCGCTGTCCAGGGGCTGGTCGATGCCCTCCCACATGAGCTTGGTGGAGCCCTTGCGGCCGGAGTGGCCGAGCTGGACGCCGATGGCGGCGCCGGGGGCCGAGGTGTGGACGAAGTCGGTGATCCGCCGCCAGGCCAGGGCCTGTTCGTCGTTCCACAGGCCCGTGCAGCCGGGGGTGATGCGGCCCTCGGGGCTGACGCAGACCATCTCGGTCATGGTCAGTCCGGCGCCGCCGAGGGCGCGGGCCCCGAGGTGGACGAGGTGGAAGTCGCCGGGGAGTCCGTCGGTGGCGGAGTACATGTCCATGGGCGAGACGACGACGCGGTTGCGCAGCTCCAGGCCACGCAGCCGGTAGGGGGTGAACATCGGCGGGGTGCCCGGCGGGCAGCCGAACTCCTCCTCGACGGCGGCGGTGAACGAGGCGTCGCGCAGCCGGAGGTTGTCGTGGGTGACCCGGCGGCTGCGGGTGAGCAGGTTGAACGCGAAGCGCCGGGGCGGCTGGTCGACGTAGTGGGCCAGCTCCTCGAACCAGCGGAGACTGGCCGCCGCCGCACGCTGGGTCGAGGCGACGACCGGGCGGCGCTCGGCCTCGTACGCCGTCAACGCGGAGGGCAGGTCGGGCTGTTCCTCGATGCAGGCGGCGAGTGCGAGTGCGTCCTCGACGGCGAGCTTGGTGCCGGAGCCGATGGAGAAGTGGGCGGTGTGGGCCGCGTCGCCGATGAGCACGGTGTTGCCCTGGGACCAGAGGGAGTTGGTGACCGTACGGAAGGCGAGCCAGGAGGAACGGTTGCCGCGCAGGGGGCGGCCGTCCAGGGCCTCGGTGAAGAACTTGGCGCAGCGGGTGGCGGATTCGGCCGGGTCGCAGGTGTCGAGCCCGGCGGAGCGCCACACCTCCTCGCGCATCTCCACGATGACGGTGGAGGCGTCGGCGGCGTACGGGTAGCCGTGCAACTGCATGACGCCGTGAGGCGTTTCGGCGATCTCGAAGCGGAAGGCGTCGAGGGCGAAGTCGGCGGCGAGCCAGATGTAGCGGTTGCGGTGTTCGGTGACGCTCGGGCCGAACACGTCGGCGTGTGCCGCGCGGGTGGCGCTGTGCACCCCGTCGGCCGCGATGACCAGGTCGTGGTGGGCGGCGAGTTCGGCGGCGGGCGGGGCCGGAGTGCGGAAGCGGAGGTCGACACCGAGGCCGGCGCAGCGCTCGTGCAGAACCTCCAGGAGCCGGCGGCGGCCGAGGGCGGCGAAGCCGTGGCCGCCGGAGGTGTGGGTGCGGCCGCGGTGGACGATGTCGATGGTGTCCCAGCGGACGAACTCGCGGCTCAGGGCGCGGTAGACCTCGGGATCGGCGTGCTCGATGCCGCCGAGGGTCTCGTCGGAGAGGACGACGCCGAAGCCGAAGGTGTCGTCGGGGGCGTTGCGCTCGAAGACGGTGATCTCGCGGTCCGGGTCGAGCCGTTTGAGCAGGGACGCTGCGTAGAGCCCGCCGGGGCCGCCGCCGATGACCGCGATGCGCCGGACGGACGTGCCGCTGCCCGCCACGGCTACCGCCCCTGCCACTTCGGGGGGCGCTTCTCGGTGAAGGCGGCGTGGAACTCGGCGTAGTCCTCGCCGTGCATCAGGAGGGCCTGGGTGCTGGCGTCCAGCTCGACGGAGGCGGCGAGCGGCATGTCCAGCTCGGCGGTGAGCAGGGCCTTGGTCTGGGCGAGCGCGAGGGCGGGTCCGTCGGCGAGGCGGCGGGCCAGCTCGGCGGCGCGTTCGTCGGCCTTTCCCTCCTCGGCCAGCTCGCTGATCAGGCCGATCCGCTCCGCCTCGGGGGCGCGGACGGCGTCGCCGAGCATCAGGAGCCGGGTGGCGTGGCCGAGGCCGACGACCCGGGGCAGCAGGTAGGCCGCGCCCATGTCGCCGCCGGAGAGGCCGACCCGGGTGAAAAGGAAGGCGAAACGGGCCGAGGGGTCGGCGACCCGGAAGTCGGCGGCCAGCGCCAGGACGGCTCCGGCGCCCGCCGCGACCCCGTGGAGGGCGGCCACGACGGGGAAGGGGCACTCCCGCAGGGCCCGGACGACCTGCCCGGTCATCCGGTTGAAGTCCAGGAGCTGCGCGGTGTCCATGGCCAGGGTGGCACCGATGATCTCGTCGACGTCACCGCCGGAGCAGAAGCCGCGCCCCTCCCCCGCGAGGACGAGGGCGCGCACGGAGCGCTCCCGGGAGAGCTCGGCGAGGAGGTCGCGCAGATCGGCGTACGCGCCGAAGGTGAGCGCGTTGAGTTTTTCGGGGCGGGAGAATGTGACGGTTGCCACACCGTCGTCCCGGGTCAGCCGGAGATGACGCCATTCCTCGGTGCTCGGGGCCGAGCTGGGAAACGGGCTCATGGAGGGGTCCCCTTCAGCGATCGGGCTGGTGCCGGCCGTGCGCGGGTCGCGTTCCGCATCCGAAGTTATCACTCATGCGTGACCTCCGTCACGAGGTCGCAATACTGCATCCATGAGACTGTTGTGGGCGAAAGTCCCCTTTGCTCCGGCCGACCGCCCCTATGGCCGGGCCGGAGCGGTTCGTAAGGTTGAAACCAGGAAGTCTCGCCATGAGTACGACGTGAACCGGAGAAGACGCCTGCCCGAGGACCGAGACCTCCCACTTCAGGTAGACCCGCTCCCGAACGGAAACCCTGCCGTGCCGCCCGATGTCCCCGTTCCCGCCTCCTGGCGCATCGCCCTGCCGCACTCCACCGCGGCCGTGCCGATCGCCCGGGCTCTCATCCGTACGGCCCTGTCGGACATCGACGCCCCGGCCGACAGCGACACCGCCGAACTGCTGACCGCCGAGCTGGTGGCCAACGCGGTGGAGCACACCCTGGGCGGCGAGCCCATCGAGCTGGTCGTGGAGCTGCTGCCCACCGGCTGCCAGGTCGAGGTGCACGACCGCGACCCCGCCCCGCCGGGCGACCTGTCCCGGCCGCAGCCGGGCTACGAGGTCGATCCCTGGCAGGAGCACGGCCGCGGCCTGCTGCTGATCCGGACCCTCAGCTCCGCGTGCGGTCACCGCACCACGGAGCACGGCAAGGCCGTCTGGTTCACGCTTCCGGCGATACCGGCACAGCCGGGTCCGTCACCGGGGAGCTGACCAGCCGGGAGTGCTTGCGGCTGTAGCCCGCGTAGAGCAGCGAGCCGACGGCCAGGAAGACCGCGAACTGGAGCCAGGTCGTCCAGCCGGTCCCGTACATCAGATACAGGCAGAAGGCGACGCCCAGCAGCGGGCTGACCGGGTAGAGCGGGACCCGGAAGGTCCGCTTCAGTTCGGGGTTGCGGCGGCGGAGCACCACCACCGCGGCATTGACGGCGACCATCGTGGCGAGCGTGCCGATGGTCGTCAGGTTCACGACGACGTCGAGCGGGACGAAGGCGGCCGGGACCGCGAAGACGCAGGCGACGATCCAGGTGTTGGCGACCGGAGTGCGGGTCGTGGGCGAGACCCGTTCGAAGACGCGCGGAACGAGTCCGTCGCGGGACATCGACATCAGGATGCGGGTCTGCCCGTACATCACGGCGAGCACCACGGAGGCGATGGCGACGACCGCGCCGAAGGCGACGATGCCGCCGCCCACCGAGGAGCCGGTGACCTCGTCGACGGCGATCGAGAGAGCGGCGCTCTTGTTCGCCACGTCGTCCGAGCCGATCGCGCCGATGGCGGAGAGCGCCACGGCGCAGTAGAGCAGGGTGACGACGCCGATGCAGATCAGGATGGCGATCGGGATGTTGCGCCGCGGGTTCTTGACCTCTTCGCCGGCGGTGGTGATGGCGTCGAAGCCGATGTAGGAGAAGAACGCGAGCGACGCGCCCGCGGTGATCCCGCCGAGCCCGTGGGTGGCGAACGGCATGAGGTTGTCGTCCTGGAACGCGCTGAACGCCACCGCGCAGAAGGCGACCAGGATGCCGATCTTGAGGACGGCCATGGCGGCGGTGGCGGTGGCGCTCTCCCGGACGCCGCGCACCAGCAGAGTGGCGGCCATGGCGATCACGACGACCGCGGGCAGGTTGACCACACCGCCGTCAGCGGGCCCGGAGGACAGGACGGCGGGCAGCTGCCGGCCGAACAGGCTGTCCAGCAGCTCGTTGACGTACTGGCTCCAGCCCACCGCGACGGCGGAGACCGAGACGCCGTACTCCAGCAGGAGGCACCAGCCGACGAGGAAGGCGGTGCGCTCGCCGAGCGCCGCGTACGCGAAGGAGTAGGAGCTTCCGGAGACCGGGATGGCGCTGCCCAGCTCCGCGAAGGACAGGGCGGTGAAGATGCAGGTGATCGCCGCCAGGACGAACGAGATCACGACGGCGGGGCCGGCCTCGGCGACGCTGTCGGAGAGCCCGACGAAGATGCCGGTGCCGACGATCGCGCCGACTCCGAAGCAGACGAGCTGGAAGAGGCCCATCGTGCGCCGGAGGCCGTGGCCCTCCAGGTCGCCGCCGGATTCGGCGATCAGCTGCTCGGGGCTCTTGCGGCGCAGGC
This sequence comes from Streptomyces sp. YPW6, assembly GCF_018866325.1. Lineage (NCBI taxonomy): Bacteria > Bacillati > Actinomycetota > Actinomycetes > Kitasatosporales > Streptomycetaceae > Streptomyces > Streptomyces sp. YPW6. Next base: position 1,341,179 of record NZ_CP076457.1, read on the forward strand.
CCGACGGGTGGGGGCCAGCGGGCTTCGGGGTGCCGGATCGCGGCAGACCGGTGCTCATGCGGGACGTTCTCATCTCTGGTGGTGCAGTGGGGGGGACGGTCCGTGCGCCGGACACGCCCTGGGGGTTTGGTCCCCGCGAGGGGTCTCCCCCGGGTCCGAACCCCACCAAGAGCCGTCATCGTAGCCACCAGCACGCATGTTCACCCAATCAGGTGTATGAGCATGCGAACCCCTGCCCCGTACCCGTACCGGGCGTCCGCTCGGGTCGTTCGTGCGCGGCATCCGCGCGGGTCGTTCGTGCGGGGCGGCCTCGCGGGTCGTTCGTGCGGGGCGGCCTCGCGGACGGAGCTACTTCCCGGCGAGCGTCGCCACCAGCACGGCCTTGATGGTGTGCATCCGGTTCTCCGCCTGGTCGAAGACGACGGAGTGCGGCGACTCGAAGACCTCGTCGCTGACCTCCAGCTCGGTCAGCCCGTACCGGGCGTGGACGTCCCGGCCGATCCGGGTGCCGAGGTCGTGGAAGGCCGGCAGGCAGTGCAGGAACTTCACGTCCGGATTGCCGGTGGCCCGCAGGACGTCCATCGTCACGGCGTAGGGCCCGAGGGCGGCGATGCGCTCGGCCCAGACCTCCTTGGGCTCCCCCATGGAGACCCAGACGTCGGTGGCGACGAAGTCGGCGCCCGCCACGCCCTCGGCCACGTCGCCGGTGAGGGTGATGGTCGCACCGCTGACCTCCGCGAGCTTGCGGGCCTGCGCCACGACCGCCTCGTCGGGCCAGTACGCCTCGGGGGCGACGATCCGGACGTCCAGGCCGAGCAGGGCGCCGGTGATCAGGTAGGAGTTGCCCATGTTGAAGCGGGCGTCGCCGAGATAGGCGAAGGCCGTCCCCGCGAGGGGGCCCTCGCGGCACTCGGTCATGGTGAGGACGTCGGCGAGCATCTGGGTGGGGTGCCAGTCGTCGGTGAGCCCGTTGAAGACCGGCACACCGCCGTGCGCGGCCAGTTCCTCGACGGCCTCCTGGCTGTCGCCCCGGTACTCGATCCCGTCGAACATCCGGCCGAGCACCCGGGCGGTGTCCTTCACGGACTCCTTGTGGCCCATCTGGGAGCCCGCGGGGTCGAGGTAGGTGGTGAAGGCGCCCTGGTCGGCGGCGGCGACCTCGAACGCGCAGCGCGTACGGGTGGAGGTCTTCTCGAAGATCAGCGCGATGTTCTTCCCGCGCAGCCGCTGGACCTCGGCCCCGGCCTTCTTGGCCGCCTTGAGCTCGGCGGCCAGCGCGACCAGCCCGAGGAACTCCTCGGAGGTGAAGTCCAGCTCCTTGAGGAAGTGGCGGCCGGTGAGGTCTATGGCCATGATGACTGCTCCTGGGTCGGGCGGGGATCGGCGCGCTGCGCGCGGCAGGGCTGGAAGTCTATACGATGCCTCGCATCTCTATACAGGGGTGTCGGTGCGCGTTCCGTCGGCCGCTCATGCCACGGGGTCCCGCTCCACCGGGCAGCTCATACAGCGCGGTCCGCCCCGCCCGCGGCCCAGCTCGCTGCCCCGGATCTCGATCACCTCGATCCCCTGCTTGCGCAGATGGGTGTTGGTCGTGGCGTTGCGCTCGTACGCGACGACGACACCGGGCTCGACCGCGAGCACGTTGCAGCCGTCGTCCCACTGCTCGCGCTCGGCGGCGTGCACGTCCTGGGTGGCGGTGAGCACCCGGATCGTGTCGAGGCCGAGGGCGGCGGCGATCGCGCGGTGCATGTGCTCGGGCGGATGGTCGGTGACCTTCAGCTCGCGGGGCCCGCTGCCGGGCTCGATGGTGTACGAGCGGAGCATGCCGAGACCGGCGTACTGGGTGAACGTGTCGCCGTCGACCATCGTCATCACCGTGTCCAGGTGCATGAACGCGCGGGCCTTCGGCATGTCGAGCGCCACGATCGTGCGTGCCGAACCGGCGTCGAAGAGGCCGCGGGCCAGCATCTCCACCGCCTGCGGGGTGGTGCGCTCGCTCATCCCGATCAGGACCGCCCCCTGCCCGATGACCAGGACGTCCCCGCCCTCGATGGTGGAGGGATAGTCGTCCTGCCCCTGTGACCAGTGGTGGAAGACGCCCGCCTCCGAGCCGGTGAAGAGCGGGTGGTGGCGGTAGATCGCCTCGAAGTGGACGGTCTCCCGCTGCCGGGCGGGCCAGCGCATGGCGTTGATGGACACCCCGTCGTAGATCCAGGCGGACGTGTCCCGGGTGAAGAGGTGGTTGGGCAGCGGGCCGAGGAGGAAGTCGTCCAGGTCCATCACGTGGAAGCGGACGGAGATCGGCTCGCTGTGCCGCTCCAGGAACTCCCGTTTGGTCATGCCGCCGACCAGCGCCTCCGCCAGCTCCGCCGCGGACAACTGCTCGAAGGCGGCCCGCAGATGCTCGGTGGCGAGCGGGCCGTACTCCTTCTCGTCGAAGACCCGGTCGAGCACGAGGCGCCGCGCGACCGGGATGTCGAGCGACTCGCGCAGCAGATCGCCGAAGAGGTGCACGGCGACTCCCCGGTCGCGCAGGACGTCGGCGAACCCGTCGTGCTCCTCCCGGGCGCGGCGCACCCACAGGACGTCGTCGAACAGGAGCGCGTCCTTGTTCCTGGGGGTGAGCCGCTTCAGCTCCAGATCGGGGCGGTGGAGTATGACGCGGCGCAGCCGCCCGGCTTCGGAGTCGACATGGAATCCCATGCCTTCATCCTCACCACGCGGAGCGCCGTTCACCCGGCGAATCGCCTACCGGTTGGTCCCGGGGGTGCCCGGCCGGACACCCCCGGGCTCAGAGCCGGGGGTCCACCGGCTCCGACTCCAGGGCCAGGACGGCGAACACCGCCTCGTGGATCCGCCACAGCGGCTCGCCCTCCGCCAGCCGGTCCAGCGCCTCCAGACCCAGCGCGTACTCCCGCAGGGCGAGCGAGCGCTTGTGGCCGAGGAAGCGGGAGCGCAGGCGCTCCAGATTCTCCGGGCGGGTGTACTCGGGGCCGTAGATGATGCGGAGGTACTCCCGGCCCCGCACCTTGATGCCGGGCTGGACGAGGCGGCCCCTGGCGTCCCGGACGAGGGCGCCGAGCGGCTTGACGACCATGCCCTCGCCACCCCGTCCGGTCATCTCCAGCCACCAGTCCGCACCCGCGCGGACCGAGGCCTCGTCGCCGGTGTCGACGACGAGCCGGCGGGTGACCTGGAGCAGGCCGGTCGGGTCGTGCTCGACGAGCCGGTCCAGCCAGGCCAGCTGCTCGTCGTGCGGGACGGCGGCGAGGGAGCGGCCCTGGACGGCGAGGATCTGGAAGGGGGCCAGGCGCACCCCGTCCAGGCCCTCGGTGGGCCAGCAGTAGCGCCGGTACGCCTCGGTGAAGGCGGCGGCGTCCTGCGCGCGGGCCCGCTGGTGCCCGGCGAGGCCCGCCACCTCGATGCCCCGGGCGGCCGCCTGCTCCAGGGCGGCGACGGCCGGCGGGAAGACGGCGCCGGACGCGGCACCGACGGCGGCGTACTGCGAACGGAGCAGCCCGCCGGCCTTCAGCGACCACGGCATCAGCTCGGCGTCCAGGAGCACCCAGTCGGTGTCCCACTCCGCCCAGAGCCCGGCGGCGGTGACGGCACTGCGGAGCCGGGCCAGGATCTCCTCGGTCAGGGCCGGGTCGTCCAGGAAGGGGCGGCCGGTGCGGGTGTACAGCGCGCCGGTGGGGCCCGCCGTGCCGAACCGGGCGGTCGCCGCCTCGGCGTCCTTGCAGAGCAGGACGACGGCCCGGGAGCCCATGTGCTTCTCCTCGCACACGACCCGCTCGACGCCGTCGGCCGCGTACTGCGCGAACGCCTCGGCGGGGTGCTCCAGGAAGCCGTCCTCGCGGGAGGTGGCGGTGGGGGCCATGGTGGGCGGCAGGTAGGCGAGGAGCTGCGGGTCGACGGCGAACCGGCTCATGACTTCGAGCGCGGCGGCGGCGTTCTCCTCGCGCACGGCGACGCGCCCCAGGTACCGGGTCTCCACGACGCGGCGGCCCTGGACGTCGGCGATGTCCAGGGGCCGGCCCTCCCGGCCTCCGGGCGCCTCGGTGACCAGCGGCTTGACGGGCTCGTACCAGACCTTCTCGGCGGGGACGTCGACGAGTTCGCGCTCGGGCCAGCGCAGCGCGGTCATCCTCCCGCCGAAGACGGCGCCGGTGTCCAGGCAGATGGTGTTGTTGATCCAGGAGGTCGTGGGGACGGGGGTGTGGCCGTAGACCACGGTGGCGCGGCCCCGGTACTCCTCGGCCCACGGGTAGCGCACGGGCAGGCCGAACTCGTCGGTCTCACCGGTGGTGTCCCCGTACAGCGCGTGCGAGCGGACCCGGCCGGAGGTGCGGCCGTGGTACTTCTCGGGCAGCCCGGCGTGACAGACCACCAGCTTGCCGTCGTCCAGGACGTAGTGGCTGACGAGGGAGTCGATGAACCTGCGCACCTGCCCCCGGAACTCGGGGTGCTCGGCGTCCTCGCGCTCCAACTGCTCGACGGTCTCGGCGAGGCCGTGGGTGAGCTGGACCTTGCGGCCCGCGAGGTAGCGGCCGAGCTTGTTCTCGTGGTTGCCGGGGACGCACAGGGCGTTGCCCGACGCCACCATGGACATCACGCGGCGCAAGACACCGGGGCTGTCGGGGCCCCGGTCCACGAGGTCGCCGACGAACACGGCCGTGCGGCCCCCGGGGTGGACGCCGTCCGCGTAACCGAGCTTGCCGAGCAGGGTCTCCAGCTCGGAGCTGCAGCCGTGGATGTCCCCGATGATGTCGAACGGGCCGGTGAGGTGGCGCAGGTCGTTGTAGCGGCGCTCCAGGACCACACGGGCGCTCTCGGTCTCCTCCTCGGTGCGCAGGATGTGCACCTTGCGGAAGCCCTCGCGCTCCAGGCCGCGCAGCGAGCGCCGCAGCTCACGGCGGTGCCGCTGGATGACATGGCGGGGCATGGAGGCACGGTCCGGGCGGGCCGCGTTGCGGGCGGCGCAGACCTCCTCGGGGAGGTCGAGGACGATGGCGATGGGCAGGACGTCGTACTTCCTGGCCAGCTGGACGAGCTGCCTGCGGCTCTCGGACTGGACGCTGGTGGCGTCGACGACGGTGAGCCGCCCGGCCTCCAGGCGCTTGCCCGCGATGTAGTGCAGCACGTCGAAGGCGTCGCGGCTGGCGCTCTGGTCGTTCTCGTCGTCGGCGACCAGGCCCCGGCAGACGTCCGAGGAGACGATCTCGGTCGGCTTGAAGTGCTTGCGGGCGAAGGTGGACTTGCCCGATCCGCTGGCGCCGATGAGGACGACGAGGGAGAGGTCGGTCACCGGCAGCTCGCGGGCGGCGCGGCCGGCCGCCGGGGCGGTGCTGATGCCGTCGGCGCTTGCCGCGCCGGCGTCGGTGCTGTTCATGCGGCTTCCGCCTCCTTCGTCTTCCCGGTCGTCGTACCGGTCTCGGTGGCCCGGGTGAACACGGCCATCTGGGTCGGCGGCCCCACCTCGGGGTCGTCCGGCCCGACCGGCACGTACCGGACGGTGTATCCGTGCCGTTCGGCCACCTGCCCGGCCCAGTCCCGGAATTCGGCCCGGGTCCACTCGAAGCGGTGGTCCCCGTGCCGGGCGTGCCCGGCCGGGAGGGTCTCCCAGCGGACGTTGTACTCGACGTTCGGCGTGGTCACGAGGACCGTCCCGGGGCGCGCGGCACCGAACACCGCGTACTCCAGGGCCGGCAGCCGGGGCAGGTCCAGATGCTCGACGACCTCGCTGAGCACGGCGGCGTCATAGCCGGCCAGCCGCTTGTCCGTGTAGGTCAGCGAGCCCTGCCGCAGTGTGACCCGGTCGGCCTGGCGTTCGCCCATCCGGTCCAGCTTGAGTCGCCGCGAGGCGATGGTGAGGGCGCGCATCGAGACGTCCACGCCCACGATCTCGGTGAAGCGCGCGTCCTTGAGGAGCGCCTGCACCAACTGCCCCTGGCCGCAGCCGAGGTCGAGCACACGGCTCGCCCCGGCGGCGCGCAGCGCGTCGAGGATCGCGGTCCTCCGGTGCACGGCGAGCGGGACCGGCTTCTCCTCGGTGTCGGTGCTCTCGTCCACCGCGTTGTCGACGCTGTCCACGTCGAGGTCGTCCGACTCGGCGAGCCGGACCAGCTCCAGGGCCTGGTCCGCCTGACGGGTGAGCCCCCAGCGGTGGGCCAGGTAGCGCCGGGTGATCAGCGGCCGCTCGGGGTGGTCGGCCAGCCAGCCCTCCCCGGCCCGCAGCAGCTTGTCCACCTCGTCGGGTGCGACCCAGTAGTGCTTGGCGTCGTCGAGCACCGGCAGCAGGACATAGAGCTGCCGCAGCGCGTCGGCGAGCCGCAACTCGCCTTCCAGCACCAGCCGTACGTAGCGCGAGTCGCCCCATGCGGGGAACTGCTCGTCCAGCGGTACGGGCGTGGCCTCGACCCGCTCCCAGCCGAGCGGCGCGAACAGCCGGTGCACCAGCTCGGCGCCGCCCCGGGCGGGCAGGGCGGGCACCTCGATCCGCAGCGGCAGCGGACTCGCCGCCCGCTCGGGCATGGCGCGGCAGACCCCGCCGAGCGCGGACTTGAACACGGCGGCGAGGGCGACCGACAACAGCGAGGACGCGGCATAGGGGCGGTCGTTGACGTACTGCGCGAGCGCCGCGTCGGGCGCGCCTCCCCGGCCCTTGCCCTTGCCGCGCCGCACGAGCGCCACCGGATCCACCTCCAGCAGGAGTGCGGCCGTGCAGCGCTCGGCGGACGCCTCGGGGTAGAAGACGTGCGCGGAGCCGTGCGAGGTGGAGAACGCCTGCGCCTTGTCAGGGTGCTTGTGCAGCAGGAAGCCCAGATCAGTGGCGGGGCGCTCTTGGGTGCCGGTCGTACCGATTGTCAGGAACACCTGTCCGAGTATGATCCTCACCCCCCGTCCCCACCAGGCATTTTCGCCCCGCTCGGCTACTGCGCAGGCCCCTTGGGCTTCTGCGCCGCCTCCAGATGCTCCAGGTGCCCGGCCGACTCGGCCTCCAGGTCCTCCAGCCGCCCGCCCAGCTCGGCCACGAGGTACGGCCCCACGCGGCAGCAGCCTCCGACGAGCCTCGCGCCGGCCCGCGTCCAGGACCGCACCCTGCCCGGGTCGAACGTGCCGCGCCCGGTCCACTCACGCGCCCCGGCGTCCCAGCCCTCACCACTGTTCGGGTAGACCACGGCGGGCCTGCCCGTGACCGCCACGGCCTGCTCCACCGCCTCCCGCACCTCGTCCGGGTCGCAGCAGTTGACGCCGACCGCGAGGACGGACTCCCGGCCGGCCGCCACCGCGAACGCCTCCTCCAGCGGCTGCCCGGCCCGGGTCCGCCCGCCCGCCACGCTGTAGGAGAGCCAGTACGGCAGTCCGGTCTCCTCGGCCACCCGGACCATGGCCTCCGCCTCGTCCAGGTCCGGCACCGTCTCCAGCGCCAGGACGTCGGGCCCGGCAGCCGCCAGTGCCGCCACCCGGGGGCGGTGGAACCGCTCCAGCTCCCGGACGCTCAGCCCGTAACGCCCCCGGTACTCGCTGCCGTCCGCGAGCATCGCCCCGTACGGTCCGACGGACGCGGCGACCCAGGTCTCCCGGCCGGGGCCGGCCCGGCGCACCGCGTCGGCGGCACTCCGGGCCAGCTTCACGCTGCGGGCGAGCAGTGCCTCGGTCCCGGCCCGGTCGAGCCCGTATCTCCCGAATCCTTCGAACGTGGCCTGATAGCTGGCCGTGATGAGCACCCGTGCCCCGGCCCGGAGATAGGCGAGGTGGGCGGCCTCGACCTGTTCGGGCGCGTCGGCCAGCAGCCGGGCCGACCACAGCGCGTCGGACAGGTCACAGCCCTGTGCCTCCAGCTGGTTGGACAGCCCGCCGTCCAGCAGGACGGGCCCGGCGTCCAGCGCGTCGGCGAGCGTACCGCCCGTGCTCACGGCCACCTCTGCCTCCTCGGGTCGGGTCAGGCCGCTTCAGGTCAGGTCAGGTCAGGTCAGGTCAGGTCAGCTGGGACTGGATCTGCGAGGAGATCAGTTCCAGATGGTCCAGGTCGTCCAGGTCGAGGATCTGGAGGTAGATCCTCGACGAGCCGATCGCCCCGTAGCGGCCGATCTTGTCGACCACCTCGGCGGGCGAACCGGCCAGACCGTTCGCCTTGAGCTCTTCCACGTCCCGGCCGATGGCCGCCGCGCGCCGGGCGACCTCGGCGTCGTCCTTGCCGGTGCAGACGATCAGCGCGTTGGAGTACACGAGGTCGTCCGGCGAGCGCCCGTGCGCCTGCGCGGCGGCCCGGACCCGGCCGAACTGCTTCTCGCTGTCCTCCAGCGAGGCGAACGGGATGTTGAACTCGTCCGCGTACTGCGCGGCGAGGCGGGGGGTGCGCGTCGCCCCGTGACCGCCGATCAGGACGGGCACCTTGGCCTGGGCGGGCTTGGGCAGCGCGGGCGAGTCGGTGAGCTGGTAGAAGGTCCCGTCGTAGCTGAAGGTCTTGCCGACCTCCGTGGCCCACAGCCCGGTGACGATCGCGAGCTGCTCCTCCAGGCGACCGAACTTCTCCTTGGGGAACGGGATCCCGTAGGCCTTGTGCTCCTCCTCGAACCAGCCCGCGCCCAGTCCCAGTTCGATCCGGCCGCCTGACATCTGGTCGACCTGGGCCACCTGGATGGCGAGCACCCCCGGCAGGCGGAACGTGCCGGCCGTCATCAGCGTGCCGAGCCGGATCCGCCGGGTCTCGCGCGCCAGTCCGGCCAGAGTGATCCAGGCGTCCGTCGGTCCGGGCAGTCCGTCGCCGGAGCCCATGCGGAGATAGTGGTCGGAGCGGTAGAAGGCGTCGAAGCCGAGGTCCTCCGTGGCCTTGGCGACGGTGAGCAAGGTGTCGTAGTCGGCCCCCTGCTGGGGCTCGGTGAAGATGCGAAGATCCATGCCTCCATCCTGCCTCCCCGAGGCCGCCGCCCGGCCCTCGCCTCCCCCGGGAGCCCGTGCCTCTCTCGTCGGAGCCGACCGTCTGCTCTCGCAGCGCCCCCGGTCGGTGCCCCCTGTCGGTGCCCCGCTCAGGGCCCCGCCGCCGACGGTGCGGGGCCTCGTATGCCGTACGGGCCGTCACGCTCCCTCGCCCGCTCCGGATCCCGCTCCCTCTCCGCCAGGCGTCTCAGCATCCCGTGCACACGGTCCAGTGATTCGTCCGCCGCGTCCATGGCCTCGATGCACTGCCAGTACAGCCCGTCCTCCCCCGTGTCGCAGGCCACCCCGACCAGCGCGATCCCGGCCTCGCCGAGCAGCAGCGCGAGCCCTGCCAGGGCCGGCCTGATCTCGCCGATCCCCGACAACTGGGCGGCCCTGGCACCTCCGGAGATCACCGCGGGATGGTCCAACGCCGAGCATCCGACGCCGATCTCGCCCAGCGCCCGCGCCTCGCTCCGTAATTCCATCGGCCCGCACAGCGCCAGCCGGCCGCCCACCGCCCGTGCGAGCGCCTGCGCCTGCCAGGCCTCCGCCATGACGTCCAGCGCGCCCCGGCTGTCGGCCAGAGCCCGCCGACCCACCTCGATGAGTCGCTCCGCTTCCATCTGTCTCCCCCGTCCGTACGAAAACCCGCTCACCTCATTCATTACCCACAGTGAGGTAGACAGCACCGTAAGGCCAGAGGAAATCGGAAATCTGTGGACACGAAGTCGAATGTGGATAACTCGATCACTCCGAAGAGTGACGATCTGGGGGTTCAGTGGCCCCCGGCAGAGGGAAGCGTTTCTCGTTCCGTTCCAGCTTGGCCGCCAGTGCCGCCGTCGGATCGATGCCCAACACCTCGCAGAACTGAAGGAGATAGGCGAGCACGTCCGCCACCTCGTCGGCGACCCGGTGGGCGGATTCGGGGTCCTCCATGACCCCGGCCGACTGTTCGGGCGTCAGCCACTGGAAGATCTCCAGCAGTTCGGCGGCCTCGACGCTGAGCGCGGCGGCCAGGTTCTTCGGGGTGTGGTACTGCCCCCAGTCCCGCGCGGCCGCGAAGGCGGCCAGCCGGCGCTGGAGTTCTGCCACGTCGATGTCCGTCACGGCACCAGGTCTATCACCGGCCACCGACAGCGCCTCCCGCACCTGCAGGGCACGCCCCTCCGCACGTACCGGGCACGCCCCCCCAACGTACGGAACACCCCTCCCGCGCGCTGGGCACCCCTCCCGCACGCCCGCCCTCCCCGCTCAGGACGCAGGCGGGGCGGCGGTCCGCACGGGCCGCCGCCCCCGGGGTCCGGCCCCTACGACTGGGCGAGGCCGGCGGGCGTGACCCCCTCGACCTCCATGCCGACGGGTGCGAGCAGGAAGACGTTGCGGTCGACCCGGTGCATACCGCTGCCGAGACCGAAGACCACACCGCTGCTGAAGTCGAGAATCCGCTTCGCCACGTCCGATTCCGCCGCCGTCAGGTCGAGCAGCACCGGCACCTGGGCGACGAGGTACTCGGCGACCTCCCGGGCATCCGCGAAGACCTGGACCCGCAGGACGACGAGGCGGCGCTGTTCGGCGGCACGCTCGTCGGGGACGGTGCGGTGGTCGATCCGGGACGGCCACTCGTCACGGCCGCGCAGGGGTACGACCTGCGCGAGTCCCTCCCACTGCTCGTCGGTGGCGTCGTATCTGTCGTACCTGTCGTACCTGCTCACAGGTTCACCCCGTCGTCGAACCGGTCGGATGGGCACCGGCTGCACTCACTGTTCATCGGGCAATCCTCTCGCCCCTCACCCGTTCGGCTTACCAACGACACGGCCGAGTCCGCCTCCGTGTCGCATCCGATATCCGGCGGACATCGGTTCATGACCACCGGGAACCGGTTCTCGGCCACCGGGAACACGTTCTCGGCCGCCGGGAACCCGTTCGTGACCGCCGACCCCTCAGACGGCGATGACCTGGACCCCCGCCTCGGCGAACCGCTCCCGCGCCTCCGCCCCGACGCGGGAGTCGGTGACCAGGACGTCGACGAGGCCCAGGTCGCAGACGCGCGCGAAGGCCCGCTTGCCGATCTTCGACGAGTCGGCCGCCACCACCACCCGTTGCGCCCGTTCCGCGAGCAGCCTGTTGACGCTCGCCTCGCCCTCGTGGTGCACGTACGCGCCGCGTTCGATGTCGATGGCGTTCACCCCGAGAACGGCCACGTCCAGCGTGATCTCGTTCATCACGCCGACGGCGAGCGGACCGGTCAGCTCGTACGACTGGGGGCGCGCGACACCGCCCGTCACCACCATCTTGATCTGCGGGCGGATCGCCAGCTCGCTCGCGATGTTCAGGGCGTTCGTCACCACGGTCAGCGTCGGCTGGCCGCCCGCCACCGCCGTCTCGCCCACGATGTCCGGGCGTACCGCCAGCGCCCTGGCCACCTCGGTCACGGTCGTCCCGCCGGTCAGGCCGACGACCTCGCCGACCGCCACCAGGCCGGACACCGCACGGCCGATGGCCTGCTTCTCCGGCGCGTGGCGGCCCGTCTTGTAGCGGAGCGCCAGTTCGTAGGAGACCCCGTGCGCGACCGCACCGCCCCTGGTGCGGGTCAGCAGGTGCTGTTCGGCCAGCTGGTCCAGGTCGCGGCGGATGGTCGCGGCCGAGACGTCGAGCGCCGTCGCCGCCTCCTCGACATCCACCCTGCCGTGCTTGCCGACCAGTTCCAGCAGCGCGTCCCACCGGGCGTCCCTGGACAAGAGCGTCTCCTCACCGTCCGGCGCGGGCCCCGCGTTTCGCGGGAACGCGGTCGCCGGGGGCCGGACCGCCGCAAGCGTCGCACAGGGCGCGCCGGGAGCCCTCCACCCCACCTGCACCTTGCTTGTTTTTGCTCGATAACTGCATGTAACGTGCAGAATTCTACACGCGGGGTGATCGGCCCCGCTCAGCCCCATCCCGTGGTCCACCTCGTTCCCGTGGAGTGCAGACGTGTCGTATGCCGAGACCGAGACAGCCAGTCAGCCCGCCTGCTGGCGGCGCGCCGCCGCCCTGGCCGGTGGCCCCGGGGCCACCGCCCTGCCCGTGGCGGGCGAGCGCGTCGCGGTCGTCGGCTGCGGCACCTCCTTCTACATGGCGCAGGCCTACGCCGGGCTCCGCGAAGGGGCGGGCCAGGGCGAGTCGGACGCCTTCGCCGCCTCCGAGTTCCCCTTCGGACGCGGCTACGATCGGGTCGTCGCGCTGACCCGCTCGGGGACCACGACCGAGGTGCTGGACCTGCTGAACCGGCTGCGCGGCACCACCCGCACCGTGGCCGTGACGGCGGATCCGGACACCCCGGTCAGAGCGGCGGCGGACGCCCTCGTCGTGCTGGACTTCGCCGACGAGCGGTCCGTCGTGCAGACCCGTTTCGCCACGACCGCCCTCACCCTGCTGCGGGCCCGCCTCGGGCTGCACTCCGACACGGTCGTCGCGGACGCGGAGGCCGCCCTCGCCGAGCCGCTCCCCGACGACCTGCTGCGGAGCACCCAGTTCTCCTTCCTCGGCCGGGGGTGGACGGTCGGTCTGGCCCACGAGGCGGCGCTGAAGATGAAGGAGGCGTCGCTGTCCTGGACGGAGTCGTATCCCGCGATGGAGTACCGCCACGGCCCCATCAGCATCTCCACCACCGGCACCACGACCTGGATGTTCGGCGAGGCCCCCGAGGGCCTGCCGGGGCAGGTGCGCGCCACGGGAGCCCGGTGGGTGAACGGCTCCCTCGACCCGCTGGCCGATCTCGTCCGCGTTCAGCGCCTCGCGCTCGCCCGTGCGGCGGCCCGGGGGCTCGATCCCGATCTGCCGCGCCATCTGAGCCGCTCGGTGGTTCTCGACGGGGCCTGAGGCGGGGGGCTGCGGGACCATGGAGGCATGCACCTGACCCTGGCCGCGGCGGCCCACCGGCTGGCGGCGGCCTCGGAGCCGCAGGGAGGTATCGCCGGCTGGGCCGCCGGTCTGGTCGAGACGTTCGGCGGGCCCGGCGCGGGCGCGGCCATCGCGCTGGAGAACGTGTTCCCGCCCCTGCCGAGCGAGGTCATCCTACCGCTGACCGGGTTCGCCGCCTCGCAGGGCGTGCTCAGCATCGCCTCGGCGTTGTTCTGGACGACGCTCGGCTCGGTCGTGGGCGCGGGGGCCCTGTACGCCGTCGGCGCCGTGTTCGGCCGCGAGCGGATGCACGTCTGGTGGGCCAAGCTGCCGCTGGTCAAGGCCTCCGACCTGGTGCGGACGGAGGCGTGGTTCGCCCGGCACGGCACCAAGGCGGTGCTGCTGGGCCGGATGGTGCCGGTGTTCCGGAGCCTGATCTCGGTGCCCGCGGGTGTGGAGCGCATGCCGTTCCCGGTGTTCGTCGGGCTGACGACGGCGGGCAGCCTGGTCTGGAACACGGTGCTCGTGATGGCCGGATACGGGCTGGGTGACCGGTGGGACGTCGTCGGGTCGTACGTCGGCGTCGCGTCCAAGGTCGTCCTGGGGCTGGCCCTGGTCGCCCTGGCCGCCTACGTCACGCTGCGGGTGAGGGGCCGCGGACGCGGGAAGCCCTGACACCGCGGAGGGGGCGGGGCGGCCCGGACGCGCCGGTCCGGCCCGCCCGGCCGACGGGACACCCTCCGGGGGTGTCCCGCGCCCGACCGCTCCGCTGCCCGACGGGCGTCACTCCTCGAAGTAGGCGTCCAAGGCCTTGTCCAGCTCGGCGGGCCAGCTCTTCAGCTCGCCGCGGTTGGCCGCCTCGACCTCGGCGTTGAACCAGCGGCGGCTCGACAGGTGGACGGTCACCGTGAACCTGCGGCCGAAGCGGGCCGGAGTGGTCTCCACCGCCGCGATCTCGTCCCAGCCGAACTCGGCCTCCTGGTCGTCCAGCCGGAACCGGACGCCTTCCCGGGCCACCCGGATCGAACCACGGCGGTCGCTGACCTCGAAGACGGGGCCGTCCTCGGCACCGGCGTCAGCCTCCGTCTCGCCGTCGACCGCCGCGGCCTCGTCCGCCGCTTCCGGTTCCTGGTCGGCCTCGCCCTCCGCGGCTGGCGCTTCGGCCTCGTCGTCGCGGATCTCCGCCGCCTTCGCACCGGCGGGGGACTCCGCTTCCGGTTCCGGCTCGCGGGTTCCGGCGGGCGCCGCCAGTCCGGGCAGGGGGATGAACGCCGGGTCGGTGCCTGCGGCGAACTCGGGCTTCTTGTTCGAATCTATGCTCTGCTCCACGGCGGGCAGTATGGTCGACGAACCTGTACGTGACCAGTCGCCGCTGCTCCGGTCGGCCGAAGGCCGCCGGAAATCACGGGGCGCCACGGAGCTCGACCCGTTGACGACGTGAGGGCGTTCAGGGTTCACCTCGTGACGGCATGCCGGCGTTCACCCCGGCCCCCTCGCTGTCCGAGGGCCGGGGTACGCCCGGCCCCGGCCGGCCGCGCCCTGGTGGTGCCCGTCCTTCAGAGCCCGCCCCTGCGCCACTCCCGTATCAGCAGATAGCCCAGGTAGACACCGCCGATCGCCATGGTGTAGATCCCGACCGGCAGGTCGTCGAAGAGCGGCAGCTGCTGGGAGCACAGGTCCGCGAGAACCAGCAGCAGACCGCCGGTGAGGGCGGAGAGCAGCAGGTGCGGGCCGGAGCCGCGGGTGAGGCGCCGGGCGATCTGAGGTGCGGTCAGGGCGATGAAGGCGATGGGGCCCGAGACGCTGACGGCGGCGGCCGACAGGGCGATGGCCAGGAACACGGCGAGCGTCTTGGCCTTCTTCGGCTCGGAGCCCAGCCCCTCGGCGATGTCGTCGCCCATCTCGCCGATGTCGAGCCGCCGGGAGATGAGAGCGGCCGGCAGGGTGGCGACGAGCAGGACCAGCCAGACGGTGGTGGCGTCGGTCCAGGAGCGCGCGGTCAGGCTCCCGTTGACGTACGCGGTGAGAACGGATGCCTTGTCCCGTTCCAGGGCGTAGACGACGTACTGGGTGACGGCCGTGCTCATCGCGGCGACCCCGATGCCCGCGATGACGAGCCGGGCGGGGTTGCGGAAGCCGGTGCCGGTGGAGACGTACACGAGTGCCATGGCGGCAAGGGCGCCGATGAGCGCGCCGACGGGGACCGGGACCGTGTCGGGGAACATCAGCGCGCAGAACGCGGCGCCCGCGCCGGCCCCGGCGGAGAGCCCGATGACGTCCGGGCTGCCGAGCGGGTTGCGGGTGACGGACTGGAACAGGGCGCCGGACAGGCCGAGCGCCGCGCCGACGCCGATGGCGACGGTGAGGCGGGGCCCGCGCAGCCGGTTGAAGACGAACCGGTCCTTGCCTTCGGCGTTCCCGACGAGGGCGGCGGGCAGGTCGGCGAGGTCGATGCCGAGGCGCCCCCAGGCCAGGGTCGCGACGGCGGCCGCGAGGAGGAGGACGAGGACGCCGGCGCCCGCGGCCACCGAGGCCCGGCGCACGGGTATCGCCACGGTGCTGCCGATGGTCAGACGGGCCCGGGACGCCTTGCGGGCGGGGGCGGTGCGGTCGGTGACGGTCACGAGGTGCCCCGCATCCTGCGTACGGCGATGAGCAGCGCGGGTGCGCCGATGAAGGCGGTGACGACGCCGACCATGAGTTCGGTGGGCCGCATGACGACCCGGCCCACCACGTCCGCGAGGAGCAGCAGGGTGGGGCCCATCAGGGCGGAGAAGAGGATCTGGGCGCGGAAGTCGACGCCGACCAGGGCCCGTACGACGTGCGGGACGGCAAGGCCGACGAAGGCGATCGGCCCGACGGCTGCGGTCGCGGCGGCGCTGAGCAGGGTGGCGGCGAGCAGCCCGCCGCCCCTCGTGCGTCCGGGGTGCGAGCCGAGGGCGACGGCGGTGGCGTCGCCGAGGGCCAGGGCGTTGAGGCCGGGGCCGAGGGCGAGGGCGAGGAGGAAGCCGGCGGCCGCGAAGGGCAGGACGGACCAGAAGACGTCGAAGTCCCGGCCGCCCAGGGCTCCGACGACCCAGTAGCGGTAGCTGTCGAAGACCTGCGGTTTGCTGAGGGTCACCGCCTGGATGAACGCCATCAGGACGGCGGTGAGCACCGCCCCGGCGAGCACCAGGCGCACCACGCTCGTCCCCGTACCGGCGGAGCCGATGACATGGACCAGGACGCCCGCGACCAGTGCTCCGGGCAGCGCCCACCACATGGTGTCGGTGGCCCCGGAGGCCCCGAGCCAGGCGGTCGCCGCGACGATGCTCGCGGAGGCGCCGGCGTTGATGCCGAGGAGGCCCGGTTCGGCCAGCGGGTTGCGCGAGACGCCTTGCATGAGGGTGCCCGCGACCGCGAGGCAGACCCCGGCGAGGACGCCGAGGGCGGTGCGGGGGTAGCGGCTCTCGATGATGGTCGTGATGTTGGGGTCGGCGGTGCCGCGCAGGACGTCGAGGACGTCGCCGAACGACGTGGAACGACTGCCGAACATGACGCTGGCGCAGAGCGCGAGCGCCAGCGCGGCCAGGCCGAGGAGCAGGAGGAACGCCGACCGAGCGGCGCGGGTACGCGAGGTACCCGCACCGCTCGGGGGTGCGACCGTGGTGGTTGCCATGGGAGTGGAGTGTGCCTTGGGGGCTCGGCGGTCCGGATACCCGGCCGGGGTTACTTGCCGGCGGTCTCGACGGCCTTGTCGATGAGCGGCAGGTAGCGGTCGATCGTCCACGGCACGGTCAGCGGGTTGATGATCGAGGAGGCGGTGACGAAGGAGTTGTCGTTGCTCGCGACGACGGCGCCCTTCTTGATCGCGGGAATCTGGCCGTACAGCTTCTGGCCCTCGATCTCCTCGCGGTTCTTCGCGTCCGTGTAGAACGTGAAGATCACGTCGCTGTCCTTGAGCTTCTCGGCGTTCTCCAGGCCGATGAGGGCCGAGTCGGTGCCGGGGGTCTCCTTGAAGCCGTTGACGACCGGGTCGACCTTCAGGCCGAGCGAGGAGACCATCTTGACGCGCTGCTCCTCGGGCTTGAAGACGCCGAGGGTGCCGGGGCCGGAGTTGTAGATGTACGAGAAGGTGACGTCCTTGTAGTTCGGCCGGGTGGCCGCGGCGTCGGCGAGCTGCTTCTCGATCTTCGTCTTGAGACCGTTCGTGTCCTCGGTGCGGCCGAGCGCCTTGCCGATGATGTCGATCTGCTGGTCCCAGTCGGTGCTCCACGCCTGGTCGGGGTAGGCGACCGTGGGGGCGATGTCCTTGAGGACGTCGTACTGCTTCTGCGTGATGCCCGACCAGGGGGCGAGGATGACGTCCGGCTCCAGCTCGGTGATGGCTTCGAAGTCGATCTCCTCGCCGCCCGTGAACTGCTGGGGGAGTTCGTCGCCGGACTTCTTGACCGCCTCGTTGATCCACGGCAGGTAGCCGGACTTGTCGCTGCCCCACGGGTAGCTCTCGATGCCGACGGGGGTCTCACCGAGGGCTATCGCGGTCTCGGCGGAGCCCTGGCCGAGGGTGACGATGCGTTCGGGCTTCTCCTCGATCTTCGCGGTGCCGAGCGAGCTCTTGATCGAGACGGGGAAGGCGCCGCCGCTCTTCGCCGAGTCCTTCGCCCCGTCCTTCTCCTCGCCGTCGCCGTCCGAGGAGCAGCCGACCAGGGCGACGGCGAGAGCGACGGTGGTGGCCGTGGCGGCGAGGGTGTGGCGGCGCACGCGGGTGAAGCCGAGCATGAAGGGTCCTCAGGTTGGCCGAGCAATGAAGGTTAGGCAAGCCTAAGCCAGAGTGGTCGGTGGCTCAAACACACCCCCCTCATCACCGGCCGACGGGGGCCGCCATCCGGGGAGCGGGAAGCGAGTCGGGCGGACGCCGCTCAGTGGTCGTGGCCGTCGGACTCCCCGCCCCCGGGCGCAGGGACTCCGCCGGCCTCGCTCCCGGCGTGCACGGTGAAGGCGGCCGTACGGACCTTCCCTTCGTGCCGGAAGTCGAGGAAGAGCCGGTAGGCCCCCTTGCTCGGCGCCGTCGCGGTGAAGGAGACCTCGGGACCGGACTCCGTACGCCCGTCGCCCGGTTCGCCGTTCGGGTGGACGTGGAGGTACGCCAGATCCCCGGCGCGCAGCGCGACGAGATGGCCGTACGCGCCGAGGTGGGGCTGGAGGTCGGTGACCGGCCGGCCGTCCTTCTCGACCTCCAGCTTCAGTTCGCTGTCCGCCCCCGGGCGGAGCGCCCCGTCGAGCGTGATCTCGTACCCGTCGACCCTCACCGTCCGCTCGGCGTTCGGCAGGGACTCGGGGCGCGCGTCGCCGGATACGGCGAGGTCCGCGCCGAGGACGACCCCCTCGGCGCCCTTCCCGTCCGGGGTGAAGTCGGCGAAGACCCGGTAGCCGCCGGCCTCGGGGAGTTCGACGGGGGCGGACCAGGTGCCGTCGGCGGCGCGCTCGGGGTGCAGGTGCCGGTAGGTGACGAGGTCGTTCGACGCCACGACCAGGTGCAGCTCCTCGCCGTGCTCGCGACGGAACGCGGTCACGTTGCGGGAGGCGCCCTCGTCCACGACGGCGAAGCGCAGTTCGGCCGGCTCGCCCGCCTCGATGCGCGGGGTGTCGAGATCGAGGGTGAAACCTTCCTGCGAGACCTGGAGGCCGCCGGGAAGCTCGGCCGCCTCCCCCACGCCCTCCTCGGCCGCCGGGAGCCCCTTCCCGCCGTGCACCTCCCGGCCCTCCTGATGGGACGGCTTCTTCGGCGCGGCGACGGGGTCCAGCGCGCCCCCCACCGCGTACGCCGACCCGAAGGCCGCCGCGAGTCCTGCGGCGAAAGCCGTGATCTTGAGACCGGTCTGCATGACCCACTCCCTCGTCGAGGCCGCCGGAGCGCGGCCACTCGACCCCCAAGATACCCCCAGGGGGTATGAAGTCAACCTGGGGCGATCTTGTCGGGCGGGCAAGGGAAGCTGGACCATGGTGCTCACCGGTACGACCGAAGCAGGGGGGAAGCAGGGGTCATGGGGGCGTACGTCTCACTGCTGGCAGGGATCGGCGGGGTGTCCGCGTGGTGCGCGGTGGTGCTGGTCCGCCGCGGACGTCGCGGGGCCACCGAGAACGCGGACGGGCTGCTGATCGAGCAGGCGGCCCGGCTGCGGGCCCAGCAGTTGCGCAGCGAGGGACGGGACTTCCGGGCCCACCCTCACGGGAGGCCGGGCTCCGGTTCGGACCGACGGCACTGATGCCACTGACGCCACTGACGCCACTGCTGATGACGGCCCTGACCGTCGTGGCGGTCCACGCCGTGTGCGGCCGGGGGCGCGGTGACCGCCTCCGACGGCTTCGTACCGCTCGACGGATCCGGGTGGTCTTCCTGCTGACCGGCGCGCTCATCGTGACCGCCTCCACCGTGCTCCGGTACACGGGACAGCGGCCGACGGGCGCGGCGGCGGCCTGAGCCGGCGTCGCCGAACCCGTCGGCAAACGTGCGGCCTTGACCCCGCCCGGCGTGGCGTCGCGGGAGCCGTCCCCGCCCTCCCTAGCGTCGCAGGAGGCGTCCTCGCGCTCCCTGGCGTGGCGGGGGCGGGACCTCCCACGGCAGGACAGAGGCACCTCATGGCACCACGCACCCACTGGCTCTTCGGGGACCAGCTCGGCCCCCACTTCCTGGACCCGCGCCACGGCGGCCCGGACGCCCACGCCCCGCTGCTGATGATCGAGGCCCGGTCCGTCCTGCGCCGGCGCCGCTTCCACCGGGCCAAGGCCCACCTCGTCCTCTCCGCGATGCGGCACCGGGCGGCCGAACTGGGCGACCGGGTCCGCTATGTCCGGGCCGGGACCTACGCCGAAGGACTGGCGGAGGCTGGTTTCGGCGACGGGGGCGGCGAGGGCGGACGTCTGACGGTCTGCCACCCGACCTCACGTGCCGCGCTGGACTTCGTGACCGCCCGGGACGGCATCGACGTGCTTCCGGCCCGGGGATTCCTCCTGGCCCAGGAGGAGTTCGGGGCATGGGCGGAGAAGCACGGGGGCGACCGGCTGCGGATGGAGGGGTTCTACCGGTGGGTGCGCCGGGAGCACGAGCTGCTCATGGACGGTGACGCGCCGGCCGGCGGAACGTGGAACCTCGACCACGACAACCGCGAGCCGCCGCCCCGGGGCGCGCAGACCCTGGACGTCCCCGCGCCCTACCGCCCGCACGAGGACGAGATCGATGACGAGGTGCGCGCGGATCTCGACCGCTGGGAGCGGGACGGGGAGGTCACGTTCGTCGGTCGCGACGGCCCCCGCCGGTTCCCCGTCACCCGCCGGGAGGCGCTGGCCGCTCTGCGGCGCTTCGTCTCCCACCGCCTCGCCGACTTCGGACAGTACGAGGACGCCATGCTCGCGGCCGATCCCGTGATGAGCCACAGCCTGCTGTCCGTCCCGCTCAACCTGGGGCTCCTGGACCCCGCCGAGTGCGTCGACCGGGCCGAGCAGGCGTGGCGCGCGGGCGAAGCGCCGCTCAACAGCGTCGAGGGCTTCGTCCGGCAGATCGCCGGCTGGCGGGAGTACGTGTGGCAGCTGTACTGGCACTTCGGCGAGGAGTACCGGCACCGCAACGCGCTGCGCCACCGGGCTCCGCTGCCCGACTGGTTCCTCGACCTGGACGCCGACGCCGTCACCGCGAGCTGCCTGTCCACCGTGCTGGCCCAGGTCCGCGACACCGGTTGGACCCACCACATCCCGCGGCTGATGGTGCTGGGCAGCCGGGCCCTCCAGGACGGCTGGGACCCGGCCGCCGTGACCGACTGGTTCCACCGGTGCTTCGTCGACGGCTACGACTGGGTGATGCTGCCCAATGTCGTCGGCATGTCGCAGTACGCGGACGACGGCCGGATGACGACCAAGCCGTACACCTCCGGTGGCGCCTACATCAAGAAGATGAGCGATCTCTGCGGGCCCTGCGCCTACCGTCCCACCGACCGCACCGGCGAGCACGCCTGCCCGTACACGGCGGGCTACTGGGCCTTCCTGCACCGGCACCGCGAGTCCCTGAGCGCCAACCACCGGATGGCCAGGGCGGTCAAGGGCCTGGACCGGCTGAAGGACCTCGACGGGCTGCTGAACGAGGTCGCGGAGCGCGGCGACAAGGCGCCCTGAGCAGACGGGCGGCCCCGGCGACGCGGCGTGCGCCCGTACGCCGGCACGAACGGCCGGGCACCTGCCCGGGGCCGGTTTTGGGGCCCGCGGTCTCAGTCCTCGGCGAAATCGTCCGGAGCGGACCGGGCGAGCGAGGCGAGGGTCGACAGGGTCCGGGCGAGCACCTCCTGGGTGGGTGACGCCAGCCCCAGGCGGACCGCGTGCGGGCCGCGGAAGCGGCCTGCGGCGAACGCCGCGGCCGGGGTCACCGCGATGGAGTGCCGCGCGGCGGCGGCGACGAACGTGTCGGAGCGCCAGGGTGCGGGCAGCTCCCACCAGAGGTGGTAGGAGGACGGGTCGCTGCGGGTGCGGAAGCCGCCGAGGCAGCGTCGCGCGATCTCCTGCCGCGCACCGGCCTCCCGCTGTTTGGCCCGTACGAGCGCGGCGACGACACCGTCCTCCTGCCACCGCACCATCGCTTCCAGGGGAAACCGCATGAGCGTCCACCCACCGGAGCGCACGGCCGCCGTGACCCGGTCCTCCAGTGCGGCGGGGACCACGGCGAACCCGAGGGACAGGCCGGGGGAGAGCCGTTTGGAGAGGCTGTCGACGAGGACGGTGCGCCCAGGGGCCCGCGAGGCGAGGGACGGCAGGTCGTTCCGGAGGAACGCCCAGACAGCGTCCTCGACCGCGTGGATCCCCGAGGTCAGCAGCACGTCGGCGAGGTGGTCGAGGCGCCGCGCGGGCATGGTGAGCGACAGCGGGTTGTGCAGGACCGGCTGGACGTAGACGGCGTGCAGCGGTTCGGCGCGGTGCGCCTCCTCCACCGCCTCCGGGATCAGCCCGTCCTCGTCCATGGCCAGCGGTACGAGGGTGACGCCGAGCCGGGCGGCGACGGCCTTGAGCACCGGATAGGTGTACTCCTCGACGCCCAGCCGGGCGCCGGGCCGGGTCAGTGCGGCGACAGCGGCGGAGAGGGCTTGCCGGCCGTTCCCGGCGAACAGGACACGTGCCGGATCGGGCCGCTCACCGGCGCGTACGAGGAGATCGGCGGCTGCCTCGCGGGCGGCTGGCGTCCCGGCGGGTCCGACCGGGCGGAGCACCGACTCCAGGTCGTCGGAGCGCACCAGCTTCTCCAGGCCCTCGGCGAGCAGCCCGGCCTGTTCGGGGGCGACGGGGTGGTTGAGCTCCAGGTCGACCCGGTGGGCGGCGGGCTCGGAGAGGGCCGGGGCCGGGACGGGAGCACCGGGCGCGGCCGCGACGAACGTGCCGCGCCCGACCTGGCCGACGGTGAGGCCGCGGCGGGCGAGCTCCTGGTAGACACGGACGGCGGTGGAGTTGGCGATCGCGTGGCGCCGGGCGAACTCCCGCTGCGGAGGCAGGCGTTCCCCCGGTCCGAGCCGACCGGACACGATCTCCTCCGCCACGGTGTCCGCGACGGAGCGGAAGTCCCGCACGGCTTCACCTCCTCGGTCGGCTGCATCGAAGCACAGCATTGCACCGAGTGCAATGTCCGCTATTGAACCGACGCGAAAGGCGAACCTAGACTCCGATTGCACCGAGCGATGCGGTCGGCGCGCAGGGGGCCGGGCCGTCCGGCTCCCCCGTGAACGGAGCGGTGGGCGGACATGGTTGAGCCGAGCGGGGTGCTGGGCGTCGCCATGATCGCCCTGGGCATGGTGCTCACCCCGGGTCCGAACATGATCTATCTCGTCTCCCGGAGCATCACCCAGGGGCGACGCGCGGGGGTGGTCTCCCTCGGCGGTGTGGCCGTGGGCTTCCTGGTCTATCTGGTGGCCACGAATCTCGGTCTGTCGGCGGTCTTCCTCGCAGTGCCCGAGCTCTACGTGGCGGTGAAACTGGCCGGGGCCGGCTACCTGGCCTATCTGGCCTGGACCGCCCTGAGGCCCGGGGGCGTCCCGGTCTTCGCGCCCAGGGAGATGCCGCACGACTCCGCGCGCAGGCTGTTCGGCATGGGTCTGATGACGAACCTGCTCAATCCGAAGATCGCCATCATGTACCTCTCCCTCATCCCGCAGTTCATCAGCCTGGAGGCGGGAGACGTGCTCCTCCAGGGCTTTCTGCTGGGATCGGTCCAGATCGTGGTGGCCCTCACCGTCAACCTGGGCATCGTCCTCGCGGCGGGCAGCATCGCCGTCTTCCTCGCCCGGCGCCCTTCCTGGCTCCGCGCCCAGCGCTGTCTGATGGGGACCGCTCTGGGCCTGCTCGCCGTGTCGGTCGCGACGGACACCTCGGCGCCCGCGGCCTCGGGCTGAACGACCGTCCCGGGCGGGCGACCGTCCGCCGCCGCAGTCCCGCCCGCTGCGAGAGGTCCGCCCGGGGCCGGGGAGTGCCCCGGGGCCGGGGACGCTCCGGAGCTCAGAGCATGATGAGCAGGCGCGTATCGGCCTTGAGCTTCCGGTTCACCGAACGGCTCTGGACGTACACCTCCAGCTTGGGGTTGTTGCCCGCCTTCACCGAGACGGTCCCGCGCACTCCGGCGCCGAACAGGAGGTTGCGCGCCGCCTCGCCCGCGTAGGCGCGGTCGGTGTCCTTCTCGACGACGATGACCTCCTTGTCGGGCTGCACCTGGACGCGGGATCCCAACTGGTAGTAGCAGGAACCGCGTTCGTAGGTGACGCCCGGGTGCGAGTCGACGAAGGCGCGGATCTCCGTCTCCTGGTCGACCTTCAGCAGCCGGTACTTGTCGGCGGGGACCGGTTCGAGGGTGGCCCGCACGTCGTCCACGGATATGTCCTGGCCGACGGCGAACAGGTTCTTCGTGCCGCGCACGCCCTGTTCGCGGCCGCGCAGGAAGCTGGTGGCGGCGGCGCGCACGGTGCCGATCGCGTCCTCGACGCCCTTCTGGGAGTCCGCGTCCCAGATCGCGATGTTGCCCGCCGGGAAGCCGTAGTTCTGCGCGGTGCGCTTGGCCAGGGAGTTCGGCACGAGGATCGCGGAGGTCCAGTGCCCCGGGAGCCCGCTCATCTTCGCGGTGATCCGGTCGAGCCAGGGGCCGAGGATGGTCATGTCGCCGTCGTGGCGGCGGTCGCCGCCGGAGGCGTTCTCCTCGCCGTCCGTCACCACGATCTGGAGGAAGCTGTGCTCTCCGTACTCCTCCCAGATGTGGTCCAGGTCGTCCAGGGACTTCAGCGAGGCCTCGATCAGAGCCGTGGCGCCGTTGTTCACCTTGTACAGCCCGCGCATCGACGGGAGGTGCTTCACATCCATGTCCCAGACCAGGTTCTCCACCCGGTGGTCGAAGGAGTAGAGGCTGATCCGGGTCTCGTGGCCGAGGCTGTCCGACTCGGCCTTCAGCCCCGCCACGAACTCGTCGACGACGCGGATCAGCTGGTGCTGGTGCTGGTACATCGAACCGGAGGCGTCCACGACCAGAGCGACGTGATTCACCTTGTGCTGGATCCTGTTGGCGGACATGGCTGTGCTCCCTCTCCGGTGTTCCCCGAACCCCCCGGGGGTTCCCCGGGCGACGTCTTCGACTCTATGGGGAGGCACTGACAGCGGGGCCGGGCGCGCGTGGCGCCCGGCCCCGGCCGGAGGGTGCGGTGGGCGGATCAGTAGGCGGTCGTGAGCGTGGCTCCGGCGAAGGTGCTCGCCGCGTGCAGGCTGATGTAGTTGGCGCCGGCGGGCGGGTCGGTGACGGTCAGGGTGTGGGTGTTGCCCGGACCGGTGTCGCGGCTGGTGTGGGAGGCGGTGGTGGCCCAGCCGGTGCCGCTGTAGTAGAGGTCCGCGTCGCCGGTGCCGCCGCTGACGGTGATCTTCAGCTGTTCGGTGCCGGCCGGTATGTAGAGGTAGTGGTAGGCGTAGTTGCCGGTGGTGGCGGTCAGGCCGCTGCGCCGGCAGTTCTCGCCCAGGACACGGGTGTCGGGGTCGGTGCACTCGGAGACGGGGGTGGTGGAGCCGTCGCCGCAGTCACCGGCCGCGCACCCCGCCAGCCAGGTCCGGAAGTCGCTGTCGTACCGGGTGCCGATGGTGCTGGTGAGGTGGGTCCGGGCGGCCGCCCACCGGCCGGTGCGGTAGTGGCCGAGCACCGTGTCCATGTCGGCGGGGTGCTTCTCCAGCATGTAGCGCACGGCGAGGTAGCCCCAGCGGTACACCCGCGTGGTGCCGTGGCTGTAGTCGGTGCCGAAGAGGGTGCTCAGGGCGTAGGTGCCCTTGCCGGCCTCGGTCATCGCCGCGGTGTAGGGCTCGCCCCGGTAGTGGTAGGAGATGTACTCCGCGAAGCCCTCCACCCACCAGACGGTGGGGGTGCTCATGTTCTCCGTGAAGTCGCCGTACATGGTGAAGCGGCCGTCGAGGTAGTGCGTGTACTCGTGGTTCAGGTTCCAGATGTGGAAGTCGGGCCGCAGCCACTCCGCCTCGTAGGCGATGAAGCGGGGCTGGTTGCCCTCGGCGGAGGGGTCGCCCTCCAGGTACATGCCGCCGTTGTTGGTGTCGATCCCGTACATCGCGCCGGCGTACGTCTGGTAGTCGGCGCTGGAGTCGTAGGCGATCACCTCGATGCTGGTGTTGCGGTCGTCGGCGACCGGACCGTCATCCTTGGCGATCCGGTGGAAGAAGGCGTCCTGCTCGATGAGGCTGGTGCAGGACGCGCTCAGTTCGGCGGACGTCATCTGCTGGGCGAGGATGCGGATGGAGGGGCTGCAGGTGTGACGGACCGGCAGGACCTCCCGCTTGAGGCGCTCCTGGAGGTCGCAGACGCCGTAGGCCGAGCAGTTGGAGCGGTCGTAGTAGTCGGCCATCTCGGCAGTGCCCACCCAGAGCGGGGCGGTGCGGCCGGTGATGGAGCTCCGGCCGAGCAGGTCGGTGACCAGGGGCCGGGCCTCGGCCCGCAGGCTCGGGTGCTGGAGGAAGCGGCCGAGCTCCCGTCCCGCGTTGGAGGTCAGGTACGCGTGGTCGCCGCCCAGCAGCGACAGGTGGTCGGCGGCGAAGCGGTGCAGGGAGTCGAGGACGGCCGGGTCCGCCTCGACGGCGCTGACGAACTCCGGCACCTGGTGGCCCCGGAAGGTCACCGTGTACACGCCGTTGACCGCGGCGAGCATCCGTGAGAAGTCGTTCCAGGAGGAGTCGTAGGCCGCCAGCATCCGCTTGACGACGTGCAGATAGCGGGCGTTCTCCTGGGCGCTGTCGATCAGGATGACCGCCTCGGACAGCGTTTCGCCGTTCTCGTCGGTGACGTCGCGCGACCGGGGGCTCGCGAAGAAGCTGTCGAGACCTGAGCGGATGGCGGTCCGCAGGGCGCTGCCGTACGGGCCGACGGCGTCCGGGTTGTACCACTGCACGTAGTACCCGGCCCGGAGGTAGAGCACGAGCTGCGGGGTGCCGGTGCTCCCGTCGCCCGGGTAGTAGGCGGAGTTGTCGCGCAGCGCGTACGCCACCGTGGCCATCTGGGCCTCACGGAAGGCCAGTCGGGCGTCGTTGCCGGTGAGACCGAACAGCGTGTTCACGCAGTCGGGGGTGGACGCCTTGATCCGGCGTACCAGTTCGGCGCCGGTGCGGCCGGTGAAGTCGGCCGGGTCGCACGCGGCGGCCGCCTGGGCCGAGGGCTTCCGGACGGTGTCCTGCCGCTTCGGGGCTTCCTGGTCGCCGTACGCCTCCCTGAGGGCGGACTTGTCGGCGCTCAGCGGGGGGAGCTGGGACACCGATAGCCGCCCCTCGGCCCGGTGACCGGTGTCCGGTGCGGAGGACTGCTGCGCCTGCGGCGCGGGGTCGGCCGGTCCGGCGGGGCGGACCGGTTGCGACGCGTTCGATGCCGTGGCGGCCGAAGGGGAGTCCGGCTGCGCCTGGGCCGGCTGCGCGAGCAGCGCGACGCCCATCGCCCCGGCCAGAGCCAGCGGCAGAACGGCACCCACACCTCGGCGGACGAGTGTGGTTCTCACGTTGTTTTCCTCCCATGAGGGATCGGGGCACGCGTTCGCGTGACCGATGGGATGACCAGGGCGCGGCTCGGGGATGGCGTCATGCCGTGCTGTCGGCCGGGCGAGTGGGGTCGACGCCCGAACTCGGCATGTCCACGACCTGTGACATGTACCATGGCACAGGTCACACATCACAAGGAAGACCCGTGGCCGGAAATCCGCTGCCCCTTCAGCCCGTCTCGGGGAAATGGCACGCGGCGGTGCGCGCGCC
Organism: Streptomyces sp. YPW6; assembly: GCF_018866325.1. Lineage (NCBI taxonomy): Bacteria > Bacillati > Actinomycetota > Actinomycetes > Kitasatosporales > Streptomycetaceae > Streptomyces > Streptomyces sp. YPW6. The sequence goes on from NZ_CP076457.1 coordinate 1,368,257, forward strand.
CGAGCCCACGACACGGAGCAACGGCCGCTCGGTGCGGCAGACCGCCTGTGCCTTGGGGCAGCGCGGGTGGAAGCCGCAGCCGCTGGGCGGTGCGGCGGGGCTCGGCGGGTCGCCCAGCAGGAGAATCCGCTCGCGGCGGCGCTCGGCCGCCGGATCGGGCAGCGGAACCGCCGACAGCAGCGCCCGCGTATAGGGGTGCGCGGGTTCGTCGTACAGCTCACGCTTGTCGCCGATCTCGACGACGCGGCCCAGGTACATCACCGCCACCCGGTCGCACACCCGCTTCACGACGGACAGGTCGTGGGCGATGAAGAGGAACGACACCCCCAGCTCCGCCCCCAGACGGCCCATCAGATGGACGACCTGAGCCTGTACGGACACGTCGAGCGCGGAGACCGGCTCGTCGGCGACGATCAGGCGGGGGCCGGTCGCCAGGGCGCGGGCGATGCCGATCCGCTGGGCCTGCCCGCCGGAGAACTGGTACGGGTGCCGGTCGAGGTGCTCCGCGCGCAGGCCCACCAGGTCGAGCAGTTCGGCGGCCCGCTCCCGGGCGGCCGGGGCGGTGGCTCCCTGCACCAACAGGGGTTCGGCGATGATCCGGGCGACGGTCCGCCGCGGGTTCAGGGAGGCGTGGGGATCCTGGAAGATGATCTGGAGCCGCCGCCGGACGGGCCGTAGCGCGCGCGGGGACAGGTGGGTGATGTCGCGCCCCTCGAACTCGACGGTCCCGGACGTGGGTTCCAGCAGCCGGACCAGCATCCGGCCCGTCGTCGACTTGCCGCAGCCCGACTCCCCGACCAGGCCGAGGGTCTCCCCCGCGGCGAGCTCCAGATCGACGCCGTCCACCGCGCGGACGGGCGCGGCGGCACGGCCCAGGACGCGGCGGCCGGGGAACGTCTTCACCAGCCCGCGTACGGACAGCAGGGGCGGCGCCCCGCCGATCCCGGACGAACGGATCGGCGAGGGAGAGCAGTTGGAGTGCGGGGCATTCATCGGGCCTCCTCGGGCGGTACGGGGGCGCCGCCGGGCGGACCGGGGTGCGGGGCGGCCGGCAGGGGCAGGTGGCAGGCGACCAGCCGGCCGTCGCCGGGTACGCCCCGGGGCCGGGGGCTCTCCCCCGCGCAACGGGCCCGCTCCGGGGCGGTGGCGGCGGCGGCCCGGGGGCAGCGCGGGACGAAGGGGCAGCCGGTCCGCGGCTCGGCCGGTGACGGCGGGGAGCCCGGGATGGCGCGCAGGGGTGCGTCGTCGGGGTCGTCCAGGCGGGGCAGCGAGTCCAGGAGGCCGCGGGTGTAGGGGTGGGCGGGGCTCTCGAACAACGCGTCCACCGGGGCCTGTTCGGCGGCACGTCCGCCGTACATGACGAGCACCTCGTGGGCGACGCGCGCCACCACCCCCAGATCGTGAGTGATCATCAGGACGCCCAGTCGGCGGTCCTGCTGGAGGCGGGCGATCAGTTCGAGGATCTGGGCCTGGACGGTGACGTCGAGCGCGGTGGTCGGTTCGTCGGCGACGAGCAGGTCGGGTTCGCAGGACAGTGCCATGGCGATCACGGCGCGCTGCCGCATGCCCCCGGAGAACTGGTGCGGGTACTCCCCCGCCCGGCGGGCCGGTTCGGGGATGCCGACCTCGCCGAGCATCTCCACGGCCCGTCTGCGGGCGACGCGCCGGGCACTGCCGAAGTGGTGGCGGTGGGCCTCCGCGATCTGTTCGCCGACCGTGTACGCGGGATGCAGCGCGGACAGCGGGTCCTGGAAGACCATCGCCATCCGGCGTCCGCGCAGCCGGCCGAGCCGGCGGTCGGTCAGGCCGATGAGTTCCTGTCCGGCGAGGGTGACCGATCCGCTCACCCGGGCCCGGCGGTGCAGGCCCATCACGGCGAGGGAGGTGACCGACTTGCCGGAGCCGGACTCGCCGACCAGCCCCAGGGTGCGGCCGGCCGCCACGGTGAAGGAGACCCCGTCGACGGCCTGGACGGCTCCGGCCGGGGTGTCGAAGGCGACCCGCAGGTCCTCGACGCGCAGCAGGGGGTGGTCCGGCGCGGTGCTGGAGCCGGGCGGCACGGTGGTGGTGGGCGGCACGGTCAGTTCCTCACCCTCGGGTCGACGACGGCGTACAGCAGATCGATGACGACGTTGGCCGCCACGATGAAGAAGGCCGCGAGCAGCGTGACGCCGAGGACGACGGGCTGGTCGGAGCGTTGCAGGGCGTCGTAGAAGAGCCGGCCCACCCCGGGGATGCCGAAGATGGACTCGGTGATGACCGCCCCGGCCAGCAGCGCGCCGAGGTCCATGCCGAAGAGCGTGAGCACGGGCGTCAAGGCGGAGCGCAGTCCGTGCTTGACCACGACGGTCCGGGCGGGCAGGCCCTTGGCACGAGCGGTCCGGATGTAGGGCTGCTCCATCGTCTCGATCATCGAACTGCGGCTCTGCCGGGCGTACATGGCGGCATAGAGCAGAGCGAGGGCCACCCAGGGCAGCAACAGGTTGGCCGCCCAGGACGGCGGGTCGTCGGTGAGGGGGACGTAGGACGGATAGGGCAGCAGCCCGGTCAGCCGGACCAGCCCGTACAGGAGCATCACCGCGGTGAAGTAGACGGGCAGCGAGGCGGTGGCGACCGCGCCGACCATCAGGGTGCGGTCGAGCGGTCCGCCCTTGCGCAGGGCCGCGGTCACGCCGGCGCCCACTCCCAGTACCAGCCACAGACAGGCGGCGCCGAACGCCAGCGACACGGAGACCGGCAGCCGGTCCGTCAGCAGGTCCCACACCGGCAGGGCGTTCTCGTAGGAGTAGCCGAGGCAGGGGAAGCCGCACGGGATCGCGTGGGGGCCGCTGCCCAGCTCTCGGCCCGCGAAGATGCCGATGAGGTAGTCGCCGAACTGACGCCACAGCGGCTGGTCGAGCCCCATGAAGTGGCGTACCTCCGCCAGCCGTTCGGGGCTGCACGTCTTGCCGCAGGCCGCGGCGGCGGGGTCGGCGGGCAGCACGTGGAAGATGACGAAGGTGACGGCGCAGATGGCGAACAGGACGCCGGCGACGCCGAGCAGCCGGCGGGCCAGGTAGGCGATCACGGCCGGCCTCCCTGGGGGTCGAGGATGTCGCGCAGGGCGTCGCCGAGGACCGTGAAGGCGAGCACGGCGACGAAGAGGAAGACGCTGGGGACGACGAAGTACAGGGGGTCCGTCTCGTAGTACGCGACGGCCTCGGCGATCATCTGGCCCCAGGAGGGGGTGGGCGGACGCACACCCACCCCGAGGAAGCTGAGGGCGGCCTCGGTGCTGATCATTCCGGGGATCAGCAGGGTGGTGTACGCGATGACGGGCCCGGAGACGCTGGGCAGCACCTCCCGGGTGAGGATCCGCCAGGGGCCGCTTCCGCAGGCGCGGGCGGCCTCGACGAATTCGCGGTGGCGCAGGGAGAGTGCCTCGGCGCGCACCACGCGGGCGATGCCGGGCCAGCCGAAGACGCCGATGACGACGGTCATCAGCACGACCCGGTTGACGTCCTGGGCCACCGACATCATCGCGATCATGAAGATGAGCGAGGGGAAGGACATGGTGAGGTCCATCAGCCGGCTCAGTACGGTGTCGACGCGGCCGCCGAAGTAGCCGGCGGCGATGCCCGCGGCGGTGCCGGTGACGACGACGATCGCGGTGGCGGCGAAGGCGATCAGCAGGGAGACCTGGGCACCGTGGACGACGCGGGCGAACAGGTCGCGGCCGGTGACGGGCTCGACGCCGAGCCAGTGCTCGGCGCTGATGCCGCCGAGGGCGCCGCGGGGCAGGCCGCCGAGGTAGGGGTCGACGGCGTTCGCGTCGAAGGCGGTGGGCGACCAGCCGCCCAGTCGGCTGAGCAGCGGCGCGGTGAGGGCGATCAGGACCAGCAGGGCGGCGGCGGTCAGGGCGGCCCGGCTGCCGGGGTCGCCCCACAGGCGGCGCCAGGTGGTCCGGCGGCCGGTGGCGGGCAGGGCGGGTGCTCCGTCTCCGCCGGGAGCCGGGGCGCCGCCCGGTCCGGTGTCCGGGGCGTCGGCGATACGCATGGGAGTACGTCCCCGCCCTCTCAGCCCCGGCTCCGGGACGGGTCCTTCAGACCGATCACCGCGAAGTCGAACTGACCGGTCCAGGAGGGGTGTCCGAAGGCTCCGGCGACGTTGTCGCCGACGAGCAGCGGCTTGCGCTCCCAGAGCAGCTCGATCGCCGGGGCCTTGCGCTGGATCTCCTGGTCGAGCGCGTTCCACGCCTGCGCGGCGGCGGTCGCGTCGGGCATCGCGGCGATCTCGTCCATGCGGCGCTCCACGGCCTTGTCGCGGAACTGGGAGACGTTGCCCTGGTTGCCCTTGGCCTTGATGGTGCGGCCGTCGAAGACGAACGGCAGGAAGGTGGCGGCGGACGGGTAGTCCGGGCACCAGCCGCTGATGGCCATGTCGGGAGCGGCCGCGGTATCGCCGATGGTGTCGTAGTAGATCGTCGTGTCGAAGCCGTCGCCCCTGCCCGCTTCGGCGAGGAGCTTCCCGGCCCTCTGCACGTCCCCGGTGGCCGGCCCGGTGTGGACCGGATCGGCGGCGCGGCCGCCGGTGAGGGACGGCGGCAGATAGGCGGTGGCGATGTCGTTGAGTGCGGGCCCGCCGTTGGCGGTGACCTGGGCCTGCTTGTCGACGGCGTACCGCATCGCCTGACGGAGCTTCGGGTCGTCGAAGGGCGCCCGGGAGGTGTTCAGCGCGAGCATGTCGGTGCAGCCGGTGCGCTCGGCGGAGAGCCGCTGCCGGACCTCCGGCCTCGGCAGGACCTTGGCGACGCTGGCGGGCTGCAGGTCGGACCATGCTACGGCGGAGGCGTCGGCGCCCGTGCTCGCGATGATCCGGTCGTCGATCTGGCCGCCCTTGAGCCCCTGGATCACCACGATGCGGTCGGGGTACGCCTTGCGCACCGGGTCGGTCGCCGCGTCCCAGTGGGGGTTGCGGCCGAGCACCAGCTTCTTGCCTCGGGCGTAGCTCTCGATGCGGTACGGCCCGGAGGAGAAGGGCCGCAGGTCGTACTGGACGCCCTTCTCCCGGGACGCGGGCACGGGCGAGAAGGTGGGCAGCGTGACCGTGGAGGAGAACTCCGCGACGGGCCTGCGCAGCGAGAAGACGATGGTCCGGTCGTCGGGGGTGCGGATCGAGTCGAGGTGCTCGCCGTCCAGTGGTCCGGTGTATCCCTCGGCGCCGGCCAGATAGCGCTGGGCGTAGTCGGGGCCGCCGGCGAGGTCCGGGGCGAAGGAGCGCTCGACGTTGTACTTGATGTCGCGGGACCGGATCGGGGTGCCGTCCTCGTAGACCAGGCCGGGCTTCAGGGTGAAGGTCCAGGTGCGGCCGCCGTCGGAGGAGCTGCCGAGGTCGGTCGCGAGATCGGGGACGACCTCGCTGCCCTTCCGGCCGGGCGCGGCCCGGAAGGTGGTCAGGGTGCGGTAGATCAGCCGGGTGCCGAAGTCCATGGTCGGCATGACCCAGTTGCGGGCCGGGTCCAGGTGGGCGAAGTCCTGGTTGGACAGCACCGTCAGGGTGCCGCCGCGCTCCGGCGTACCGCCGATGACGGTGCCGGTCGCCACACCGGGGCGGCGCGCTCGCGGGCCGCGGTCGTCACCTCCCTGCGGGGAGCAGGCGCCCAGCAGGGCCAGGGCCAGCGAGGTGCTCAGGGATACGGACAGCGCACGGCTGCGACGGGACATGGGGCACTCCTCGATACGGGACATCGGTCCGGGAAGGGGCGCCGCCGGCGGCGCGCGGGCCGGCGGCGGAAGGAAGAGGAACGGTCCGGGGCGGACGTGGTGCTCCGGGCGGCGGGCGGCCCGGAGGGCGAGTGTGTGCGGAACGCGAGGCGGACGCGGGCCGGGATGTGCTCCAGCGCCACACGATGTGACCCGTAACATAGTAATGTGAAATTGCACAGCCAAGGAGTCTGCCGTCCCGTTACCGAAACGTGTCCCGCAGGGCGGGCCCACCGGCCCCCGGCCCGACCGCCTTGGCACTCCCCGGCACACCCTCCGAAGGAGCCCCATGACCTCCATGCCCCCGGTCCCACCGCACACGGGCAGCCACGATCTGCCGGTCCCGGACGCCCTGGACGCCTTCATGGCCACCGGCTGGGCCCCCTCCCCCCTGCCCGCCGGCACACGGGTGCCCGGCCACACACTGCTGCCCGGCCGGCGACAGCGGCTGTCGGCGCGCTTTCCCGGCGAGCGGCTGGTCATACCCGCCGGAACGCTCAAGGTCCGCTCGAACGACACCGATCACCGCTTCCGCCCGCACAGCGCCTACGCCTGGCTGACCGGACTGACCGGCGAGGAACAGCCCGACCACGTCCTGGTCCTCGAACCGTCCGGCCCCGACGGCCACGAGGCGGTGCTCCACATCCGCCCCCGCTCCCCGCGCGACACCAGCGGGTTCTACCGCGACCGCCGCTACGGCGAGTTCTGGGTCGGCCGCCGGCCCGACCTGGACGAGACGGCGGCGCTGACCGGGCTGCGCTGCGCCCACCTGGACGAGCTGCCGGGGCTGCTCGCCGGTCCGCAGCCGCCGACCCGCCTGCTCGCCGGCGTCGACCTCCAGGTCGACGGCCTGCTGCCCGAGCGGTCCCACACCCCGACGGGGGGCGCGGAGCTGGACGCCACTCTCGCCGAACTCCGGTTGCGCAAGGACCCGTGGGAGGTGGGTCAGCTCCAACTGGCCGTCGACCACACCACGTCGGGCTTCGAGGACGTGGTGCGCGCTCTTCCCGACGCCCTGCGCCATCCGCGCGGGGAGCGCCGGATCGAGGGCGTGTTCAACCTGCGCGCCCGGACCGAGGGCAACGGGACGGGCTACGAGACCATCGCGGCGGCGGGTGCGCACGCCTGCGTCCTGCACTGGATCCGCAACGACGGCCCGCTGTCGCCGTCCCAACTCCTCCTGCTCGACGCGGGAGTGGAGACCGACACCCTCTACACCGCGGACATCACCCGCACCCTCCCCCTCTCGGGCCGCTTCTCACCGGCCCAACGCGACGTCTACGAACTGGTCCTGGCCGCGCAGGAGGCCGCCATCGCCACCCTGCGGCCCGGCGCCCGCTTCCGGGACTTCCACCGGGAGGCCATGCGCGTCATCGCCGAAGGGCTGCACGCCTGGGGCGTCCTGCCGGTCACGCCCGAGGAGGCGCTCGCCGACGACAGCGGTCTGCACCGCCGCTACACCCTGTGCAGCAGCGGGCACATGCTCGGCATCGACGTGCACGACTGCGCCCGGGCCCGCGCGGAGACCTACCTCGACGGCGTCCTGGAGGAGGGCCACGTCCTCACCGTCGAACCCGGGCTCTACCTCCAGCCCGACGACGAGACACTGCCGCCCGAACTGCGCGGCATGGGCGTGCGCATCGAGGACGACCTCGTGATCACCGCCGACGGCGCGCAACTCCTCTCGGGGGCGCTGCCCCGTACGGTCGGCGGCGTCGAGGAGTGGATGGCCCGCCTCCTGGACGGCTGACGGCGAGGGGCGGCGACCATGCGCGCCCCGGCGGGGGGGCGGCGACCACGCGGCGGGGCTGCGGGGGCGGCGACCATGCTGCCGCGGCGGGGCCACGCGGCCGCGGCGAGGGACGGCGGCCGTTCGGAGGTGGGCCGGGCAGCGGGGCGGGGCGCCGGTCCACGCATCCCGGGTCCGGCGCCGGCGCCCCGCAGTCAGGGGGTGACCCGGGGGTGGCGTCGCGAGCCGAGGGCCCCGGACCCCGGACCCCGGGGCCATGACGGCCTGTTCGTCGAGACCGCCGCCCCCCCTCCTCGATCCCGGCGACGGCGGAAGACCCCGGCGGATCGGGGCGGGGACGAAAGCGGCGCCGGCCGCACACTCGCCCGGAGCGGTCGAGTGCGGCGCCGGCGCCGGCCGGTCACTGCTGGGCGCTGTGCAGTATCTCGGCGTGCCGCATCTCGTGGACCTCGCCGATCAGGCCGAAGAACCCGGCAGCGGCGGGATCGCCGGGCATCTCACGCGCAGCGCGCTCGGCGGCCTCCGGGGAGGCCCACAGGATCAGGTCGAGGAGCGAGCCGTCCTCGCACCGGGCGAGGTGCGCGCCGACGAAGTCGCTTCCGTACCGCTCCCGCAGGAGCGAGATCAGCGTGTCGCGGTGGGCGGCGAGTCGGTCGGGGTCGGCGCAGGCGAAACGGACGTACTCGACAGTCGTGCTCATGCAAGCTCCTTCACTCGTCGTTTCACGGATTCAGATTGCCAAATCCGTGATGAAAGCTATCACGGATTCGCGGCAGGGAATCCGTGTGTCCGGTAGGTTGGCGACATGTCCCTCAAGAACGTGCGCGCGATGCCGTGGATCGGCGAGCAGCCGGTCCTGGACCTGGCCAACACCGTCGTCGTCGGTGCCGGACCGGCGGGGGCGGACATCGACCTGCTGACCGACTCCGGGCTGCTCGCGTGCTGGCGGGAGAAGGCGTGCGACCGGGAGCTCGCCGACCTGCCCGCACAGGACCTGACGGAGCTGCGCGCCCCGGTCAGGGGGGTTCTGGACGCGGCGGCGCGGCAGGCTCCGCTGCCGGGGCCCGCCAGGGCGCGCCTCAACGCGCTGGCCGCGCGGGCCCCGGTGACCTTCCGGGTGGACGACGCCGGCCGCCTCGCGGAGGAGGAGGCCGGCGGGCCGGCCGCCGCCGCGGTCGCCCGGCAGGCGCTCGTCCTGGCCGCCGGGCCGGAGCAGGCGCGGCTGCGGTGCTGCCCGGCACCGAGCTGCGGGATGTTCTTCCTCGCGCGCAGGCGGGACCAGGCGTGGTGCTCGATCGGCTGCGGCAACCGGGCGCGCGCCGCCCGGCGCGGCGGGCGGCGCGCGGACTGACGCCCCGCCCGCCGTCACGCGGACCGGCGCGCACCTCTCCCGCCGTCACGCGCCGCGCAGCTCACCGCCGACGAGGCGAAGGGGGGCGCGCGGCGCCGCGCGGCCCCCCTTGCCGAGCCGCACGAGCCGCACGAGCCGCACGAGCCACATATGGCCCCATAGCAAGATTCATCAATGCTTTTGGCTGACTAAATGCGTGACAACAGCGCGCAGCCCTCAGGGTGACTGCTGTCTGATCGGGATCAGATCGGGGTCGGGGCGGACCTACTCGTAGACGGTGAGGTCGCCGTATGCGCGAAGCAGACCGGGCAGACCACTCGCACGCCCGCGGAGCGCGGAGTCCAGGAACGCGGTGGTGGCGTCCGCGGTGACGCGCAGCCCTTCGGAGCGTCCGACCGTGCCGACGAGGGAGGGCAGGGGCGGGAAGTAGAGGGCGGCGTCGGTGAACGAGAGGTGCCCGGTGCCGGGGATGTCGAGGCGGTAGTTCGTCTCCTCACCGCGCCCCAGGACGCGGTCGAGGTCGGGAACGTAATCGGCGTTCTCCTCCACGGAGACCGGGCTGGTGATGGCGAGGGCCGGCTGACCGAACGGCCGCACCCCCGCGTCCCGCAGGCCGCCGTCGATGTTCACGACCGCCCGGTAGCGGGAATCCCGGGCCGCGGCCAGCGCGGCCGCGCCCCCGCGGGAGTGCCCGACCGCCGCGGCCCGCCGCGTGTCCAGGCGCCCGGCCAGCGGCCCCGCGATCTCCCCCCGGTCGAGTCGTTCCAGTTGGTCGAGGACGAACCCGAAGTCGGCCGCGCGCAGGTCGACGTTGTCCTTGACGTACCGCGCCTCCTTCCGCCTGTCCTCGGTGACGGTCTCCTTGTTGCGGCTGCGGACGGGGCGGCCGTCGACGAAGGTGAGGGCCGCGTCGTACGGGTGGTCCAGAGTCGCCACAACGTAGCCGCGGCTGGCCCATTCCTGCGCCAGCACGGTGTTGGACGTACGCACTCCCGACAGCCCCGGAGAGAACACGATCACCGGGAACCGTCCGGCCCCCGGGGCGACCGGGGCGTCGAACACGGCAGCGGTGCGGGCCCGCGCCACGTCGGAGACCAGGAAGCGGGGTATGCCGAAGGAGTCGGCCAGGGCGTTCTGGACCTCCGCCGCCTCCTGCGGCGTACGGGCGCCGTTGTAGGACGGCTGCCCGTCCGCCCGGTCCGGCCGCGCCGGGTACCACAGCTGGACCGGTACGGTGCGGCGGTCGTCGGGGGCGGCGGTGAAGGTCTCCGGGCGCTCGGGGTCGGACCACTCCATCACGGTGGTGCCGACCGCGAACCGGCCGGCGGGCTCGGGGAACACCGGTGTCGGCAGCGCCCAGGCGGCCAGCGGGCCGGCGGCGATCACCGCGAGCACGGCAGCCGTGCCCGGCAGGGCCATCCACCACGACAGCCGCCGGACCGGACGCCCGGCACGCTGCCGCAGCAGCGCCACCACGACGAGAAGGAGCACGACTCCGGCGCCGGCGAGGACGGGCACCATCCGCCAGCGCGCCCCCAGGGCCAGCACCACCGCCGTCGTGGCGATCACCGCCGCGGCGGCGACGAGTGACGCGCGGCGCCTCACCCGGGCCGGAAGCCAACGGGTCAGGGCCAGTGCGGCGGCGCAGAGCACGGCCAGGATCTCCCACAGGGACATGCGGACTCCAGTGATCTTCGGATCGGTGGATGTTCATCGTTGGCGCGGCGGCCGCCCCTGCGCGTCAACCAAGAGGCCCCGGAAGAATGCGACTTGGGGCGTACGGCGACCGGCGGGACTGCTACCCGAGTCGCATCGGCCCCGGCGCCGGGGCCCGACCGGGACGTCCGGTTCGGCGCCCGACCGCTCCGCCGTCAGACGCACCCTCCCGCTGAGCCCCTCCACCCCTTTCCCCGCCCTTTCCGCCCGGCCCCCGGAGGCCGTCGCACATTCCTAGGTCGCATGACCTATATTGAGTTCCATGAAACGACTTCCCGCAGACGAGGTACGCCTCGATCCGTCCGGCCCGGTCCTGATCACCGGCGGATACGGCACCGTCGGGTCGGAGATCGCCCGGATGGTCTCCGCCGACGCCCCGGTCCTGCTCACCGGGCGCTCCGCCGACCGCGGCCACGCCCTGGCGGCCGAACTGGGGGGCGAGGCCCGCACCTGGGACCTGGCCGGACCCGCGCCGTTCCGGGCGGCCGTCCGGGCCGTGATCAGCTCGGTGAACGACCCCGACGACCGGGTGCTGCGCGCCGCGGCGGCCGGCGGCGTCCCGTACGTGGACATCACGCGGTGGACCAGCAGGCTGCATCGTGCGGCCGCCCTGACCGTGCCGCTCCGGCCGGAGTCCCCGGTGCTGCTGTCCTCGGCCTGGATGGGCGGGGTCAGCAGTCTGGTCGCCGCAGCCCTGGCGGCGGACCTCGGTGGCGCGGAGCGGGTCGAGATCGCGGTGTGCTGGGACACGGCCGACCGCGCCGGGGCGGATTCCGTGGAGTTCATGGACCGGCTGGGCACGAGGTTCGAGGTGGTCGAGGACGGGACCCGCCGCCTGGTGGCGCCGCTGACGGGGGCGGAGACCGTGGAGATCGGCGGTACGCCCGTACGGGTCGCCCGTATCGACACACCGGAACAGTTCACCCTTCCCCTGACGCTGGGCACCACGACCGCGGTCACCCGCCTCGGGTTCTCCTCGCCGGCCACGACGCGCGCCCTGTTCGCCCTGCGGCGGGCGGGCTTCTTCACCTGGGGTTCGGGGGAGCGCTGGACGCCGCTGCGCCGGGCCGTGCTGTACGCACCCGGCGAGGGCGGCACGGCCCGGATGCGCGTCGACGTCTCCCACGGCGGGAAGACCCGCACCGCGACGGTCACCGATGCACGCGGCCAGCACCATATGACCGCGGCCGGCGCCGTTCTCGGGCTGCGCCGCGTCCTCGGGACGGACGGCCGGCCCGCGCCTGGCGGAGCGGTGTTCCCGGAGCAGCACCCCGCCCCCGGCCAGGCCCTCGAAGCGCTCGCGGACCTGGGCGTCGAGGTCGCCCTCGACGACCGGGAGCAGCCCAGGCCCGGAGGGGTCGCCGCGTGAGCGCCGTTCCGACCCCGAAGGGCAAGCAGCGGCGCGAAGCCCTCCTCGACGCCGCCGAACACATCCTCGCGTCGTCCGGAGGCTCCGAACTCACCCTGCGCGCGGTCGCCGACGCGGCGGGTGTGCGGCTGGGACACCTCCAGTACTACTTCCCCTCGCGCTCCGCCCTGCTGACCGCGCTTCTCTCCCGCATCCTCGACACCTCGCTGGAACGGGTCGCCCGGCTCGCCGCACCGCCGGACGGTGACGGCATCACCGCCCTGCTCGACGGGGTCCTCGCCGATCACGACGACCAGGCCCTGGTACGGCTGTTCACGGAAGTGTGGGTGATGGCCGCACACGACGGAGAGGCCGCGGAGGCCGTCCGGGACTTCTACGACCGCTACGCGGCCCATGTGACGGAACTCCTCGACCGGCAAGGCGCGGGCGCGCCCAGGGATGACGCCCGGCAGAGGGCCGAGGTGTTCGTCATGCTCATGGAAGGAGCCGCCCTGTTCCGCTCGGGCGTGGCCGGGCGGCGGAGCACCGCGACCGACGCCCGCCTGCGTCGCACCCTCCACGCCGTCCTCACGGGGGTGGACGGATGAGGACACGGACAGCGCAGGGCCGAGCCGGGACAGCGGTGCTGCTGCACGGCTGGCCGGTCACCACGGCACACTGGCGGCACTTGGTCCCGGCGCTCGAAGCGGCCGGTATCGCCGCGCCTGACCACCGACGTCAACCGGGCTCGTCTTCGACCGGTCCGGCCACTACCCGGCGGAGCAGGAAGCGGCCGACGTCAACCGGGCCGTCGTCCGCTTCCTGCTCCGGCATCCATGAGCCTGCCGGTACTCGCCGGCCCCTGCCTCACCGGCCCCCGGGCGCGACCACCGTCACCCGTCGTGCCGCCCGGCGCCCATCGGGGCGGCACCCGGGAGGGCGAGGACCAGCTTTCCCCTCACCCGCCCCCGCTCGCTGACGCGGTGTGCCTGCGCCGCCTCCGCCAGGGGAAGGACGGCCTGGACTTCGACGTGCAGCGAGCCGGTGTCGATGAGCGCGCCGATCCTGCGCAGGGCCTCGCCGTCCGGAGCCACCACCACCCGGCGGGCGGTGATCCCGGGCAGGCGGTGCGCCTCGTCCACCGGTTCCGGGAGGGTGATGAGGGTGCCCCCGGGACGCAGCAGCGGCCAGGCGGCGTGCTGGGTCGGGCCGCCGACGGTGTCCAGAACGATGTCGAACGGACCCGCGGCGGCCAGATCCGCCCCCGCCCGGTCGACGGGTGCGTGGACGCCGAGCCGGTCCAGGAACTCCAGGTTGCGGGCGGAAGCGGTGGCCGTGACATGCGCTCCGAGGTGCCGGGCGAGCTGCACGGCGAAGTGCCCGACGCCGCCGGCGCCCGCATGGACCAGGACGCGCAGCCCGGCGGCGGCGCCGGCCGCCTCCAGCGCCTGCCAGGCCGTGAGCGCGGCGAGGGGCACGGCGGCGGCCTCCGCGAACGTGAGGGTCGCCGGCTTCGGCGCCACGGCGGAGGCGGGCAGGACCGCCAGCTCCTGGTAGGCACCGCCGTACGGCAGCGGGAGCATCCCGTACACGGCCTCACCGACCGCCGGTCCGCCGGGCACGGTGGCCCGCACGACCCCCGCCACGTCCCACCCGATGCCCTGGGGGAAGGGCCGGTCGTTGCGCACCGCCCCCTCACGGTGCTTCCAGTCCACGGGGTTCACACCGGCCGCCCGGACCTCCACCAGGACATCTCCGTCCCCGGGAACCGGGTCCGGCCGCCGTGTGAGCTCCAGGACGCTCTCGTCGCCGTACCGGGAAAAGACCATGGCCTGCATCAGGGGACTCCTGTCGTGTGGCATGACGTGCGCCGCCCCGCCGGGCGGTGCGGTGGGGTGCGATGGCACCTGAGCACCACCCTCGGCGCCACGTCCCCGCGCAGCCAGTACCCGCCGAGTACCAGGCACGGCCCTCGGGGGGTACTGGCAGGGACAGGCCGACTGAGACGACCGCCGCGCATACTGGCGCTCATGAAGTCGCAGAACGAACTGGGCCGTTACCTCGCGGTGCGGCGCTCCCGCGTCACACCGCGGTCGGCCGGGATCACCGTCCTCGACCGGCGCAGGGTCCCGGGGCTGCGCCGCGAGGAGGTCGCCGACCTCGCCGGAGTGAGCGCCGTCTACTACACGCGCCTGGAACAGGGGCGCGCACGCAACCCCTCGGACGCCGTCCTGGACGCCCTGGCGCGGGTACTGCTGCTCGACCCGACCGAGCGCGCCCATCTGCACGACCTCGCGCACCGAGGCCGTGACGGCCGGACCGCTCACCGCACTGCCCCACCCGGCGGTGAGCGCGGTACGGACGAGAACGGCGAGCACGGTGCGGGCGCAGGCGGTGCGGGCACGCGGGACGGCTTGAAGCGCCTGCTGGCAGCGGTGGGCGCCGTCCCGGCCTACGTTCTCGGTCCCGCGATGGACGTCCTCGACGCCAACGGCCTGGCCCGGTCCCTGCTCGCGCACCCGGGCCGCGAGGCGCCGGCGCGATGGAACCTCGCGCTCCAGGTGTTCCTGGACCCCACCGCCCGTCGGATGTACCCGCGGTGGGAGGAAGTGGCCCGTCAGACCGTCGGGTTCCTGCGCCTGTCCGGCGGCCGCCGCCCCCGGGACCCCCGGCTGGCCGAGGTCGTCGCCCGGCTGAGCGGCCGGAGCGAGGAGTTCCGGTCGATGTGGTCGGAGCAGGAAGTGCGGGACAAGACGTTCGGCACGAAGAGGTTCCGGCATCCGGTCGTGGGGGAGCTGGACCTCGCGTACGAGACGCTCGCGCTGCCCGGCGACGAGGGTTGCCATCTGGTCGTCTTCACGGCCCCGGACCCGCGAGCGGACGCCGCACTGCGCCTGCTCGGCAGCTGGACGGCGGCGGACCCGGTCGGGACGAACGGAACGGTCGGGACGGTCGGGACGAACGGGCCGGAGGAACGGACGCAGCGGCACCGCGTTCCGCCCGGCACGGTGGACGAGCCGGTCAGGCCGGTCGGGTCTGTCGGGTCTGCTGAGTCGAGCGTGGTGGCCGAGCGCGGCTGAGAGGCGGCCGTTCGGCCGGGCGAGTGTCCGGTAGGTCGTGCGCTTTCCACCGTTGCCCCGCGATGACCCCCTCCGTAGGATGTAGCAGGTGATGAGCAATGATGACCCTTACACCCTGCGTCCCGGCCCTCCTCCCGTGGAGACCTATCGCCGACTGCGGGTGACTTCGGGACTGAGCGCGATGAGCACGGCGGCGGCCGAAGCGGGGCTGCCCAACACCTGGCACGGCGTGACGGTGCTGTGCGGGGACGAGCCGGTCGGGATGGGCCGGATCATCGGAGACGGCGGCTGCTTCCTCCAGATCGTCGACATCTGCGTCACTCCGGAACACCAGGGCCGCGGGCTGGGCCGACGCATCATGGCGGAGTTGACGGGCGAACTGGAGCGGCGAGCACCCGCCGGGGCCTACGTCTCGCTGATCGCCGACGGGGACGCCCGGTTCCTGTACGAGAAGTTCGACTTCCGACCCACGGCCCCGGCCTCGATCGGCATGTACCGCACCGTGTGACACCGGCCCGGACCATGGGCGGGCGGGCGCCGAACGGTCACCGCTTGCCGCGATCAGGGCGGGCGTCCGAGCACTCCGCGACCGGCGCGGGCCGGAGCCCGCGGGCGAGCGCGAATACACCGCGCAACGTGACATTGTATAGTGCGGTGACATATCTGAAGGGGAACGCATGAGTGAGCTGAAGTCCCGCAAACTCATCTCGGTGCAGGAACATCTGCGCGACCAGGTGGCCAACGCCCTGCGGGCCGCGCTGATAGCGGGGGAACTCCAGCCCGGCGTGATCTACTCGGCGCCCACCCTGGCCGCCGAGTACGGCGTCTCGGCCACACCCGTACGGGAGGCCATGCTGGATCTGGCCCGGGAGGGCCTGGTCGAGGCGGTGCGCAACAAGGGCTTCCGGGTCACCGAGCTCTCCGAGCGCGACCTGGACGAGTACACCGAGATCCGCGCGCTCATCGAGATCCCCACCATCGGCCGGGTGACCCGCACCGCTTCCCGCGAGCAGCTGGAGGCGGTGCGCCCGGTGGCCGAGGAGATCGTGGCCGCCGCACAGCGGGGCGACCTGATCGGCTACCTGGAGTCGGACCGCCGCTTCCATCTCGACCTGCTCGCCCTCGCGGGGAACGCGCGCCTCGTCGAGACGGTGGCCGATCTGCGCAAGCGCTCCCGGCTGTACGGACTCACCGACCTGTCCCAGGAAGGGACGCTGGTGGGTTCGGCGCGGGAGCACACCGCACTCCTGGACATCATGATCGAGGGCGACGCGGAGGCCGCCGAGGAACACATGCGCCGCCATCTCGCGCATGTACGGACCCTGTGGGCGGCCCGGAAGCGCGAGGCCGAACGCGCGGCGCCGTCCCGCAAGCTCGGCGCGCGCTGACACACGAGCCGGCCGGGGGCGGCGCGTGTTGCCGCTCCCGGCAGCCGAGTCCCGCCCACCTCACCGCCCCGGAAGCGGCGTTGACTGCTTCCGCCGGTGGGCCGCGACAGCCACCACCAGGTCCTGCCAGCCCATACCGCACGTCTTCACCACCAGTGGCCGGCCGGCCGGGACGGCTGCCCGGCCGGCCGCCAGGTCCGCCAGGGTGACCAGCCGGTCCGGGTCGAGCGCGCCCTCACGGATCGCCAGCACCACGTCGCCCGCCTCACGGAGGGCGGTCTCCCGGCTCTCCACCAGCACCGTCGCGCGTCGCATCAGCGCGCCGTCGAGCTCCCGCGCGTCCGGTTCGTGCGAGCCGACCGCCAGTACCACCGACTCGTCGGACAACAGCCGCCCGTCGAGCACCGGTTCGCGCGCGGACGTCGCCGTGACGACGACGTGGGCGCGCCGCACCGCGGCCGCCACCGCCTCGTCGCCCGCGGCCGGATGGCGGTCCGCCCAGCCGGGCACGGGCCCGCCGCGCCGGGTGACGACCGTGACGTCACCGACCGGGGCGTGCGCCCGGACGGCGGCGACGTGCCCCTCCCCCTGGGGGCCCGCGCCGAAGACCACCAGGCGCAGTTCACCCGGCCGGCCGGCGAGCGCCCGCAGCCGCTCCCGACAGGCCGCGACCGAGACCGCCGGGGTGCGCAGGGACGTCAGCGCCACCCCGTCCAGGAGGGCCACCGGCGTCAGCGTCGCGCTGTCGTGCAGCAGATACGTGGCGTTGATCCGCCGCAGCCCGCGCCCGGGGTTGCCGGGTGCGACGGTGGCGACCTTCACTCCGAACCAGCCGCCGTACTCCGCGGGCATGAGCAGCCCCTGACCGTGAGCCAGTGGCACGACCGCCCTCGGTACGCCGCCGTCCGGGTCGAGCCCCCCGGCCAGCGCCTCCCGGACCGCTGCCACGGCGGCGGCCGGGCCGAGCGCGGCCACGTCCGCCGCGTCGAGCGTCGCGGTCATCGCAGCACGAACCCGGGTACGAGGGTGTCGTCCGGATCGACGATGAAGCGGCCGGTCCCGGTGGCGTACGCGGTGCCCGTCACGGCGGGAACGACCGCGGGACGGCCGCGCACCGTGGTGAGCCGCTCGATGCGGGCACGGAAGACGGAGCCCACCACCGACTCGTGCCGCAGCTCGTCACCGAGGCGGAGTTCCCCGGAGCCGGCCAGGAGCGCCACCCGGGCCGCGGTGCCCGAACCGCACGGGGAGCGGTCGACCTGGCCGTCCGCGAACACCGTGACGTTGCGGTGGTGCAGTTGCCGGGTGCCGTCGGGCCGTTCGACCGGGGAGCCTGCCTCCTCGGTGAACACGGTCCCGTAGACGCCGGACAGCCGCGGGTCGTCGGGGTGCTGGGCGGCGTCGGCGGCGTTCAGCGCGTCGCGGATCTCGCGTCCGGCCGCGATGAGCGCGGTGACGTCCCCCGGCCGGACCCGCGGGCCGGTGCCGAGAGCGGCCACGGGGAGAACCGCGTACATGGCGCCGCCGAAGGCGATGTCGACGGTGAGGGTCCCGTACGAGGTTTCCACCTCGACACCGCGTGCGTGGACGTGGCCGGGGACGTTGACGAAGGTCACGTCCGCGACCCTCCCGCCCGCCGTGCGCACGCTCGCCGTCACCCGGCCGGAGGGGACGTCGACGACGACGTCCGCCGTGCCGTCGGCCGGCGCCGGGACGCGGCCGGTGGCGACCGCCCAGGCGCCCAGGCGCCCAGGCGCCCAGGGCGATCGTGCCGTGGCCGCAGGCCGTGGAGAAGCCGTCCGTGTGCCAGAAGAGGGCGCCGAGATGGGCCCCGGCGTCGTCGGGCGGGACCAGGAAGGCCCCGTACATGTCGGCGTGGCCACGCGGCTCCCCGCACAACAGGGCCCGGGTCCACTGTGCTTCGGCGTCGGCGACGGCGGCCGTACGGCGCTCGGCGACCGTGAGCCCCGGCCCGGTCACGGCCGGCGGGGACACGGGCACGATCCGGAAGGGCTCCCCGCCCGTGTGCCAGTCGGCCGTCTCGATCGGTCCGGTGTACGGGCGGGAGGCTCCTGTCGGTCCGGTGCGGGGAAGGGCGGTTCCCGTCTGCGCGGCACACGGGCGGGTGGATTCCCTCGGCCCGGTGTACGGGCGGGTGTCTTCCCTCGGCCCGGAGTGCGGGCGGGTGTCTTCCCTCGGCCCGGTGTACGGGCGGGTGTCTTCCCTCGGCCCGGAGTGCGGACGAGTGGTTCCCGTCGGTCCGGCGCACGGATCGGGGGCGTCCATCGACTCGGTGTGCCCGGCGGCGGTCATACGGTGAATCCCTCCGGGTAGGGGTCGGCCGGGTCCAGCAGATACTGCGCCGTCCCGGTGATCCAGGCACGGCCGGTGACGGAGGGCAGGACGGCGGGCCGGCCGCCGACGGTGCCCTCGTCCAGGATGCGCCCGGTGAAGCGGGAGCCGATGAAGGACTCGTTGACGAAGTCCTGCCCGGTCTTCAGGAGTCCGCGCGCGTGCAGCTGGGCCATCCGGGCACTGGTCCCCGTCCCGCAGGGCGAGCGGTCGAACCAGCCCGGGTGGATGGCCATGGCGTGCCGCGAGTGCTCGGCGGTGGAGCCGGGGGCCTCCAGATAGACGTGGTGGCAGACGTCGATGGCGGGGTTCTCCGGGTGGACCACCGGGTTCTGCTCGTTGACCGCCCGCATGACGGCCAGGCCCGCGTCGAGCAGCCGGCCCTTCTCCGCCCGGTCGAAGGGGATGCCGAGGTCCTCGGTGCGCACGATCGCGTAGAAGTTGCCGCCGTACGCCATGTCGTAACGGACCGGGCCGAACCCCGCCACCTCGACGACCTGGTCCAGCGCGTGGCTGTAGGAGGGGACGTTCTCCAGGGTGACGGACTCCGCCCGGCCGTCGCGCACGGCGACCCGTGCCGTGACGAGACCGGCGGGCGTGTCGAGGCGGATGAGGGTCTGCGGCTCGACCGCCTCGACCATGCCAGTCTCCACCAGGACCGTCGCCACGCCGATGGTGCCGTGGCCGCACATCGGCAGGCAGCCGGAGACCTCGATGAACAGCACGCCGAAGTCGGCGTCCGGCCGGGTCGGGGGCTGGAGGATCGCGCCGGACATGGACGCGTGGCCACGCGGCTCGCACATCAGCAGGGTGCGCAGCCCGTCCCGTTCGGCCATGAACCGCTGCCGCCGCTCCGCCATGGTCGCGCCCGGCAGAACGCCCACCCCGCCGGTGATCACCCGGGTCGGCATGCCCTCGGTGTGCGAGTCGACCGCGTGGTAACAGACCCTGGAACGCACGTCAGTTCACCCCCGCGTCGATGAGGGCCTGGGTCGCGGAACGTACGACCGCCTCGGTCTCAGGGTCCAGGGCCTGGCGGGGCGGCCGGCACACGCCGCCGGTCCGGCCGATCATGTCCTGGCCGAGCTTGATCGCCTGGACGAACTCGGTCCTGCTGTCCCAGCGCAGTACGGAGTGGAGCCGGCGGTAGAGGGGGAGGGCGCTGGTGAGGTCGCCGGCCAGCGCGGCCTCGTACAGGTCGAGGCAGGCGCGCGGGAAGACCTGGGGGTACCCGGCGACCCAGCCCTTGGCCCCGGCGACGGCGACTTCGAGGAGGGTGTCGTCGGTGCCGATGATCAGGTCGAGCCCGGGGGCGAGTTCGTTGATGGCGTAGCACCGCCGGACGTCCCCGGAGAACTCCTTCACGCCCACGATGAACCCCTCGGCGTGCAGCTTGGCCAGCAGTTCGGGGCGCAGGTCGACCTTGGTGTCGATGGGGTTGTTGTAGGCGGTGACGGGCAGACCGGCGGAGGCCACCATCGCGTAGTGCTCCAGGACGGCGCGGTCGTCGGCCCGGTAGGCGTTGGGCGGCAGGCACATGACGGCCCGGCAGCCGGCGTCCTTGGCGAAGAGCGCGTGCCGCCGGGCCTCGACCGCGCCGTACGCGCCGACGCCCGGCATCACGGTGAAGCCCTCGGGGGCGTGGGCGACGGCGGTCTCGACGACGCGGTCGCGCTCCTCGTACGTGAGGGTCTGGTACTCGCCCAGCGACCCGTTGGGGGCCACGCCGTGCAGGCCCTGTTCGGCGAGCCAGGCGACGTTGTCCCCGTAGGCGCCGTGGTCGACGGCGAGATCCCGGCCGAAGGGGAGGCTCGTCGCGACGATGACACCGTGCCAGGGCATACGGGTGGGGGCCGTGGGGTCGACGCTGTCCATGGGAACTCCTCAGATGGGTTGGGACGGGGTGCCGTCGGCGGGGGACCCGCCGGAATCGGCGAGCGCGCCCAGGGTGACGGGGGTCGCGATCAGCCGTTCGGCGGGGGTGTAGGGCTCGGCGCGGGCGGCGACGAGGCAGTGCACGGCGGGCCCGCACATCCGGCCCTGGCACCAGCCCATACCCGCCCTGGTCAGCTGTTTGACCTGCCGGTGGTCGGGGGCCGGACCGTCGGTGCGGGCGGCGCGGACCGCACCGGCGGTGACCTCCTCGCAGCGGCAGACCGTGGTGTCGTCGGTCAGCCAGGCAGGCCAGTCCCGCGGCACGGGGTGCGCCTCGGCCAGAGCGCGGGCGAAGGCGCGGTGCCGGGCCACCGCCCGGCGCTCCGCGGCCAGGGGCCGAACGCCCGGCCGGCCCGGCGCGCGGAGGTCGGTGAGCACGGAGACGGCCGCCACGCGCCCCTCGCTCAGCGCGAGCGCCGCCCCGCCCACCCCGCAGGTCTCGCCCGCCGCGTAGAGGCCCGGAACGGTGGTGCGCTGTCCGGCGTCGACGGCGGCGGCCACGGTGCCGTCGCCCGCGTCGGCGAGGTCGCAGCCGAGCGGAAGCAGCAGGTCGAGCTGGGGGACGAAGCCCCAGCCGACGCCCACGGTGTCGGCCTCGATCCGCCGCTCGGTCCCCGGGAGCGGTGCCCCGTCGGCGTCCAGGGACGCGGTGCGTACGACGGCGACCCGCCCCTCTCCTTCGGCGCCGACGATGCCGGTACGGGTGCGGAACGGGATCCGGTGCCGGGCGAGCACCCCCGCGTAGCCGACGGCTTCGGCCCACTTGGCGGGATGGCGCAACAGAGGCGCGGGGTGGCGCAGCCAGGCCGAGGGCGCCGCCGCCTCGCACACCGCGACGACCTCCGCGCCGCGTGCGGCGAGGGCGGCGGCGACGGGCAGCAGGAAGGGGCCGGTGCCGCCGAGGACCACGCGCCGGCCGGCCACCACTCCCCCGCCCTTGAGCAGCGCCTGGAGCCCGCCGGCGGTGAGCACCCCGGGCAGGTCCCAGCCGGGGAAGGGGAGTTGGCGGTCGTAGGCGCCGGTCGCCACCAGCAGGGCCGGCGCGCGCAGCACGACGGCCCGCTCCTCGGGCGGGCTGCCCCGGTCCACGGCGTGGACGGTGAAGCCGTCCGCCGCCGCGGCCGTGGTCCAGACGTGGTGGTCGAGCAGGAGGGTGAGCCGTCCGGTGCGCTCGTGAGCGGCCAGGGCGGCGCGCAGGGCCCGGTAGGTGCGCAGGTCGTGGTGGAGGTCCTCGGTGGGGACGGCGTCGCGCGCGTGGTCCGGCGGGTGACGCCAGAACTGACCGCCCGGAGCGGGGCCCGAGTCGACCAGGGCGACCCGGAGCCCGCCGTCCAGGGAGGTGGCGGCGGCGGCCATGCCGGCCGGTCCCGCGCCCACCACCACGAGGTCGTGGGGCTGCCGCGGCGCGGCGCGGTCGCCGGGGTGCCGGGGCTCAGGCATCGTCGCCCTCCCCCGTCGTGACGGCCATGCCCGCGCGGGCCCGCACCAGGCAGGCGCGCTGCCCGCGCCGCCCGTCGACGGTGACCAGGCAGTCGTAGCAGACGCCGATCCCGCAGAAGACGCCCCGGGGCCGCTGCCCGCCCCGGGTGGTCCGCCAGGCGCCCCGGCCCGAGGCGACGAGCGCGGCGGCCAGAGTCTGTCCCGGGACGAACGCCAGGGGTTCGCCGTCCACGGTGACGGCGGGTTCGGTGTCGGCGGGTTCGGTGACGGCGGGTTCGGTGTCGGCGGGTTCGGTGGGTCCGTGGGTCTCCGCGGCCGCTCGGGTCACTTCGGCACACCTCCGGTCGTGAGGAATCGGTCGGGCAGGAGGCCGGTGTGGGCGGCCGGATCGGCACCGCGCCACGGGCGGCCGAGCAACTGGGCGGTGATCAGGGCGCCGGTGCCGGGGGCGAGGCCGATGCCCGCGCCCTCGTGGCCGCACGCGTGGAGGACGCCGGGGACCCGGGGGTCCGGGCCGACGACCGGCAGGTGGTCGGGGCAGTACGGCCTGAACCCCCGGTAGGCGCGGATCAGATGGACGTCGCGCAGGAACGGGAAGAGGCGGCACGCCTGCGCGGCGAGCAGGGCCACCACGGCCGGGTTCATCGCGGTGTCGAAGCCGACGCGTTCACGGCTGGCGCCGATCAGGACGGTGCCGGCCCGGGTGCCCTCGACGACGCACGAGGTCTCCAGGCCCGCGTCGCTGGAGGCGACGCCCGCGACGTAGTCGGCGGAGTAGACCTTGTGCCGGATCATCGGCGGCAGCGGTTCGGTGACGAGGACGAAGCCCCGGCGCGGCAGGATCCCGACGGGGGCGCCGAGGCGGCGGCCGACCTCGCCGCCCCACGTCCCGGCCGCGTTGACCACGGCGTCGGCGGCCAGTACCGAACCGTCGGCCGTGCGGACTCCGGTGATCCGCCCGCCGGTTCCCGTGACGGCGGCGACGGCCTCGCCGCTGTGGACCCGGGCGCCGCTCCGGACGGCGGCCCGCAGCAGTGCGGCCGCGGCGAGGACGGGCTGCACCTGGGCGTCCTGCGGGTAGTGGACACCGCCGGGAAGACCGCGCGCGATGTGCGGTTCGAACTCGTCCGCCCGGTCGACGCGTTCGGTACGGACACCGGCCGCCTCCTGGCGTGCGGCGAAGGTGTGCAGGGCGGCGAGGCCTTCGGGGGTGCTCGCGACGACCAGCCCGCCCTTGTTCTCGAACTCCACGGATCGCGGGCCCAGTTCCTCGCTCGCCTCGTCCCAGAGGTCACGGCTGAGCCGGGCCAGCTCCAGCTCCGGGCCGGGCTCCTTGTCGGAGAGCAGGATGTTCCCCTCCCCCCGGCTGGTGGTGCCCGCGCCGACCGGACCACGGTCGAGCACCGTGACGCCGAGACCGGCGCGGGCGGCGTGAAACGCGCACGCGGCGCCCACAATGCCCGCGCCGACGATGACGACTTCCATGACCACTCCTCGGCGTCCGCACGACCGCCCACTAGTGCAATGTCACATGCCATTGCTTAGGCTATACATCCGGACGACCGGAGGACAACGCCACCGCAGGGGTGACTTTCCCCGGCGCGCCGGCCCCCGGACGCCCCGGACACGCGACACCCGCCCCCGGACAACCGCGACCCCACCCCCGGCACCCAGCACCCAGCACCCAGCACCCAGCACCCGACGACGGTGCGCCGCCACCGGCGCACACAGGGAGACACCTCACCGTGAGCCCGACCGAGAACCCGCCCGCCGAACACACCCCACCGACCGGCCAGTCGGCACCCCTGACCGGACAATCACCCCTGACCGCCCGGTCGACGCCCCTGACCGGACAGTCACCCCTCACCGGACATGCACCGCTGACCGGGCAGTCGCTCCTGGCCGGCCGCGAGGTCACCGGCACGGGCGCCCCCTGGCACGCGCTGGCCGCCGCGACCGGCGAACCGTTCGGCCCTCCGTACCGGGACGCCTCGACGGAACAGGTCGCCGAGGCGGCCCGGCTCGCCGCGGCGGACGCCCGCGCCTTCCGCACCCTGCCGCCCGAGCGGCGGGCGGCCTTCCTCGACGCCTGCGCGGAGGAGATCGAGGCGCTCGGCGACGCCCTGCTGGAGCTCGCGGCCCGCGAGACCGGACTCACGCCGGCCCGGCTGACCGGCGAACGGGACCGCACCTGCCGCCAGTTGCGCCTCTTCGCCGATCTCGTCAGGAGCGGATCGGCTCTCGGCGTCCGGATCGACTCCGGGCCCTCGGGCACAGACGTCCGGCTGCGACGGGTCCCTCTCGGTCCGGTGGCCGTGTTCGGTGCGAGCAACTTCCCCCTGGCGTTCTCGGTCGCGGGCGGCGACACCGCCTCCGCGCTGGCCGCCGGCTGCCCCGTGGTGGTCAAGGCTCATCCGGCCCACCCGGGCACCGGCGAGGCGGTGGCCCGCGCCGTCACGGCGGCCGCCGCGCGCACCCGCGTACCGGCCGGGGTGTTCTCGCTGGTGGTGGGCCGGGGACACGAGGTGGGCCTCGCCCTCGTCGAGGACCCGCGCATCGCCGCGGTGGGATTCACCGGGTCGAGGGCCGGGGGGCTGGCCCTGGTCGCCGCCGGGCGGGCCCGTCCCGTGCCCGTCCCGGTCCACGCCGAGATGTCCGCGGTCAACCCCGTGATCGTGCTCGACGGGGCGCTCGCCGAACCGGAACCGGCCGCCGAGGGCTACGTGGCGTCGCTGACCGGCGGGGCGGGGCAGTTCTGCACGAACCCCGGCCTGCTCCTGCTGCCGGCCGGACCGGCGGGCGACGCCTTCCTCGCCGCGGTGGCCCGGACCCTGAGGACGGCGGAGGGCCAGGTCATGCTCACCCCGGACATCGCCCGGGCGTACACCGAGGGCGTACGGCGGTGGGCGGCCGTCCCCGGTGTGCGGGAGGCGGCCCGGGGCACGGCCGGGCCCGGCCCGTACGCACCGGCTCCCGTGGTCCTGACGTGCGACGCGGCCGTGTACGGGGCGGACGAGGGCCTCACGGGCGAGGTCTTCGGGGCCGCTGGGCTCGTCGTACGCTGGTCCGGCACGGAGGAACTCCTGGGCCTGCTGGAGGGGTTGGAGGGCCAGCTCACCGCCACCCTGCACGGTGCGGACACCGACCGGACGACGGCCCTGCAACTGCTTCCGGTACTGGAGGAGCGGGCGGGCCGGGTCCTGTGGGGCGGCTGGCCCACCGGCGTGGAGGTCTGCCACGCGATGGTGCACGGAGGGCCGTGGCCCGCGACGAGCTCCCCCGCGGCGACGAGCGTCGGCACGCTCGCCGTCGAACGCTGGCTCCGGCCGGTCTGCTACCAGTCGTTCCCCGACGCCCTCCTGCCCGCCGAACTGCGTGACGGCACCGCCCCGCACCCCCGGGACCCGGGGCCCGCCCTCACGTCGAGGCCGTGACCTCGGGCCGGACCGGGGCCGTACGCCTCCGGCCGCCGCTCAGCGGCCGGAGGCGCGGCGCCGAGACCGCTCAGCAGGGCGTGGCGCTCCTCCGGGACCCGCTCGGGGCGGGAAGGACGTCGTCGGCTTCGACCTGGTCGAGTCCCTGTTCCGGCATCTGATGGCGGGCGCGGCCGGGCGTACGCGAGGGCGCGATCTCCTCGTCCGCGCCCTTCAGGGGGCTGCGCCCGGGATGCACGACCGCGCTGGGCCGGCGAGTGCAGCCTCCGCAGCGGACCCCTCGCCGGTGCGGGGGGTCCGGGTGCGGTAGGAGTGGCCGAGTTCCGGGCCGAGTCCGAAGTAGTGGCGGAAGTTGTAGATGAGGGGGCTCCAGGCGGCGGGGTCGATGTGGTCGGTGCCCGGAACGACGATGCGGGAGTCGGCGTGCACCTTGCGCACGACGGCCTCGACGATGACGAAGTCCCCGGAAGCATCCGGCCGCACCCGCTCGGCGCGGGCCTCCAGCTGGATCGGGCATCCGGCCACCCGCGGCGGCCGGACCACCTGGGACGGTTCGCCGGTCAGACCGGCCGCGGCGAACTTGTCCGGCTCGAAGCGGCAGCCCTGGGGCTTGGAAGCGGGCACGGGGTGCCGGCCGGTCAGCGGCGCCAGCCGCTCCACCGCCGGCCACTGGGCGGGGGCCGGCAGGCTGATGACCAGGTCGGGGCGGCTGCCGAGGTTGTACGCGGTCTGCCCCTCACGGCCCAGCCCGATCACCACCGTCCGCCCGAGGGCCCAGGCGGAGGATATCGGGGCGAGGTTGAACGAGCCGTCCTGATTCTCTGTCGACAGGAGCACCACGGGCGTCCCGAAATACAGGACGCTCGGCTCGATCTCCAGGTGGGTGGCGGCTGTCTGCTGCGCGGGCAGGATGCTGGGAGGTGCCGTGTTCATGGCGGGGAGCCTAGGGTCCGGTCGATTCGGCCGGGGCCGAAGTGTCCCCGGGGGACAATGGGCCGTATGGACGTGCAGCGCACACCTGGAACCGGTCCCGGCCTGGCCACCGTGGCGAAGCTTCTGGCCGACGGTACGCGGGCGGGCTTCTGTCTGGCCCTGCTCGACGGCCGGGCCTGGACGGCGACGGAGTTGGCACGTCACGCGGGAGTGGCGCCCTCGACCGCGACCGAGCACCTGCACGCGCTCGTCCGCGGAAACCTGCTGGCCGAGGAACGGCAGGGCCGCCACCGCTACGTACGGCTGGCCGGTCCGCACGTCGCCGAGCTGGTCGAAAGTCTCGCCGCGATGGCGCCCGAGCGCACCCCGGCACCTCGTTCCCTGTCGGCGGCCGGCCGCCGACAGGCCCTCGCCCACGCCCGCACCTGCTACGACCACCTGGCCGGGACCGTCGGGGTCGCCATCACCGACGCGATGCTGGAGCGGGGGCTGCTGGACCTGAGGCACGGACTCGGGCTGACCAGCGCCGGAGCGGCCTGGCTCGAAGATCTCGGCATCACCGTCCCGACCGGCACACGCCGGCCGTCGGTGCGGCCCTGCCTGGACTGGACCGAACGCCGCCCCCACCTGGCCGGCGCCGTCGGTGCCGCGCTGTGCCGTCACGCGTTCGGCACGGGCTGGATCACCCCGGTCGGGACCACGCGCGCCGTTGCCGTCACCGCCCTCGGCCGACAGGCACTCCGCCGGCATCTCGGGCTGTCCGATGAACTCCTGGCACAGAAGTGAGTGACGCTGCGCGGCGCGAAGCGGGCTGTGGCCTGCCGCCCGGTGGCGGCCCGCCCGAAGACGGACAGTCTTCCGACTGCCCACGCCCGGCCGACGCCCACCGCGCTCACGCGAGATCGGACAACAGCAGTTCCAGTTCCCTCTCCTCCTCGACGCGGACGCCCAGTTCGGCGACTGCCTCAGCGAGTGCGGGCTCCCAGGGGGTCTCCGCCGGGGTACGGACGAGCGGGGACAGCGGTGGCGTGGTGCTGCGGAGGACGGCGGCACGGTAGTCCGCGGCCGTGTAGCGCCACGGCCGCCACGGCACCCGGCGGCGCAGGAAGCCGGCGATCCGGAGCCCGCCCCAGTCGAAATCGCCGTGGTAGTACAGGGTTGCCCCGTGGTCGTGCAGCCCCCGGAGCAGTGTGAGGGCGGCGGCCGAAGGCTGGCCCTGGAGGCAGACCAGCGGCGGGCAGGCGGGGCCGAGCGTGTCGGCCGCTGCCGCGAGCACGGTCGGGTTCTCGCAGATCCGCACCGTGGGAGCAGCGGCGGCCGGAGGCCTGCGGGTGAGCTGGCGCAGGGTGAGCACGCAGGGTTCGCCGTCCTCGGCCAGGCGTTCCAGGGCCGGGGTGCCGCGCAGGTTCAGGGTCAGGACGGTCGAGGACAGTTCGTCGCGCAGCAGTCCCACCGAGGCCCAGGCGTCCCGTCGCCACTCGGCGCCCCGGCCGTCGCGGAATCCCGTCAGCGCGCGAGCCCCGGACAGGGTGAGGGTGGCCAGCGGTGTGCCGTCGTCCAGGGCGTGAGCCCGGCCGAGAACCCGGGCGGCGAAGGCGGGGAGCGAGACGACCGGGCTGGCGGGGAGTTCACGCAGGGCGGTACACACCCCGGTGAGGAGGCCGAACGTGACGTCCGGAGTCCGCCCCAGACGCCGCGCCAGGCCTTCGGCGCGTATCCGCGCCGCCCACTCCGCGAGCGCGGGCACCGTGGCCGCAAGCTCGTCGAGCGGCGTGTGCGCCCGCTTCCAGGCGTCCTCCACCTCGTGGTGGGCTTGGGCGAGCGAGGTGACCGGCCCGGTGAGCGCGGCGACCGCGGCGGCGAGGCCGGCCGGGCTCGCACCCGAACGGCGCAGTACGGCGTCGACCGCTTCCAGCCGTACGGTCAGGGACCTGCCTCCACCGGGGGCCCGGGCGAGCAGCCGCTCCGCCGCCGCTCGCTGGGCCGCGGTGGGATCGGCCAGGGTCACGGAACCGGTCAGGGGCTGGTCGGCCGCCAGTCGTCGGCGCGCTCGTTCGACGAGCCAGGCGAGGTCCGGTGTGCCGAGCAGCCTGGCGAGCCGCGGGCTGTCGACCGCCTCGGTGCCGGCCCCGGGCCCGTGGGTCAGCTCCACAGCGGCTCCGGCTCCTCCAGGCCGGGCGCGTCCTGGGGCGCGTACCGTACGGGGTCCTCACGGCGCCGCCGTCGCGTGCCGTCCCACTCCCACCGGGTGACGAGGACCGCGGCCACCTCGTCGATGCGGGACAGCTGGGCGATGGCGATGCCGGGCACCTGCGGGTAGCAGGCCCACTCCCGTTCGCTGGTCATCACCACATCGAGGTCGAAAGCACTCAGGAGGCCGAGGCACTTGGCGCGGGAGTCGTCGTCCACGCCGGCGAACGCCTCGTCCAGGGTGACCAGGCGGGGTGCGTGCGGGCTGCCCGCGCTGGCGTAGTGGGAGGAGGCTGCGGCGAACAGCGGTACGGACAGGGCGAGGACACGTTCGCCACCGGAGGCGGGTCCGGTGGCCGGTACCCAGCGGCCGTGCTGGTGGCGTTCGACGCCGAATTCGTGCCAGGAGCGGTAGTCGAGCGCGGCGGTGAGGTGCTCGAGCCAGCTGCCCGATCCGTCGTCGGACTGCTGACGGGCGATCTGGGCCTGCAGGAACTCGCCGACCGCCGCGCGGTCCTCCAGAGTCCAGGCGTCCGCGGACTGGCGGAGCCTCTCACGGGCCTGGGCCAGTCCGGACGGGGCCTTGCGGGAGGCCCGCCACACCAGTCGCAGTCTCATGCCCGTGGAAGTGGGGCGGTCCTCCAGTTCGGTGTTCATGTCCCGCACCTGCCGTTCGGAGGCGCTGATGAGTTCCTGAAGAGTGCCGGCGACTTCGGTGATCAGGTGGGTTTCGAGGATCTCCCGCTCGTGCGCGGACAGGATGCGGGTGAGCTCACCGACCTCCGTGGCGAGCGCTTCGGCGAGTTCGGGTACGGCACGCTCGCGGCCCTGGTAGACGATGTCGACGACCATGCCGTCCTCGACCATGCGGGCGGACGCGCTGTGCCCGTGCCGGGACAGAATGTCCTGCAGGGTCTTGAGTTCCTCGCTGAGCCGGCGCTGGACGCGTTCCCAGGCGGCATCCGTGTCGTCGACGGACGACAGGGCGGACTCGACGGCGCGGGCGAACACGATGGCCGGGGTCGCGGCCCAGTGCCCCTCCTCCGAGGCGGGGACAGTGGCCTCGGGCAGGGCGACCGCGACCAGACCGGTGGCCGTGAAGCGCTGGAGTGCGGCGATCGCCTCCGCGCGGGCGTCGACGGCTTCGGCGAGGTCCTTCTCCAGTTGCTCGATCCGCCCCTCTGCCCGGCTCGCCTCCCGGTCCGCCCGGGCGTGCCGCTGCCGGGCCCTCTGCTGGTCGGCGTCACAGATCCGCTGTGCCTCGGCGGTCTCGGCGAGACGCCGTTGCAGTTCGGCGACAGCGGCGCCGACGGTGGAGCGCAGGGTCCGGTGCCGCTGGTCGGCCGCCGCCGCCTCACGTGCCGCCTCTCCGGCCCGCTGGGCGAGGTCGACGACCCGCTGCTCCGCCTCGGCCGCTTCGGCGCGCTCGTCGTCCACCTGCCGTACGGCCTCGCCTTGTTCGCGCAGCGCGGGCCAGAGAGCCGCCAGCGCGGTGGCGAGCGAGCCGAGGGCGTGACGCACGACGACGAGTGCGGCCCGGTCGGCGGGCAGTCCCAGATCAGCGGCGGCCTCCGCCAGTTCGACGGCGGCCCGCTCGGCGCGCTCAGCCGCCTCGGTGGCCTCGGTGGCACGCCCTTCGTACCGGGCACGAGCCGTGCGTACGGTCTCGGCGGCGGCGCTCACGCGCGCGTGCGCCCGGGTGAGCGACGACTCGTCGGGGACCTCGGAGAGTTCGGCGTCGAGTGTGCGGCGTCGTGCCGCGATCGCCTCGGACCGGGCCGTGAGACGCTCCGACTCCTCGCCCAGGGAGGCGAGTTCGATGCCGAGCGCGGCGACACGGGCCCGGCGCGCCGCCTCGCGCGCGCCTTCGCCGATGTACAGAGCGGCGGGCTTGGCCCACGTACCGGTGAGCGCACCCACCCGAAAGCGCCCGTCGGGTGCCACCCATGTCGCGGCTCCTCCCCCGCCGTCGAGGCCGACGGCGGCGAGAAGCCGGGTCACCGTCGTCCCGTCCACGGCGGCGGCCTGTCCGTCGCCGTCGTCCACGGCCGGACACAGCACGTCTGCCAGCGAGGATCCGCTCACCGGTCCGTTCGACGGGGAGAGCAGCAGGTCGTGCCCGTCCACGGCGAGGGCGGAGCCGTCGGGCAGCACCCAGGCGTCGAGGAGACCGGAGGCTTCGAGCGCCGCTTCGAGACCGGCACGGTCCGCTGCGCGCACGGCGTGACGGAAGTCGACCAGGCGCCAGAGCGGCGCGCCGGGCAGCGTTTCCCGCAGGCCGGGGGTGCGGGTCGGCGGGGGCTGGGGCCCGCGTCCGGTGCCGGCTTCCAGCGCGGCGAGCTCGTGACGGGCCTTCGCGATGCGCTCCGCCAGTTCCGTGGTCGCGCGGGCGGCGTCGGCCGCCTGGCCGGCGAGGTCCGCCGAGCGGGCGGTGTGCGCCCGGGTGGCCCAAAGCCGCGCCGGGTAGGGGCCGTCGAGTCGGCGGGTCCACTCCTGGAGTTCGTCCAGGAGACCCGTCTCGTCGGAGTAGGCCAGCTCCTTCCAGGCTCGGGCGCGCTCGCGTACGTCGTCCAGGAGGGCCCGGCCCACCCGCGCCGCGTTCTCCTCCGCCTCGCCGTGCGTCTCGGCGGCCAGCGTGAGGTCGGTGTCCGCCTCGTCGAGACGGCCCGCCGCCCGGCGGTGTGCGGCGGCGGCCTGCTCGGACGCTTCGAGGCGGCCCTCGACGTGGTCGAGGGCCCGCCGGGCGCGGTCCGTGGCTTCCTCGACCGCCCGCCGCGATGCGGGCTCGGACAGCAGGCCGGCCGCCGGCAGGGCGACGTGCCCGGCGGCCGCCTGTTCCCGGGTGTGGGCGATGGCGTCTTCGGCCAGAGCACGCGCGGTGCGCAGCCGGTTGTCGGCGGCGCCGAGCCGCCCGAGCGCCTTGGTGTGGAGGGCGTCCGCCCGCTCCCGGTCCTCCCGCGCCCGGTCAGCCGCCTGCCGGGTTCGCGTCACGGCCTCGGCGGCATGTTCCAGGTCCCGGGCGTCGCGCATCTCGGGGGCCTCGCGCAGCGCCGTCTCCTGGGCCCTCAGACGTTCCCCGGTCTCGGCCAGCGAGCCGATCTCCTCTTCGGCCGCCGCTCGCTCCTCCTCGGCGCGGGTCCGGCGCTCGTGGTCCTCGGCCAGATCCCGCTGCACGCGCTCGTAGCGGGAGTGTTCGGTGCGCGGAAGCCGGGCTCGGCGCCGGCTGGCGATCCGGGCGTACCGCCTGTAGTGCTCCAGGAAGGCGGATGCGGCCCGTTCGGCGGCGGACGCGGACGCCAGCTCGTCCTTCTCCTCGTCCAGGGAGCGGAACGCCTCGGCCACGTCGGCGATGACGGCCTGGTCCAGGGGCGGCAGAGCCTCGGTGAGGGCGCGGGAGAGGGCGGCTTCGCTGGGCCGCTTCGAGAGCTGAGGCTGGCGCAGTTGGATGAGCAGGTCGACGAGGGCGGCGTACCGTTGCTCTCCGAGGCCGAAGAGCGCTTCGTCGACCGCCCTGCGGTACCCCTTGGCCTGGTCGTACACCATGCCGTGCCCGGCGACGGCTTCGGCCAGGCGGTCCCGGGACAGGGCTGTGCCGGTGGCGTCGAGCAGCCGGAAGGTCTCCTCGGTGCGTTCGCTGGACCCGTGGTCGACGCGCCGGCGGGTCACGGCGAACCAATGCCGGGCGATACCCCGTCCGCTGACGGCCTTGAGTCCGCACAGCAGCGTACGGAAGTGCTGCTCGCCGGTCGTGTCGTCGAGCCTGCCGAACTCGATCCAGGTGTATCCGAGCCGTTCGGAGTGCGGGTGCTCGCCGCCGAGGAGCAGGTTCCACTCCATCCGCTTGCCGGGGTCGCCGTCGGGTTCGACACGACGCGGGCTGAGGTCACCGTCGAGCAGGAACGGCAGGGTCAGGGCGAGCACCTTGGACTTGCCGGTGCCGTTGTTGCCGCGCAGCAACAGGCGCCCGTCCCGGAAGTGGAACTCGTCCACGTCGTAGTGGAACAGGTCGACGAGCCCGACGCGCAGAGGCTGCCAGCGGGTGCGTCGCGGGGTGGGGAGGCGGGTCACGGGGAGGCCTTTCGCGACGGAGGCACGGGGGCGGAGCCGGTTTCGCGTACGACGGTCTCGCCGACCGCGTACCGGGCGAGGGCGGGGCGCACCACGACCGCGCGGGGTGTACGGGAGACCAGGCCGAGCGCGGCGAGCCGGTCGACGGCCTGTTCGACGAGGTCGGTCTCCATGCCCGGCTCCCGGGCTGACTTGGACCAGAATCCGCCGTGCTGGGATGCGAGTTCACGAACCCGGAGGGCAAGCGCGTCGGGATCGACGGGGCCGTCCGCCGCGGCCAGGTGCTCGGCGAGCAGCAGGGTGACGTGACCGTAGGTGCCCTGTTCGGGCATGCGGAGGTCGGTGAGGTCGTCCTCGGGGTCGACCATGGCGATCCCCTCGGCCCGTACCTCGGCGACCAGTCCGGTCAGCTCGCTGATCCGGGCCGTGAGGAAGCCGCGCTGCCGGGTGAGGTAGCCGAGTTCGGCGTCGCTCAGGTCGGCGTAGTAGAGCACCGGGTCGTCCAGGAGTCTGCGGGTGAGTGAGCGGCGCATCGCACGGAAGCGCAGCTCGTCGCTGTCCAGGGCGGTTTCGGCGACGAGTTCGGCGAGCCGGTCGTCGAAGGCTGCGGCGTGGACGGTGGAGGGGCCGCGGCGGGAGGCCAGGAGACCGGCGAGGACCCGGCGTTCGACGTCGTACAGGACGTCGCCGAGCCCGCTGACGTAGGCCTCTTCGTCGCCCGCGACCCGGCGCAGCACGCCGAGGTCGAGCAGCAGCCGTACGACGGCGGCGAGATCGAGGCGCTCGTCGCGGTGTTCCAGGGCGAACTCGATGCCCGTCGCGACGAGTCGGGGGTCGGCTGCGTCGAGGACGATATGGTCGGCGAGACGCCCGAGGGCGATCTGGGCCTCGCCGCGTTCGAGGGCGGCGAGCGCGAGGCAGAGCAGGACGTAGCGGCGGCGGGTGAAGGGGGCAGCACCGCGGGCCGTGTTCCGCGCGGGGTGGGTGGGGTCGGTGAGGACGCCGGGGCTCTTGTGCAGCCGGGCGGCTTCGGTGTCCACCTGGAGGGCCCAGCCGGTGTTGCGGTCGAACCACTCCCGGAGTTCCGACGCGTGCCGGCGGGCGAGGCGGAACTCGTCGGCGTACCGGCCACGCGCGAGCAGGAGTGGCTGCTTGAGCAGGGCGCGGGCCGCCTTGCGCAGCTCGGCGGCGTGCTGGCCGACCAGCACCTCGGCGAGGGGTGTGGTCATCGGCCCGGTTCTCCGTCCGTGAGGCCGTCTCCGGCTGCCGGGTCGTCACCGGCCATGAGGTCGACGATCTCGATGAGGTGGTCCGGGCCGCTGAAGACTCCGACGGGGGTGCGGACCTCGGCGGTCGTGCCGTCGGCGAGTGCGGTGAGCCTGATCTCCATGGAGCCGTCGTTGCTGGTGGCCGTGGTGTCGCTCATGCCGGGCCGCCATGTGGCCAGGGCGTCCCCGAGCAGTTGGAGGAACTGCCCGAAGGAGGCGGGGTCGAGCTCGCCGAGACCGGACAGGCGCGTGACACCGTGGGTGACGAGCCGGGCGCGGGCGGCGGCCACGTCTGCGGCCTGCTTGACGGCGGTCTCGGCGAGCAGGCGCCGCCGCTCCTCCCGGTCCTCCACCTTGCGGGGCTTACCGCGCCGCTCGTAGCTGCCGGTGCGGCGCAGCTGCGGGCTGATGCGCAACGGCTCGGCCTCGGCCCAGGGGGTGGCGGGCGGTACGGGCCGCGCCGCGCGGGCAGCGAGGGTGTCGGCGTCGACGCTGAGGTGCCGGGCCGGATAGAGGCCGAACGCGGCCCGCCACAGCCGGTGCCGGGCGTCGTCGTCGGGCGCCTCGGCGAACCAGCGCGCCAGCGTACGGAAGTCGGCCGACCGGTCGGAGCGCCCGGACCGGCGCTCGTTCAGCGAGCGTACGACGGCGAGGAGCTGGGGAATCGCGCCGAGTGCCCGGCCGCGCAGGAGTCTGGCCTGCGACTCGCGCCCGTCCCTGCTGATGAACCAGGCGCCGAGCCCCGACCAACGGGCGGCCCACCGCTCGTACATCTCCCGCTCCGCGTTCGCGGCCTCCTCCGGCGAGGCATCAGCGGCTTCCCGACCGGCGGCCGCCCGGAGGAGCGGCTCCACCGTCCCGTCCTCCTCCAACTCCAGGATCAGCCGCGCGATCCGCCCGCCCAGCGTGATCAGGTCCTGGATGAACCGCTCCAGGTACTGGATGAGCCGGTCCTTGTACGCGAGGAAGACCGCCTCCTCGACCTCGTGCAGGTCGATGGTCTGCTGGAGCGACCCCATGAAGGCCCGGGCGTTGTCGGCGAGCGCGGCGAATCGGCTGGCCAGCGCATCGAGCGCCAGATGTGTCTTGGCCGGATCCGGCTCCTCCTGGGCGGCCAGGACGAGAAGGGCGCGAAGCTGGGTGACGATGTCGTGCAGGGCAACGGCCTGAAGGGCGCCACGCCGCCCGAGCGCCTCGTCATAGCCGGACAACGCCTCCTCGGCCGCCTCCCCTTCCCGCGTGAGCTGGTAGATGAACCGCTTCCGGTAGAAGTCTTCGACCGCGGTCACACGGGCGGTGTCGGGATCCGCCCGCAGATTCCCCCAGCCGACGAGCTTGTCGAGCGCGCCGACGACGGCGTCCGGCTCGGCGGGACGGATGTCCGCCGGCAGTGCGGCGTGCACGTCCTCGGGCCGCAGGTGGACCGCGAACCGTTCCTTGGCCGTCAGGAACACCCGCATCACGTGGCGGTAGAGCAGGGTGTTCGGCACGTTGAGGTGAGCGAAGGGGCCGAAGCCCGACGGCTCGGGGAGCGGCCGGTTGGAGGAGACGGGGGCGCTGACAGTCATCGCTCGCCATTGTCCCCGGGGCACGGCGAGCGCGGAAAGAGACCGACTTACCTGGCTGATTCATCCCGTCGTGACCTTCTCACGAAGAGGATGAAGCTGGAGAAAAGCCATGACTCAGACCTCTACCGACTGCATCCGGCCAGGACATGGGCGACCCGCCCGAACCGGCCCCCTGCCGGACACCGGTCACAGAAGCCTTTCCGCGCCACCTCCTCGAAGACCGGCTGTCCCGCCGCCGGATCCCTAAACGAGCGGTCGCCGGGAGACTCGGCGATGCGGCCGGGGACGACCACGGGCTGCCGCCAGGCCGGCGCCGCGCACACCGGACGGCCGAGGAGCGCACCGCAATCCCGCATTCCTCCCGCCCGGCACCCTCGAACTCACTTACAGTGCCTACGACATGACGCCCCTGGCTCGTGACCAGCGCGTGCCGTTCCGCCGGCGCGAGCTCCGGGGCGCACAACTCCGCGCCGAGGTGGATGCGTGGCTCGTGCTCGCCGAGGACGACCCTGCGGCCGGTCCCGTCACCTCGCCCGACCGCATGTCCCGGAGACAGGAGCGCTACCGACCATGAGCAACCCGCAGGGCCCGCAGCAACCCGATCGGTCTCCCTCGCCGTACGAGATCGAGGCGTGGCACGCCGTCAAGGAGTTCCAGGGGCGCCCCCTGTCACGAACGATGCGGAACGCCGGCGAAGCGGTGGGCAACGGCGTAGCGGAACTCGGCAAGCGCGCGTCACAGCAGCTCGACAACCACCCACGCGCCAGATCGGCGGTATCACGTGGACAGAAGTTCGCGGCCGAGGGTGCTCGGAAGATCGGCGCCGGGGCTCGTGGAGCCGCTGAGTCCCTGCCGGACTGGAGCGGCGCGGCTGTGCAGTCCCTGCGGAAGACGGTGGGGCGCGCCGCGCGGGCGGGGCTCTCTCCCCAGCGGGTGGTCGCCCGCCACCAGAAGCACGGGCACGAGGTCGAGTCACTGCCCGACGTGCGCCGACTCGACCTCCAGCAGGTCGACGCGGTACGCGGAAAGGCGGCGAACTGGTACTTCCCGGCCGCCGCAGCGGTCTCCGGGGCGACCGCGGGGCTGATGATCTCCGGCGGACAACTGGCCATCGCCGCCTCCGCCGGGGCGGCGGCGGCGCCTTCGGGCGGTGCGATCGCGGGCGCTTTCGTCGCCGACACCGCAGCCGTCCTCGGACTGGCCTCCCGCGCCGTGGGCCAGGTATCGCTGTTCTACGGGTACGACCCCGAAGCGCCCGCCGAGAAGCTCTTCGTGATGTCGGTCGTCAACGTGGGAACAGCGAGCTCGGCCACCGCGAAGAACGCCGCGATGTCCGACATCTCGCGGCTCACCCAGGCGCTGTTCCGCGGAAAGACGTGGGAAGTCCTCAACGAGTCGCTGGTCACCAAGGTCTCCCAGCAGTTCGCGAAGGCCTTCGGCTTCCGCCTCACCAAGGACGGACTCGGCAAGGCCGTACCCGCCTTCGGGATCGCCCTGGGAACCGCCTTCAACTGGACCACTCTGGAGGGGGTCGTCGACGCCGCGGACACAGCGTACCGGCGGCGGTTCCTCCTGGAGAAGTACCCGCACCTGGCCGACGAGGAGGCGGCCGGCTGGTTCGCCGACCCCGACTCGGACGTCCCGGACGACGCCGACGAGGAGATCAGCCTGCTCGGTGAGATCGTCGTGGCAGGCGGGCCCGACCTGCGCTGACCCCGTGTCCCGGCGGGGACGTCCATGACGACGCGACCGCTGGGACGACCCGGCTCGGCCCCACTGCGCGGCCCATGGCGCGCATCGTCCGACACGCCGCCGGCCTGGGCCTCACGGTTTCGCGGTGCGGGGAGTCGCGAACGTCACGGCACCAGCGGCCCGTCGGCGAGCGTGAGGACGGCCTGTCCGGCGATGCCGAGGGCCACGGAGAGGGCGGCCGCGGCGTAGGCGGTTGCGGCGGCCCAGCGTCCCTGGAGGGCCTGGGTCGCGGCGGGCGCGACGTCGTCGGTGGTGAACAGGGGTGCGAGCCAGCGCAGGTAGTAGAAGAGCGAGGCGACGGTATTGGCCACGGCGAGGGCCGCCAGCCAGGTGTAGCCGCCGTCGATGGTCGCGGAGAAGATCTCCAGTTTCCCGAGGAAGACGCCGGTGGGCGGGGTGCCGACCAGACCGAGGAGGCAGACGAGGAGGACCGCGGCGAGGCCGGGGCGGCGGCGGGCGAGGCCCCGGTAGTCGTCGAGGGTGCGGGCCCGGGGCAGTTGGGTGACGACGGCGAACGCACCGAGGTTGGTGACGGCGTAGGCGGCCAGGTAGAACAGCAGGCTCTGCTGCGCCAGATCGCTGCGGGTGGCGACGACGAGGGCCATCAGCAGGTAGCCGACCTGACCGATGGTGGAGTAGGCGAGCAGGCGTTTGACCGAGGTCTGGA
Source organism: Streptomyces sp. YPW6 (assembly GCF_018866325.1). Lineage (NCBI taxonomy): Bacteria > Bacillati > Actinomycetota > Actinomycetes > Kitasatosporales > Streptomycetaceae > Streptomyces > Streptomyces sp. YPW6. The sequence goes on from NZ_CP076457.1 coordinate 1,406,238, forward strand.
AGAAGGCCGCGAGGTTTCCCAGCGTCATGGTGGCGGCGGCCAGAATCGCCAGCAGCAGCGGCCAGTTGACGTCGCTGCCGGGCAGGGCCTGGTGGAGCAGCCGGTAGCCGGCGATCAGACCGCCGATCTTCGGGAGGGTGGTGACGTAGGCGGCGACGGGAGTGGGGGCGCCGTCGGTGACGTCGGGCACCCAGAAGTGGGCGGGCACCGCGCCCGACTTGAAGAGCAGGCCGGCGAGGACGGCGACGAGGCCGACGGCGACCAGGCCATAAGGGGCTGCCGGCAGGGCGGCCTTCAGGTCGCGGTAGAGGGTGGCGTGGCCGGCGGCGTAGAGGAGCGCGGTTCCGGCGAGCAGGACGGTGCCGAGCAGCGCCCCCATCAAGTAGTACTTGAGAGCGGCCTCGGTACCAGGAGCGTCCTTGGCGAAGCCGGCGAGCGCGTAGGCGGGGATGCTCGCGAGCAGGTAGGCGGCGAAGAGCATCAGCAGGTCGTTCGCGCCGATCAGGGCGAGGGTGCCGGCGCCGGTCATCAGCAGGAGCACCCAGTACTCGCTCTCGCGTCTGTGGCTCCGCGCCGACTCCACGGACATGCCGATGACGAGCAGCAGGGCGGCCAGGACGACGAGGCGGCCGACGAAGGTCGCGGTGTCGACGGCGAAAGCGTGGGAGAAGACGGTCTGCTCGCGGGTGGTGGCCTCCGTGACGGCGGTGGCCACCAGACCGGCGGCACATGCGGCGGCTGCCAGGACGGCGATCACCCACTGGCGGCGGCGGGGCAGCCAGGAGCCGGCGAGCAGACCGATGACGGCGGCGCCCAGCAGAGCGAGTTCGGGGATCAGTGCGGTGAGGTCCTCGTTCACCTGGCGACCAGGCCCGTCAAGGTGCTGCTGGCCGGTTCGATGACGTCGAGGAGCCAGCGGGGCAGGATGCCGATGACCAGGGCGAGGGCGAGCAGGGCGACGGTGGGCAGCGCCTCGTGGCGGTGCAGGTCGGCGACACCACCGGTGGGAATGGTCCCGGGCAGACGTGGGGCGCCGAGGAGCATGCGCCGCAGCGCGGTCAGGAACAGGGCCGCGGTGATGAGGATGCCGGTCACGGCGACGGCGGTGGCGGCCGGCCGGGAGGCGAGGGAGCCGGTGAAGATCTGGAACTCGGCGATGAAGCCGGAGAAGCCGGGGATGCCGAAGCCGGCGAACGCGGCGACGGTGGTGACCGCCGCGAAACGCGGGATGCGGTCGGCCAGGCCGGAGTAGGCGTCCATCGCGTTGGTTCCGCCGCGGTCGTACAGCACGCCGGTGAGGAGGAACAGGGCTCCGGTGATGAGGCCGTGACTGACCATCTGGGTGACCGCGCCGGTGACGGCGAGGGAACGGGCCTGGGCGTCGGTGCCGACCAGGGTTCCGGCGGCGCCGACGGCGAGGACGATGTAGCCCATGTGGTTCACGGAGGTGTAGGCGATCATGCGCTTGAAGTCGGTCTGCGCCAGCGCGACCAGGGCCCCGTACACCACGGACACGACGCCGACCACCACGATGGCCAGGGCGTACCGGCGCCAGCTGCCGGGCAGGAGGGGCATGGCGATACGGACGATGCCGTAGGTCCCCATCTTGAGCAGGACGCCGGCCAGGATCGCCGAACCGGCGGCGGGAGCGTCGGTGTGGGCGGGCGGCAGCCAGGTGTGGAACGGCACCGTCGGGGTCTTGACCGCCAGGCCCACCCCGATCGCCAGCAGCACCAGGCCGGCGTACAGACCGCTTCCGGCGAGCGGGTTGGTACGGGTGAGGTCGGTGATGTCAAAGGTGTGCGGGTCGGCCGCCAGGTACAGGCCGATGAAGCCGAGCAGCAGGGCGAGGGAGCCGACGAAGGTGTACAGGAAGAACTTCAGCGCCGCGGCGCGGGCACGTTCGCCGTGCCCCCACCCCGCGATGACGAAGAACATGCCGACGATCGACAGGTCGAAGAAGACGAAGAACAGGATCAGGTCGAGGGCGACGAACAGCCCGGTGCTGACGGTCTGCAGGAACAGGAACAGGCAGACGTAGGAGCGGACCCGTCTCGACTCGCGCAGCGAGTACACGGCGACGGCGAGGAACAGCAGGCAGGTCAGCGCGACCAGGGGCAGGGACAGGCCGTCGACACCCACGTGGTAGCCGACGCCGGCACTGGGGATCCAGCGCACCCGCTGTTCGTACTGCATTCCGCCGCCGGTGTCGAAGCCCGCCCACACGACGACGACCAGGGCGAGATCCGCGGCGGCGGTGGCGATCCAGGTCCAGAGGTACACCCGGTCGGGGAGGGTGCGGGGCAGGAACAGCAGCGCCGCGCAGACCAGCAGCGGCAGGAAGGTGACGACACTCAGCACAGGGGTTACCTCACCAACAGGATGATCAGGACCAGGACGGCGAAGCCGACGGCGGCCTGGGCGTAGTACTGGTGGAGCAGTCCGGTCTGCGGGCGACGTGCCCATCGGCCCATGCTCCGGGCGCCCGAGGCGACCGCGCGGACCGCGGAGTCGATGCCGGCGTCGTCCACACGGCCGGCGAGCCGGGCGGCGGCGAGAGAGGCGCGAGCGGTCCCGCGAACGGCGCCGTCGACGACCTCGTCGTCCGAGCGGCGGGCCAGGCGGGCCACCGCGAGGCCGCCGCGCGCCGCCTGTCGTACGGCGCCGTCGACGACGCGGTCGTCGAAGACGGCCAGCGCCCGGGCCAGGCCCCGTACGGGACGGACCACGGCGGCCTGCACGGCCCGCTCCAGGTGCAGCCAGCCCTCCGCCCACCGCGCGGCGCCGCCCGTCGCGAGCGCCGGGCGGGACGCGCGCCACCACGCCAGGCCCGCGGCGGAGAGGGCGACAGCCGCGGACAGGCCCAGTTCCCACGGCTGGGGGCCCGGCTCCCCCGCGGCACCGACCAGACGTTTCAGCCAGGACGCGGGACCGGGCAGGGCCAGTACGCCCGCGGCGGCCGCGGCGAGGGTCAGCGCGAGCAGGGGCGGGGGCGTCGTGGGCGCGGTACGCCGGGTGCCGTGCCCCTCGGTGTCGTATCCGGCCGCCGGGTTCTCGGGCAGGGGCCGGGTGACGTACCAGACGGCTTTGACGCTGTAGACGGCCGCCACGGCGGCGGCCGCCAGTCCGACGGCGTAGAGCCCCGGTCCCTCCGTCCGGGCGGCGGCGAGAACCTCGTCCTTGGCCGCCCACAGCGACAGCGGCGGCAGACCGGCGAGGGTGAGCGCGCCGACGGTGAAAGCCGCGCCGACCAACGGGTAGGAGCGGGCCGCGCCGCGCAGAGCGGGCAGCAGCTTGGTGCCCAGCGCCGTCAGCCAGGCGCCCGCGGCCAGGAAGAGGGCCGACTTCGTGGCGGCGTGCGCGACCAGCTGGGTGGTACCGGCGGCGACTCCGCCGCTGCCGGCGGCCAGCACCATGAAGCCGACCTGTGCGGAGGTGGACGCTGCGAGGAGTTGCTTGAGATCGGTCTGTGCCACGGCGACCACCCCCAGGGCCAGCGCGGTGAGGGCGCCGGTCCAGGCGACCAGCGGACCGGCCCAGCCCGTCGCGGCCAGCAGCGGGTTCAGCCGCAGCAGGAGGTAGGCGCCGGCCGCGACCATCGTCGCCGAGTGCAGCAGCGCCGAGACCGGGCTCGGGCCCTGCATGGCCCGCGACAGCCAGAAGGAGAAGGGTAGTTGGGCGGACTTGCCCAGGGCGGCCAGGACGATGCCCGCCGTGATCAGGTGCAGCCAGGGGGAACTCGCGTGCGACAGGGCGTCCAGGCGCAGCGAGCCGACGCCGGCGGGCAGGGCGGCGCCGGCGGCCAGATAGAGGCCGAGGTCGGCCGCGCGGGTGGTGAGAAACGCGGTATCGGCGGCCTCCGCCCGTTCGGGCTGCCACCACCAGGAACCGATCAGGGCCCAACTGGTGGCCCCCATCACCTCCCAGCCCATCAGCAGCAGCGGCAGGGTGGTCGCCGTGACGGTGACGAGCATCGCACCGGCGAAGACCAGCATCAGCCCGAAGAAGCGGCCCCGGTTCTCGTCAGCGGCGACCTCGCCCACGGCGAAGGCGAGGACGGCCGTCGTGACGGCAGCGACGGTGACCACCATCACCGCGGACAGCCCGTCCACCGCGAGCCCCGCCCGCATCCCGGCGAACAGGGGCGCGCTCACGGCCGGCCGGCTCACCGCGGCCGCGACAGCCAGGCCCAGCGTCGCCGCGGCCACCGCCACCCCGAAGGCGGGGACCGCGCGCCGACAGCGGGGTCCCGCCAGCGCGAGGGCCACTCCGCCGCACAGGGGAAGAGCGATCAGCAGCCAGGCCAAGCCGTTCATCCCTTCAACTCCTCGGCCGCGTCGGTCATGTCGACCTGGCGGGCGCGGTAGATGGCCGTCGTCACGGCGAATCCCATGGCCATCTCCACGGCCATCGCCACCACGGCTGCCACGATCACCACCTGGCCGCCCGCCGAAGCCGGCGCGAGGAAGTGCCAGAAGTCGGCGGCGGCGACGATGATCCCGCCGATCATCAGCTCGATGCCCATCATGATCATGACGATGGACTGCTGGGAGAGCGCGCCGAACAGCCCGGTGCAGAACAGGCCCGCGGCGAGCACCAGGAGGAGTTCGAACGTCACCGGCCCACTCCCCCACCGGCCGGGTCCCTCGGGGGACGCTGATCCAGGTTGTCGCCGAAGCGGTCGTAGCGCCCCCGCCGGGTGGCGAGCACCGTGGCGCCGACCATGGTTGCCAGCAGCACGAACCCGAGGGTGACCATGGTCAGCATCTGCTCTTCCATCAGGGCCATGCCGAGCTGGAAGGTGGTGTCCTCCGGCCGGGCGCCGGTGCGGTCCGGCCAGGGCACCAGGAAGATCCCGGCGACCAGAGCGGCGAAGGCGGCGCCGCTGACGGCCACCGCACCGCGCTGGTTGTGCAGCATCGACATCGGCATCAGGCCGGCCGGGTTCATCATGTAAGCGATCATGAAAACAGCCATGATCACCATCTCCATGACCATCATCAGCACGATCACCACGCCCAGATAGGGCAGCCCCAGCACGGTCACCACGCCGCCCGCGCAGACCAGCGACACCAGCAGGGCGAAGGTGGCCCGGGCCATCGAGTTCACCGCGAACACCAGAACGCCGGAGACCAGGGCCGCCGGACCCAGCGTCCAGAGCAGCACCGTGCCCGTCGTACCCATGGCGCATTCCCTTCCTAGAGATGGACGAGCGCCGGTACCAGCGTCTGGACGACGGCCGAGGGGAGGAGCACCACCCAGGCCAGCTCCACATACCGGTCGGCGCGGATCATCGGCAGCCGTCGCATCACCCACACCAGCAGCCCCAGGACCAGCAGCGTCTTGACCAGCGACCAGGCCCAGGCGGGCAGTCCCGGCCCGGCGCCACCGCCCAGGAAGAGCGGCACCGCCATGGCCGACCCGGACGCCAGCCACAGCCACCGCCCGGCCCGGAGCAGCAGCCGGTCCATCCCGGTCGTCTCCCCCAGCACACCGTCGGCGATGTCACGGCCTGCCGGGTAGGCGAAGGGGCCCAGGAAGCTGAAGGCGAGCACACCGGCCAGATGGACGACGAAGGCGAAGGGCATCCACACCGCGTACCAGAGGCCGTGCTGGGCAGCGGCGATGTCCGTGACCCGCAGCGACTGGGCACCGGCGGCGGCCGAGATCAGTGCGAACATCAGCGGCAGCTCGTAGGCCAGGCCCTGGGCGAGGAAGCGGTAGCCGCCGATGAGGGAGAACGCCGCGTTGGGCCCCCAGCCCGCCAGCCACAGTCCGGCCCAGGTCAGCACCTCCATGGCGTTGAACCACACCACGCCGACCGACAGGTCGGCGACGACCCGGTTGCCGAAGGGGATGACCAGCGTGGACAGCAGCGCGGCCACCGGCACGGTGATCACCCCGGCCCGCCACAGCAGCCGGTCCGGCGCGGGCAGCCGACGCGGCTGCGCCACCAGCGCCTGCCCCACGGCGAGCAGCGGCCGCACCGCGGCACCCGGGGTGACCGGCCGACCCGCACCGCGGGCGTCCAGCACGGCGTTGCCGGCCACCGCCAGCACCGCGAGGCCGATCAGCACGGCCGGGGCGGCCAGTACCGTCCACCACGTGCCCGCCTCAACCACGGGCCGCCTCCAACGAGGGAGCGGACAGTTCGTCAGGGTCCGGGTCGAGACTGGCGACGACGAGACGCGCCGCGCCCAGCTCGGCCCCCACCAGCAGCCCGGGAAGCAGCCCCGCCAGGGCCGCCGACGGCGGCCGCTCGGCGTCCCACCGTCCCCGGGGACTCTCCCACGCCACCGGATCGAGAGGGGCCGTACTGTCCAACGCCCGTACGTCGTCGAGAACTTCGGTGAGCCACTGCCGGTAACGGGCCGGCACGTCCCCGCCCGCGCGGGCAGCCGGTCCGCTCACGCCCGCGGCCCGCGCGTCGGCGGTGCTCACCGGGCCGATGCCGCGCGTCAGCCAGTACAGGGTCCGCGACCGCCCGACCCGCCGGGCAAAGCGCTCCGCCCGGGACAGGACCACCGAGGAGGGCGCCTCCTCCAGCAGGTCGTCGCGCAGGCGCCGGGACGTCACCGCTTCGGCGGGCCAGCCCGCCACCGACAGCAGCCTGCCCAGACTGTCCAGCCGCGCCGCCGCCCGCCGCCGGACGGCCTCCCCCACGGCCACCGGCTCGCCTGCCGAAGCCAGGATCCACGGTCGGGCCCAGAAGGGATCGGTCACGCGTCCGGCGGGCAGTTCGCCGAGGTCGGCCTGCTGGATCACATCCCCCTGCAGCACCACACGGACGACCAGCCCGGCGGGCCAGTCGGCCAGGACCGGCCCCAGCGGCAGATGCAGCCGGTCCAGCGTCAGACCGTCACGGTCCTCACCCGGCTCGGCCATCGGCACACCGCCCGGCATCTCCATGTCCCCGCTTCCGTGGTGGCCGTGGTGGCCTCCGTGGCCTTGGTGGCCTTCGTGGCCATCGTGGTCCGCATCGGTATTCCGTCGCTCCCCGCCAGGGCCGCCGTGGTGACCCTCGTGGTCCGCGCCGCCGCTTCGGCGGTCCCCGCCAGGGCTGACCTCGTGGTCCTCATGGCCCTCGTGGTCCGCGCCACCACTCCGGTGCTCCCCGCCGGGGCCGAGGTCCCCGGAGCCGAGGTCCCCGGAGCCGCTTTCGCGGTGCACCTGGTCCCGGGGACCGCCGCCGCTCCTACCGTGGCCCGACTCCGCTTGTCCCTCTTCCCGGTGCTCGCCCTCACAGCCTTCCCGATGCTCGTCGTCACGGCCGGACGGGTCCTCGTCCTCACAGCCGGGCGTCCGGGCCTCGGCACGCTGACGGTCGGGGGAGCTCAGGCAGGCGCGGCCGGCATCGAGCAACGCGGGCACGTCATCAGCCGTCGTCGCCCGTACGTAGGCACGCGGCTGCGGCATGTCCTGCCACAGACGTCCCAGCGCCGACCGCAACCGCGGGCAGTCGGGGCCCGCGACGACCATCACGTCGGCCCCGGCGGGCGTAGGGGCCAACGGCCAGTCGCGCGACCGCAACTCGGCCTCGACGGCCAGCCGCACCGCCGTCCCGCCCGGCGAGGTCACCAGCAGCACCCGTGGACGAGCCGCAGCCGCCCGCATGAGGACGGCTGTCAGACCCATCGCAGTGCCCCCTCCCGCCACGCGTAGACGACGCCGACGAGCAGGACGGCGAGGAAGACGAACATCTCGATCACCGCGCCGGGCCCCATCACGGAGATCACCAGCGTCCACGGGTACATGAAGACCATCTCCATGTCGAAGGCGAGGAAGAGCATCGTCACCGTGTACCAGCGCACATGGAACCGGCTCACCGCGTGCTCGACGGGCTCCAGGCCCGACTGGAACGGCTGTGCTGTCAGGGGGACTCGCGAGATCCGGAACGCCCAGGCAGCCCCGTACCCCCCGGCGACAGCCAGCAGGGCAACGCCCAACAGGGACAGCGCAGCGGTGAAACCACTCACTGGACCTCACCCACCACAACGGCACGTGCCCCAGGCGGCGTTACCGGCCCTGCCGAACCGCCGCTCAGCGTGTGAGGCCGGGCCGCACCGCGACTCCGCGTGTACGGCCGGACCGCTCGTCGGCTCCGCACGTACGGCCGGACCGCTCGTCGGCCGCCGCCACCCGGCTCCCCGACCCCTGCCATCTCCGGCCACTCCCTTCGCTCCACACCGATCCGCCTCGTACCCCTCAGGGGCATCAGCAATCCGGAGAACCGTGCGGCAACCGGCGATGACCTGCCCGCTTCCCCTGCGACCCGTCCGAGCATCGCGGCTGCGGCGCCCGATGCGGGTCAGCCGCGCGGGGGAGTTGGTGGACCCCCTCCGGACGGGTGAGCACTGCGTGCACCGAGGGCGCCACACGACCGCCTCGGCGGCTTGCAGGGCATGCCGTTCACCGATGTGCTGACGCAGAGCGGGGCGGCCCGCGGCGCCATCTACCACCACTTCCCCGGCGACAAGAACCAGCTGGCCACCGAGGCCGCCGTGCAGCACGGAGGCCTTCGAACGAGCCGCCCGGGCCGCACTGACGCTCCTCGCGGAATCCTGACGCGCGACGCACGCACCTGACCGCCGCCGAACTCCCTCCGCCCGCCGTCCACAGGGCCGCCGACACCCCCGTCGGCACGACGTGCACCCCCGGCCGGCCGGTGAGCGCCGCCCCCTCCTCAGTCATCCGTACGCCCCTACCTGCCGGAAAGCCGGACGGCAGCAGCCCCGGGGGGGGGCAGGAATATGTCACGTATTTGATGAGCGAGTCCGTGACATATGCCAAACGAGAGATCTCATGTGCCCCGAGCAACCGAACAAGGGGGCCCCTGCCCGTCGGCGAACTCGTCCACAACACGCGGCGCCGGTCGTGGCGCGCCCGGCGACCGGCGGGACAGGTGCAGGATCAGTCGATGCCGCCCGCCCGACGGGCGGCACGCGCCCGATTTGCCGCAGCCGATCGAACACCACGCCTGATCTCGCCTGCGCGCGAGGAAGAACATCCCGCAGCTCGGCGCCGGACACTGCCGCAACCACGTCTGCTCCGGCCCGGCGGCCAGCACGAGCGCCTGCCGGGCGACCGACCCCCGGCCGGCCCGCCGGCCTCCTGCTCCGCGAGTTGGCCTGCGCCGTCGACCCGAAACGTCACCGGAACCCGTGCGGCCAGCACGTTGAGTCGCACCCTCGCCGGCTCCGGCAGCGGCACCTGCCGCGCCGCCGCCTCCAGCACGGCCCGGACCGGGGCACGCAGCTCCGCCAGATCCTCCCGGGGCAGGTCGGCGAGTTCCCGGTCGAGCACCTTCTCCCGCCAGGACGCCAGGAGCTCCGGGTCGGCCAGCAGGTCGACGTCCCCGCCCGCGCGACCGACTCCGACGACGACCGTGTTGGCCAGGTCGAGGACCGACCGCTCGCCGATCCACGGCATCTCGCGCAGGTTCTTGACGGTCATACCGTCAACTTACCGGACCCACGGATTTCCAGCATCAAAACCGTGATAGCTTCTCCTCACGGATTTGGCGACTCAAAGTCGTGATTCTAGGCATGAAGGGGTTCCCATGAGCATGACCATCTAGTACGTCCGCTTCGCCTGCGCCGACCCCGAGCAGCTGGCCTCCCACCGGAACCGGCTGATCTCCGTCCTGCGCGAGCGGTACGGGTCCGACTTCCTCGGCGCACACCTCGCCCGCTACGAGGACAGCTCCGTGATCGACCTCATCCTCTGGGCCTGTCCGGAAGCCGCTGCCCGCGCGGCAGAGGAGATGCCCGGAGACCCGGCCGCCGCCGGGATCTTCAGCCTGATCGGCGAGGTGCACGAGATGCGCCACGCCGAAGTGCTGCACAGCACCCAGCAGTAGCCGAACCGTCACCTGCGGCCTGCGACCACGTGGGACGGGCACGCCGCAGGTGCCGGAACCGTACAAGAAGGGAGAGCCGTGCCCACGGCCGATGAACTGATCAACCCTCGCACCACGGACCTGCTGGCCTCCGCCATGGCGGCAGCGGGCGTCGCACCGGTCAGGGCCCTCCGCGGTTGCGGTGCCCTACTGGAGGGCCTCTCCTTCAGCCGACGCGTCACCACGGTGAAGGAAGCCGTCCTCGCCGATCTCCCGGACGCCCACCCGGCCTTCGCCCAGGTCGTCCGCACGGCCCTCAGCAGGCCCGACTTCACCGGATGGATGACCTTCCCCGTCAACGCGGCGGTCGCCGAACACGCTCTGGCATCCGACGCGTTCGAGCCGGGTCTCGATCTGCTCGCCGCGCTCACTCCCCGGCTCACCGCGGAGATGGCCGTACGTCCCTTCCTCCGCGAGGACCTTCACCGGGCCCTGCGACCGGCCCTGGCATGGACCGGCCACCCCGATCCCCACGTGCGACGCCTCGCAAGCGAGGGCACACGCCCGCGCCTCCCATGGGCGCCCCGGCTCACCGCGCTCGTCACGGACCCGGCCCCCGCCCTCCCCGTCCTGGACGCGCTGTACCGAGACCCGAGCGAGTACGTCAGGCGCTCGGTGGCCAACCACCTCAACGACATCAGCCACGACCACCCCGGCACGGCCGTCGCCACCGCCGCCCGCTGGCTCGCCGAGCCCGCGCCCACCACACCGGCCCTGGTCCGGCACGGCCTGCGGACCCTCGTCAAGGCCGGGGACCGTGACGCGCTGGACCTCCTCGGCAACGACCCCGACGTCCGTGTCCGGGTCGTCGGCCCCGACGTCCGCACAGCCCACGTGCACCTGGGCGGAGACCTCGTCTTCGACTATGAGGTGACCAACACAGGGCCCCGTACCGCGCGACTCGTCATCGACTACGTCGTCCACTACCGAAAGGCGAACGGCAGCCTCTCCCCCAAGGTCTTCAAACTCACCAGCCGCGACCTCCTCCCCGGCGAGCGCCGCTCGGGCGTCCGCCGCCACCCGCTCCGGCCACTCAGCACACGCCGACACCACCCCGGCGCGCACCGCGTACAGCTCCAGATCAACGGTCGGCCCTACGGCTCCTCCGCCTTCACCCTCCACATCCCCCCGGAAGCCGCCATCGGCTGAACGCCCCCAGAGGTCTTCCGTGCGAGGCGCGTCAGCGCCGCCACCACTCGCGCCCCGCCCGGGGCACCGACCCGCTCCCCGCACCCCCGCCTCCATCCCCCCGTTCCCTGTCCGAGAGGATCGACGATGCACGGCATGGCCCCTGCGTTTCGGCGCGTGATTCCGGTGATCGCGGCCATCGGCCTGGTCACCGGCTGTTCCCAGCAGTACAACGACGAGCGCGGCAAAGGCGACGCGCCGGTCCAGGGGCGCTCGGGGGACAACACCCCGGCCGAGGTCTTCAACATGCCCGACGGCTTCGGCAACCTCGCCACCAAATGCGTCGGCCACGGCTTCCGTGCCTACGTCACCACCAACGGGGGTGGCCCGTCGAACCTGGAGATCGTTCCGGACAGCTTGTGCGCGAACTGACCGCGACACGGGAATCGGCCGTTCCGCCCGGGCCCGCAGCGCACAGGTCCACCGCAGAAGCGGCGCCCGCGCGCCGGGCGAGGGCGACCACCCGGCACTTCCGACGCGCCCTCGTCGCCTTCGCCCTCGCACTCCTGCTCTCCGCTTGCTACGTCCACGTCGAAGGAGAACCAGGGGAAGCGGATCCCCTGGTCCGGGGAGGTGCCGGCGAGAACACCCCGGCCGAGGTCTTCAACATGCCCGACGGCTTCGGCAACCTCGCCACCAAATGCGTGGAAGTCGGCAAGCGCGCATACGTCACCACCCGCTGGGTGCGGCACGAAGATCCGCCCGTCATCGTCCCCGCCAACACCGTCGTCGTCGACGACCCGACCTGTCAGGCTCCTTGACCTCCCCGTGCCCGAAAGTCGTCCATGAGCAAACTGAGGTAGTCCCGCGCCCCGTGTGCGCCGCCGGCAAGTGCCGCGGCCTGGCCGGCCCACAGGCTGCTGAGATCCTCCCGCCCCTGGGTGCCGGCTTCGCGGCGGATGGACCGCATCAGTGCGCTCTGCACGGGGTACGCGGGCACGGTCTCCTCGTACGGAGTCATGTCACGGACGAACCGGTTCACGATTCCTCGGGCGGTACGGCCCGTGAAGAGGCGCGTGAGGACGGTGGTGCGCGCTTCGGGGGAACCCAGGGCCCGCCTGTGGGCTCCGCTCGCCCCCGATTCGCGGGTGGCGAGGAATGCGGTGCCGATCTGTACGGCGTCGGCGCCCAGGGCGAGCGCCGCGGCCATCCCCCGGCCGTCGGCGATCCCGCCGGCTGCGATGACGGGGACGCTCACGGCGTCGGCGACTTGGGGCACGAGCGAGAACGTCCCCACGAGCGACTCACGAATCGGCCGCAGGAAGGCGCCCCGGTGGCCGCCGGCATCGGCGCCGGAGGCCACGACGGCGTCGACGCCGGCGCGCTCCAGTGCGACGCCCTCGTCCACGGTGGTCGCCGTGCCGATCACCTTGATGCCTCGGCGGCGGGTATCGTCCATCACCTCTTGGGGCGGAATCCCCATCACGAAGCTGATGACCGGGGGCACGGCTTCGAGCAGCGCGTCCACCTGGGCGTCGAAGTCCGGTCCCGACATGACGTCCTCGGCCGCCATCGCGGGCAGCCCGAGTTCCTCGTAGTACGGGTGCAGCCGCCGGATGTGCAGGGCCAGTTCGGCAGGGTCCGGCCATGGTCCGGCCTCGTCCTGCTGGGGGACCCAGAGGTTGACCGCGAACGGGCGGCTGGTCCGGGCCTTCAGCTCTCCGACGAGGTCCGCGATCTCCTGCGGTTCAAGGATGTGCGCCCCGTAGGAGCCCAGCCCTCCCCCCTCGGACACGGCCACGGCCAGCGCGACTGAGGACAGGCCCCCGCCGAACGGGCCCTGCACGACGGGAAGGGCGATGCCCAGCAGATCACCGAGGCGTCCGGCGTTCATGCCGTCACCGCCAGAGCGTCGGCGGCCTGGCGACCGTGCACGAACTGCAGCGCCGTCCGGGCGACATGCTCGCCAAGGTGCCGCGCGGTCCGCAGATCGGCCTCTGCAGGGGACTCTTCCGGGCCGAGGTCGGACGGCGACTGCGCCATGGCTCCCACGAACGAGCCCATCCGGTTCAGGTCCTCGGGGCTGCCGCCGGAGCTGTAGATCCAGCCGGGCATCAGGCCAAGCGGAACCCAGTTCATTCCGTGCTGCGCCGCAAGGACCGTCATCGACAGCAGCGCGTTGTCCTTGTTGCCGTTCACTCCCGCCGAGTTGGTGAACCCGGCCGCGAGCTTGCCCTGCCAGCCGCGCGCGGCCCAGACGGGGGCACTGGCCTCCACGAAGCGCTGGAACACGGCCGAGGTGGTGCCCATGTACGTGGGGGAACCGAAGACGATCGCCTCCGCCTCCGCCAGAGCCGCCCACAGGCCCTCGTCGAGCGTGGAGACATCCCGCAGATCGGCCAAGACGCCGGGCACCGTCGCGGCGCCCTCCGCCACGGCCGCCGCCTGCCGGGCCGTGTGCCCGTATCCACTGTGATAGGCGATGACGACAGAGATGAGTACGGACATGTAGCCCTCCATGAAGTGGCGTATACCCCGGAATCGGAGCAAACGGTCAACTGGACGCGGGGGTCGGGCCGCCTCCGGAGAAGACACTAGACGACCGGTCAACTATTGCGCCACTCACTGCACCTTCGAATTAGTTGACCGACCGTATACTTGCGCTATGGGACGTACCAGCACCGCACGGGAGCGGCTCCTCGACGCCACCGGCGAACTCATGCAGCACCGGGGGTACAGCAGCCTGGGAGTGGCGGAGATCTGCGCCGCGGCAGAGGTCAAGAAGGGCAGCTTCTATCACTTCTTCACCTCGAAACAGGACCTCACCCTCCAGGCGGTCAACGCCTACTGGGAAGGCCAGCGCGGCGCCTGGGCCCTCGCGCTGGACGGCCCGGACACCGCCCTGGTCCGACTCCGCCGACTACTGGAGGGGATGGCGCAGGTCCAGCGGCACAGGAAGGAGACCTGCGGCACGGTCGACGGCTGCCTGCTCGGGAACCTCACCCTCGAACTCAGCACCCAGGAACCTGACGTTCGCGCCAGACTGGAAGAGATCTTCGACGAGCAGACAGCGCTGATCGGTGCCGTTCTCGGCCAGGCCGCAGACGAAGGCGGCATCCCCCGCGAGCACGCCGAACAGTCGGTCGCACGCGCAGTAATCGCCCACCTGGAGGGGCTGGTGCTGTTCGCCAAACTCAAGAACGATCCCGCCGTCCTCGACACTCTCTGGCCGCACACACTGCTCCTCGTCAGCGGCGAAAAGCCTTAGACAGCCCCGGGACAAAGGGGATGATCCATACCCGTCGCGCAGGAGAGTCAGGGGCTGCGGACCGGCTGCCCGCGCTGCGTATCCCGGCGAGCCGCCATGGCCGGTGCCTCCTGCTGGGAACATCGCGCCACCCTGCCGTCGACACAGCGGCCGCGCGCTGCGGGCCTGAGTCCAGGCGGACGTCAAGTCGTTCAGCGCCCTCCTGAAGGGCCGCCGCGGTCGCCGGCGCAGCCTCAGCGACCTTTCGTAAGTACCGGCAGCTCTGCGGAGAGTGGAACGATCCACTGGCTCGCCCTTTGGTCAGCGGCACCGGCTCCTCGAAGGTGGTCGGTTCTTCAAGTGACAGACCGTCGGCCCGCGTCGCTCCGCTCAGGTAATCGTCGTACTCGCGGCGGCTGATCCCAGCACTCGTGCGACTGGCCGACAAGACATCCCCGGGGAAGCCACCTGCACAGAAGCGATCCGCACCATGCCCACGATGGCCATCGTGGGCATGGTCGCGTAAAGCAGTACGCGAGTTCCAGGCGGGGCGGCGACGCGCTGTCGGCGCACCTCGACCACCCGACACCTCCGAACCACGAGCCGACAAGCTCAGGCTCTCGCTCGGAGCCTGGGGCCCATACGACCCCTGGCACAACACGCACCGGACACTCCACCTGGCGTCACAGAACGTCACTACCGAGAAGCGGCTGGGCAGGGACAGCCAACAGCTCGGTAGCCGGTGCCCCAGCACCTTCAAGGTGACTACGACACACAACCGAGAGCTCCGCCCGGTGTCCGTCAAGCACGCATGACGACCCATCAGAAACCGCATCGTCCGTGCGTCAAACATGCGTCACGTGCGTCAGATATGCGTCAAGATACCGCCTGTAACGCACGTACCGCACACTCGACAAAGCCGCAGGCCAGCGGCTCTTGTCGGCAGGCTCCAGAATCGCCACGCACTCCACATGATGCGTCATCGGAAAGACGTTGACCTGGGCGAGTCACGGAAAATCCCAGGTCAGACACCCATTTCTCAGCTCGCCAACCTGCGCGGGGGACCTGGAGCGTCAAACGAGCGTCACAACCTCCCTCACGTTCCAGGCCATCCGTGTGCGTGCCGCCCCTGGCGCTATGTGACAAGAGGCAGCTCTCGTCGAGGCTCGGGAAGGTACAAGCCTGGAGCTGCTGCGGTCGGCTCGCTAGTGGGCACGCGCGACGGTGTCGGTACCGCCCACATTCCCAGGGGGTGGCTCGGGGCGGTTCACCACCGGGCCCTTGGTCAACCAGGATGCGCTCCGGCTCGCCGATGTTCACGCCAGATACCACTACCCAATCTCACAGAGCGCGACTACTGATCACTGAATCGCCATATCCTGCTGTCCAGGGCGGCCGATGGTGCCGCGCGTCATCGTTCGGAGAGCAGATGGAACCCGCGGTCGTTGGGGCGCGCCTCGCGTCCAGCGTTGTGAGCCCGCTGATCAGGAAGCTCTTTCTGAACGGGGTGCACGGGGCAGAACTTGTCGACAGGCCAGTCCGCGTGTCCCGGCTCGTCTCTTTCCGCGGCGAGCAGCGGACCCTGTCCGACAAGGAGATGCACAGAATAGCGGAGGAGCTGGTCGCGCGCGCCGTGCAGGCGACAGGCGAGGAGCAGTTACCCAGTCACGAGGTTCGAGCCGTCACCAATGCGGTCGCCTCGTCTCTGCGCGTCATGGGCACCCTCGATATGGATGACGTACAGGCGGTGTACCTCGGGCACATGGGGCTGGCACGGCATCTGAGGTCAATGAGTCCCACAGCCGTGCTGGGGCTGTCGGCCGATGCCGTCGAACTCCATGCAAGCGTGCTGAACACCGCGTGCCTGCACATTCTGAACTTCTTCACCCAGCGATCGGCATTCGTCCCGCGCACCCTCGTGGAACAGAGCCGGAGCCTAGAGGAATTGACGCGCAAGATTGACTCCCTCATCACCAGGGCCCCATCCCCCGCCGACGGCCCTTTCGAGAGGCGATACTCGCGCTACATCACCGACAAGTACGGAAAGCTGAGCATCTTCGGCCTCGATCTGTCCCAAGGGCCAGAGAACTGGCTGCTGAACGTCGCATATCTCAGTCTCGACGCAGTGGGCGACGCGACCGGGGTCCTTCCCGGCAGGCTCTCCGCCGACCAGGTACTGGCCGCGCACAACCGGGTCCTGCTGCGCGGCGTGGCCGGCTCGGGCAAAACCACTCTCGTACAGTGGCTGGCCGTCTCCACGACCCGACAGAACCAGCTGGACCTCTTCGGCATGGTGCCGTTCGTGCTGCCGCTGCGCACGCTCACCAGGGGCGGGGCCAAGCTTCCGGCCCCCGACGAGTTTCTGTCCGCGGTGGACTGTCCCATCGCCGCGCTTCAGCCGGCGGGCTGGTTCGACCGTGTACTGAGAGCGGGCCGCGGGCTGATCCTCATTGATGGAATCGACGAGATTCCGGAGGACGACCGCAACGACGCTCGTCGCTGGCTCCAGGAACTGATCAGCACCTATCCGGGAAATCGCTGGCTCGTCACGTCCCGGCCTTCCGCCGTCCGGGAGCACTGGCTGAGCGGAGACGGCTTCGTCGAGGCTGATCTCGCGCCCATGAGTAGGGACAACATCGCAGATTTCGTGATCCGCTGGCACCAGGCAGCCGGTATCAGCGATCAGTACGCCCATGAGCTGTTACGCGCGGTGCGTGTCAAGCAGGACCTCGGCAGACTTGCCACCAATCCTCTGATGTGTGGCCTGATCTGCGCACTTCATCAGGACCGCCACGGCTATCTACCCGAAGGCCGCAAGGAGATCTACGACGCGGCACTGTCCATGCTTCTCTTCCGGCGCGACCGCGAACGCGGTGTGTACAAGCCGGGATCGATCCGCATCGGCGAGGCGCACCACATTCAGCTGATCCAGAAGCTGGCCTACTGGATGATCCGCAACGGCCGCTCCGAGATGGATCGCGCCGACGCAGTTAACCTCCTTACCCAGGCACTGCCCACGATGCCGAAGGTGGCGGAGCAGGGCACGGCCGAGGAGATCTACCGACACCTCCTCATCCGTAGTGGTCTGCTGCGTGAACCGAGCGTTCAATCGATGGACTTCATCCACAGGACCTTCCAGGACTACCTCGGGGCCAAGGCTGCTGTGGAGGGGCTCGACTTCGACTTCCTCATCGCCAATGCGCACCTGGACCAGTGGGAGGATGTCATCAGGATGGCCGTCGCCCACTCCCGCCTGACCGAGCGCACTCGGCTTCTGACCGGCATCATCCGGCGGGACAACGTCACGGCACACGGGATGAACCGACTGCACCTCTTGGCGGCGGCGTGTCTGGAACACGCTACAGAACTCGACCCCGAAGTCCGGGCGGAAGTGCAGCAGCGCGCAAGCGCCCTGATCCCGCCCCGCACAGCGGATCAAGCCCGAGCGCTAATCGAGGTCGGCCCGGTGGTACTGGACCTGCTTCCACATCCGCCGGCCGCTCCACCGAGGGAGCGGCCTACCGACGAGAGGGTCGTCGGCAAACGATCGGACGAGCAGAAGGCCGCACAGGAGCAAGCCGCCAACGAGGCGTACTTCACGGTCTTCGCTGCCACCCGTATCGCGACCGACGCGGCGATCGACGTGCTCGCGCGCTATCGCGGCTACCACGACCTACGGGTGCGCAATGAGCTCGTACGAGCCTGGAGCCGCTTCGACACCAACATCTACGGCCAAGAGGTCATCGCCCATCTCGGCCAGGACAACCTCTACTTCCCGGTATCCAACCCGGCCGAGCTGCAAGCGATCAGCAGTTTCGGCGGGCGGGCTTGGATCAAGATCGCCGGTGATTTCACCGCCGTCGACTTCCTCAACGGCTGCCGCGAAGCGCCACTCACTCACCTGTGGCTGACCTCGGACATCGGTGACTCCTGGAAGTGGCTGCGTGAATTTCCGCACCTTCGCTCCCTGACCATCGAGACCTCACTGCCCCACCTGGACGTGGCACCTCTGGCGTCAGTGCTGCCTCTTCGTACGATCACGCTACCGCAGGGAGTTGTCGTCTCCGGTAGGGACTCTCTGCCCTCGTACATGGAGGTTATCCGTATGCGGCACGACGCGGAGTGAGCGGCCGACCACCTACCCGCAGAGGGGTTCGACATCCGGTACGACGGCGGTCGGTACGGGAACACAAGCGCGAAGCGAAGGGCTTGGATAGCGGTCACATCCGGCCGATCACGTCCGCAGACGCCACCGTGGGAGGACCTCGGTCCGTGTTTGAGGGGACACCCTCAGCGCTTCAGAGATCTTGCAGACGACTGCGCGGCGGCAGGTTCGACGGAGTTGACAAGGCGTCTGCGGCTGCTTCTACGTCGATGTCGACCTGGACTCTGCGGAACCGTTCAAGGGTCTCGAGCTCTTGGTCCGTGAAGCCTCCTTCGCTGAGACGAATGGCCTGCGCCAGAGATTGAATGGTCTGCCCGATACGAACTGCATCCTCCGCGGCGCCGCGATGGAGCGATCGATAGGACGTGGCGGTGGGGCCCTGCCAGCGAGTCTCTATGCCGTCAACGATCTCGTCCATACGTTTGAACTGCTTGCCGAGATACTCGTGCATGTCATCCAGATCGTCTGCCAGCTTTTTCAACTGTGACGACGTATAAGCAAGTTTGGGCTCATCACCCATGTCGGTCCCCCACGTTCGAACCCGTGTTGCAAGCCGACCAACCCTAGCAAGGCGGACACGACTTCACGGGCATGAGGGTCACACACGCCGCTATCACTCCTACCACTGAGGGGTCCGGCTTCGAGTTGGGCAGACATGCGGCCGCCGTGCGACCCAGTGCCCGCGTCGGACTCCGCTCAGTTGATGAGTAGCATCATGAGTGACTGCTTCTAGGGGGATCAGTACCGTGCCGGGCGAAGACCGCATCACCGTTAATTTCGCTACTTTGCAACAGCTTTCGGGTGACCTGGAGGACATCCTCCGCGTCCTCAACAAGAGACTGGACACGTTGTACGGGCGGACTGCCAAAGCCGTGCTGAGCTGGGACGGCGAGGCGCGCGAAGCGTTCATCGACGAGCTGGACAAGTGGAGCCACTCCGCCGACGACCTCAAGGCGGCCCAGGCTTGGCTTCACGAGGTCGTGGTGAAGGGGCACCTGAACTACGCCGCGGCCAACAGGTCCGTACTCGAAGGCTGGGGAGGCGGTGCCTGATGGCCGGCCCTACCTCACCCGCCCAGCCGCCGGGTGGTAGCGGCACCATCGACGTCAAGCCGAGCGACCTCTGGTCGGTCTCCGGTCGGGTCGCCGCACAGCAGGACTTCCTGGTACGGGGCGTCAAAACGCTTCTCGAGGAGCTGGGCAAGTACCCCGACGCAGGCGGTGCCGGCACCGAGGCCGAGAAGTTCGCCCGGGCGTACACGAAGATCGGTAATCGCTGGCTGGAGGTGTGGGGCCGGTCCGTGCTGAGCGTCGGCGGTGTCGCAGTCGGGTTCACCGAGACGGCCAACGCATACACCAGGGCAGACGCGGCGGCCCACCCCAAGCCGGGGAAGACGGCCGAGCAGCGCCCCCGGCCCGCGGTCATCGACAAAGACCCGAACCTTGGCTCCATCCCCGACATCAAGTGGGGCGATGACGACGGTGGCGACGACATCCTGCGGGGCTTGATGGAGGGCATGCCCGAAATCGTCCGGGATCTCCTCCATCCCCTGTGCAAGCACGTGTTCCGGGTCGGCAGAGTGGCAGACGTTTACCCGTATCCGGAACAGCACTATCTCAACTCCCTCTGCCACAGCTGGATGAAAGTCTCCGTCACTGCGTCGCTGGGGGCGGACCAGCTCACCCAGGCTGTCGGTGTCATCACCAACCACCAGCAGGCGGAGTGGGAGGCTGCGATGCGGACCTTCTGCAGCGCCCTGTGGGGAGGAACGGCCTGGGGGCAGCGACAGCACGGCTACCAGTGGGCGCAGACCGCCAACTCCGGCCACGGCACACCACGCGTCCCCACGGGCAGTCAGCCCGTCCTGGCCGTACTGAAAGACACGGCCGATGACATCGCCACCATCCTGCGCGAGTACGCGGAAGCCGCCGTCGACCTGAACCGCGACGTCAAGGACGAGCTCGACCGCGCCATGTGGAAAGCCGCCAAGGACATCATCGAGGACCTGGCCAAGCCCAAAGACCTGAAGAGCGCGCTCGGCGCCGCCACATCTCTCCTCGGCAGCGGTGCTGGCCTGCTCCTGTCGTTCGACGTCAAGACGGTACTGAACCTCGACACCGCCAAGCTGAACGGGATCGTCGCCAAATACACCGGCATCCTGGAAGGCCTGACCACGCGGATGACGGCACTGGAAGGGCCGCTGGATGAGGCGTACCGCAGCGCCCCCAAGTTCGAGGCCGGCGTCGCCCGTGCGCACGGCTTCGGTACGCGGGCCCTGGAGGAATTCAAGGACTCGAAGGTCTGGCTGAAGGTCGATTCGACCGGCA
This sequence comes from Streptomyces sp. YPW6, assembly GCF_018866325.1. Taxonomy (NCBI): domain Bacteria; kingdom Bacillati; phylum Actinomycetota; class Actinomycetes; order Kitasatosporales; family Streptomycetaceae; genus Streptomyces; species Streptomyces sp. YPW6. The sequence goes on from NZ_CP076457.1 coordinate 1,427,003, forward strand.
ACTACGACCTGAATCTCGCCGCCAACGAGTACATGGCGAACGGCCATACTTTGGACAAGCACGTCGGAAAGACGGACGAGCAGTTGGCGCAGCGCCTGCGTGACCAGCAGTCAGGCGGACCGACAACGGCTTGGCCCCACGGCAAGCCGATGCCCAGCGGCTCCTCCGCCTTCCCGAACTACCAGCGCGCCGAGGAATTGACCGAGCGCAATCTCAACAGGAACAAGGCCGCCATCGAGGCATGGATCAAGGGACCTCCGCCGGCCTCCGACGGCGACGTCAAGTCGTTCTACGACAAGGTGCCCAGTGACGAGACCAGCGGCCGCAGCGTGAGCAAACAGCCGGTGGACCCCAACGACCCGCTGTCCGGATACAAGCAGGGCGGTCTGAACGCCAAGGCGTACGACGTGAGCGGCGTCGACACGCGTATCCGCTACGACAGCAATCGCAACCCTCCTTTCACTGTCATGACGTCGATGCCCTCCAAGACCTAGCGAAAGCCGAGAAAGGCCAGCACCACATGTCCGTCGACCAGACGTCCTGGGAAGCCGCGGTACGCCACTTGTACGAGGACGCGTATCCGTACGACGCCACGGGCCCGCGTCGCCACGAGAACTGGGTTCTCGACGTCCTTGCTCTGATGGCACGGGTCCCGGACCCCCGCGGCTGGACCGGTCTCGATGACGCGGCTGAGAATCCGGAGCGCGAGTCGTGCCCCAACTACCCTTTCGCCGCCCACCCGTCGGAGTACATCGCGAGGCGTCTCCAGGAGATCGACCGGGACAGTGCCGAGAACCTGCTCCTCGCCCTTACGGACGACGGCTGCACCCTGTCCAACCTGAGCCGCTTCTCCGAAAGCGAGGCGGAGCTCCGGGTGATGGCGCGCACGCTCCTCGAGCGCTACGGAGACTCCGCCATCTACGTCACCAACGTCAACAAACCCGGTCACGTGAGAGGCACGCTCGACTTCACATCGTCAGGCTGGGCATACAGCCCGCTGAGCGTGTACTCGGAGGACTACGGCCTGATCGTCGTCTCGGACACCGAGGTGGGCATGTTCTGGAACTTCGCCGACTACTGAACCGCTTGCCGCCCGTGGGAGCTCGGCTCCTGACGAGGCAATTAGAGAGGACGCCCCTGTGCTGACCCGATCCGCCTCCTACCCCGACAGGGAGACCGCACAGTGGGCCACCCAACAGGTGGTAACCGCCAACGAACAGGCCGTCCACCGCTGGCTCGCCCAGAACACCCGGGTCCGCCTCACTCTCGAGGCAGCCTGGCCGTCCCGTGAGGAGCCCGTGGGCCGGGTCCAGCTGGAGGGTGACCTGCTGGCCGGGCGCGGCCCCGTCGATGTGCGCGCGGCGCGCGTGGTGCTGCGCCGCGAGGCAACGAGTCCTCTCGGCTTCGTCGTCCACACAACCGTCCCGTTCTACCTGTAGGGGTCGCACGCACATGTCCATGAAGCCCCTCGAACACGACCGGCGGTACGGCGAGCTGGACCAGGTCATGCGCGCGTACCTGGGTCAGCCGGCCGATGACACCCCGGAGCGGCGCAGTCGCGCCCTGGACGCGTACCTCCGTCACACCTGGCATACCCGCCCTGCGGCCATCGCGGAGGCGGAGCGACAGCTGCGCGAGTACAGCCGTAATCCTCCGGGGCGCATTCGGCAGGAGCTGGGTGAGTTCTACTCGATCCCGGACACCGGCAAGCCCCAGTCGGACATCGGTGACTGGCTGACAGTGCTGGCCGACCACCTGAAGAGGAGCATCGAGGAGGGCGACGTCCCGGAGCCATCGTCCCCACAGACGCACTGGGAGTGGCACGCGCGCTTTCCGGAGACCGCGCAACTACTGGGGGGCTGGTTCTCGCAGGACATCGTTGACGAGTTTCGCGGCCACGACGCCGCAGTCGCCGACTACGGCCAGACCACAAACCCGCAGTTGGTCGCCCGCCTCGTGGGTGAACTGCACGAGTTGCTCGCTCTCCCCCTGGACGAGGGGGACTACGCCCTGGCTGCCGCCGAACTCGGCATGGAGGTCGGCCCGCCGGAACCGTTCTCCCACGGCGCCTGGTTCCAGTCGCTGGCCGCGACGCTCTCCGGTGTCTGATCCGGCTGAGCGGGCGATTCGCAGTCCGAAGGCGGATGCATCTCAGTGCCCTGACCGCACCGACCGGGCCAGGACGGCTACACCAACCTGGCCACCCGGGCGGCCAGATGGCTCGTGGCGGCCAAGAAACCTCTCCTCCATGATGACGCGACGACCCGTACCGCGCCGTGGGTTCGAAGCTCACCTGACGCACCATAAGACCGAGCGTCAGACGAGCGTCGAGCCTGTCGTGCACCACTCCCGACGAAAGCCGCCGTGGACCGCTCGCCCCTGCACTCTTGGGTGAGACCTCAGGTCAGCGAACCAGTGCATCTTCGGTGCGCGCCGGGGGCGTGGTAAATCCCATGGCGCGCGCCGGAGGTGCTTCTGTCTGCCCTGACGTGGGCTGATGCCCGTCCGGGACGCTGGAGGGGTTCGTTCCGGCCGAAACCGATGCCTCTGTGATGCCGGTGAGCTCGCAGGTCAGCGTGGTGCTGGGGGCCGTCCACGGGAACCGTGGAGTGTTGCTGCGAAGCACGTGCGTCAGAATTCCTGATTCACCCTGGCCCTCCCGGAACGGCGTGCCCGGTTGTCCGGTGAGGGAGGGAGCAAGGCCGTGGACGTGCTGCACGAACGCTGCGCCGGCCTCGACATCAGCAAGAAGGACGCCAAGGCATGCGTCCGCACCCCGAGTACGAAGCGGCGGGGGTCCTTCACGACCGAGACCACGACGTGGGGATCAACAACGAACGCGGTCCTCGCCCTGCGGGAACACCTGCTCGCCGCGCAGGTGACACTGGTGGTGATCGAGGCGACCTCGGACTACTGGAAGCCCTTCTACTACGTACTGGCCGAGGGCCTGGACGTGATCCTGGTCAACGCCCGGCAGGTCAAGAACCTGCCAGGCCGCAAGACGGACGTCTCGGATGCGGCCTGGCTGGCCCAGCTCGGCGCCCACGGACTGGTCAGGCCCTCGTTCGTGCCGCCCGAGCCGGTCCGTGAACTGCGGGACCTCACGCGCGCCCGGACGACCGCCACCCGTGAACGCGGCCGTGTGGTCCAGCGTCTGGAGAAGCTGCTGGAGGACACCGGCATCAAACTGTCCGCGGTCGCCTCCGACATCATGGGCGTCTCCGGCCGGGCCATGCTCGAAGCCCTCATCCGAGGCGAAGGCGACCCGCAGATCCTCGCGGACCTGGCCAAACGCAAGCTCCGCAACAAGATCCCCGAACTCACCGAGGCCCTGACCGGACGCTTCCGCGAGCACCACGCGTTCCTCGCCCGCCTGCATCTGGACCAGTACGACCAGCTCACCACCATGATCGACCAGCTCACGGGACGCATCGAAGAGGCGATGGCCCCCTTTCGTGGCGCCCTCGACCTGCTCGACACCATCCCCGGCATCAACCAGGCCACTGCCGAAGTGGTCATCGCTGAGACCGGCGGCGACATGGCCCGGTTCCCTTCCGCCAGGCACCTCGCGTCCTGGGCCGGGGTCTGCCCCGGCCACCACGAGTCCGCCGGCCGCACCAAGAACACCAAAGTCCGGCCTGGCAACCCCTACCTCAAAGGAGCCCTCGGCCTGGCCGCATTCGGCGCGGTGAGAACCAAGGACACCTACCTGCAGGCCCGTTACAAGCGGTTGACCGCCCGGCGCGGCCCGCTCAGGGCTCTGGTCGCCGTCGAGCACTCGATCATCACCGCGATCTGGCACATGCTCACCGACAACGTCCCCTACCACGAGCTCGGCGGCACCTACTTCACCCAGCGCGACCCCGAACGCGCCGCCCACCGGGCCATCAACCAGCTCAACCAGCTCGGCTACACCGTCACCCTCAACCCGATCGAGAACGCAGCCTGACAGCAGAACCCGGACACCCGGCGACCACCACGGCCACCGGGCACCCACACCTGCCTACAACCCCCTGACCTGCACCTATTTACGCGTCAGAGCACTGCGCCTGGACGGCCGCGCGGTCCACGTCGTGTCCGGTGGAAAACATGTCGAACGCATCCCGCCGCACCTGAGAACCCCGGGAAAACTGCAGGTCAGCGAACCTTTTCGGTCGGCTCCAGAATCGCCACACACTCCACATGATGCGTCATCGGAAACAGGTCGAACGCCCGCAGCGTCCGCACCCGGTACCCGCCCTCCCGGAAGTACGCCAGGTCACGGGCCAGGGCCGCCGGGTCGCAGGCCACGTAGGCGATGCGGCGGGCGCCCAGGCCCGACAGGTGGGTGACCACCTGCTTGCCCGCGCCCGCGCGCGGCGGGTCCAGGACGATCAGGTCGCACTCCGTGATGCCGGTGCGGGGCAGGACCTGGTCGACCTTGCCGTGTTCGATGCGGACCCGGTCCAGGTCCTTCAGGTTGTGGCGGGCGTCCTCGACCGCGCGCTTGCCCGACTCGATGCCGAGGACCGCGCCCTTCTCGCCGAGGCGCTGGCCGATGGCGCCGGCGAAGAGGCCGACGCCGCAGTAGAGGTCGAGGGCCGTGTCGTTCTTGCGGGGCAGCAGGCCCTGCATCACCGCGCGGACCAGGGTGTTGGCCGCCTGCGGGTGGACCTGCCAGAAGCCGCCGGACCCGACGCGGTACGTGCGGTCGTCGGCGCGTTCGCGGACGAAGCCGCGGCCGTGGACGCGGTGGACGCCGCCGTCCCGCTCGTCGACGCGGAGCACGGAGACCGGCTTGTCCAGCTCGACCAGGGGGAGCCGGCCGCCGGGCTTCGGAGTGAGGATGACCTGGCGGTCGTTCGAGCCGGTGGCGGTGATGGCCTCCACCGCGGCGATCTGCGGCCACTCGCGCTTCTCGACGCCGAGTTCGGAGACCCCGGGCGCGGCGATCAGGCAGTGGTCGATCGGCTGGACGTCGTGCGAGCGGTGCTTGCGCAGGCCGGCGCGGCCCTCGGCGTCGATGGCGTACTGGACGCGGGTACGCCAGGCCGGAACCTCGCCCGCCGGGAGCTTGTCGCCGTCGGCCGGCATGACCGTGCCGTCCCAGCCGGCCTCCTCGGGGGTCAGGCCCGCCAGGCGCCTCAGCTGCTCGGCGATCACCTCGCCCTTGAGCCGCCGCTGGGCGCCCGGCTTGGCGTGCTGCCAGTCGCAGCCGCCGCACATGCCGGGACCGGCGTACGGGCAGGGCGCCTCGACGCGGTCCTTGGACGGCTCGATGATCCGTACCGCGTCGGCCCGCAGGAAGCGGGAGCCCGTGTCGCCGTCGGTCACCTTGGCGACGACCTTCTCACCGGGGAGCGTGTGGCGGACGAAGAGCACCTGGTTCCCAGCGGTACGGGCGATGCAGTGGCCGCCGTGTGCGACGGGCCCGACCTCGACCTCGTACTCCTCCCCGACCAGCGACGACGTGGGTTCGTTCTGCATGAGGGGAGGCTCCAGGGAGGAAGGGGGTGAGCGGTCGAGCATGCTGCCGGACAACAGCCCACCAGTCTACGTGGGACTCGTGGGAACGGTGACCACGGACGGGACGCCCCCCGTCCGGCCCGGTCATCCCTTGCGGTGTCCCCGCTCGACCGGCCCCCGGCGCACCGACCCCGGAGCACTCCAGTCCGCCCGCTTGCGGGCCCGCTTCCTCGCCGCCTCGGAAGACTGGAGCTGGTACGGGACGGAGGTCACCATGACCCCGGGTGTGAAGAGCAGCCGGCCCTTCAGGCGGAGGGCGCTCTGGTTGTGCAGCAGGTGCTCGTACCAGTGTCCGACCACGTATTCGGGGATGTAGACGCTGATCACGTCGCGCGGGCTCTGGCGGCGCAGGCCCTTCACGTACTCGATGACCGGGCGGGTCACCTCGCGGTAGGGCGAGTCGAGGATCTTGAGGGGGACGTTGATGGCACGACGTTCCCAGTCCTCGCGCAGCGCCTTCGTCTCGTCCGGGTCGACGCTGATGGAGAGCGCCTCCAGCTGATCGGCGCGGATGAGCTGGGCGTAGGCGAGGGCGCGCAGGGTGGGGCGGTGGAGCTTGGAGACGAGGACGATGGCGTGGACGCGGGAGGGGCGCACGCTCTCGTCGGCGGGGGTCTCGTCGGCGGCGATCTCCTCGGCGACCCGGTCGTAGTGCTTCCGGATCGCGGTCATGGTGCCGTAGAAGATGACCATGCCGAGCAGCGCCACCCAGGCTCCGTGGGTGAACTTGGTGGCGAGGACGATCACCAGGACGACGCCGCAGAAGAAGGCGCCGAAGGCGTTGATGGCGCGGGAGCGGATCATGTGGCGGCGCCTGGCCCGGTCCCGTTCGTCGGCCAGCAGGCGGTTCCAGTGCCGCACCATGCCGGTCTGGCTGAGGGTGAAGGAGACGAACACCCCGACGATGTAGAGCTGGATCAGGTGCGTGGAGTCGGCGCCGTAGATCCAGACGAGCAGGATCGCGGCGCCCGCCAGCAGCAGGATGCCGTTGGAGAAGGCCAGGCGGTCGCCGCGGGTGTGGAGCTGGCGCGGCAGGTAGCGGTCCTGGGCGAGGATCGAGCCGAGCAGCGGGAAGCCGTTGTACGCGGTGTTCGCGGCGAGGAAGAGGACCAGGGCGGTGGCGGCCGCGAGGACCATGAAGAGGAAGGAGCCGTGGCCGAAGACCGCCTCGGCCACCTGGGCGATGACCGGGTCCTGCGTGAAGCCGGCGCCGACCGGGACGCCGTCGCGGATCAGGTCGATGGCGGGATTCTCGGCCAGTTTGACGTCGGTGGCCAGGGCCAGGCCGATGATGCCGCAGAACATGGTGACGGCGAGCAGGCCCATCAGGGCGAGGGTGGTCGCGGCGTTCTTGCTCTTCGGCTTCCGGAACGCGGGTACGCCGTTGCTGATCGCCTCGACGCCGGTGAGGGCGGCGCAGCCGGAGGAGAAGGCCCGCAGCAGGAGGAAGACGAGCGCGAATCCGGCCAGTCCCTCGCGTTCCGGCTTGATCTCGAAGTCGGAGGTGGGGGCGTGCATCGTGTCGCCGAGGATCAGTCCGCGGAAGGCGCCCCAGAGGATCATGAGGAAGACGCCGGCCACGAAGAGATAGGTGGGGATGGCGAAGAGCTTCCCGGACTCCTTCACTCCGCGCAGGTTCATCAGGGTGAGCAGAACGATGGCGCCTATGGCGCAGAACGTCTTGTGCTCGATGACGAACGGGACCGCGGAGCCGAGGTTCTCGACGCCGGAGGAGATGGACACGGCGACGGTGAGGACGTAGTCGACGAGCAGGGCGCTGGCGACGGTGAGTCCGGCTTTCGGGCCGAGGTTGGTGTTCGCGACCTCGTAGTCGCCGCCACCGCTCGGGTAGGCGCGGACGTTCTGCCGGTAGGAGGCGACGACCGTGAACATCAGGACGACGACCGCGACGGCGATCCAGGGGCTGAAGTGGTACGCCGACACACCCGCGATGGACAGCACGAGGAGGACTTCTCCGGGTGCGTACGCCACCGAGGACAACGGGTCGGACGCGAAGACGGGCAGCGCGATGCGCTTGGGAAGCAGGGTCTCCCCGAGCTTGTCGCTGCGCAGCGCCCGGCCGATCAGGATCCGTTTGGGCAGGTCGGTCAGTTTGGACACGCAGAGGATCGTAAGCGGAGCGCGAGGCCGAAAAGCACACCCATTCGACGTGGCCCCGCAATCTCCTGCGGTCGGAGGAGAACGTTGCTGCATTCTTTAACGGAATCCTTGCACTCGCTCTCCCTTTTTTGCTTTTCCTTTACTGGAGTGCGCGAGGATGCGGACACTCGGATGAGGGAGTGGCTCCACCGGCCCTTAAGCTCGTCCTCGGGCCGCACCGCGGGTGCGGGCCGTTGTTTGCCCAGCAAGCCGAGAGAGAAGTGTGAGCAGCGTGTTTTCGCAGGTCAGCCGGATGACCAGGACGGCGGGGTAGGCGCACAGTGCACATCGTCATCATGGGCTGCGGGCGCGTCGGCGCCGCTCTCGCGCAGACCCTGGAACAGCAGGGGCACACCGTCGCGGTGATCGACCAGGACCCGACGGCGTTCCGTCGCCTCGGGTCCGGATTCGGCGGTCGCCGGGTCACCGGGGTCGGTTTCGACCAGGACACCCTCCGCGAGGCGGGGATCGAGGACGCCGGGGCGTTCGCCGCGGTCAGCAGCGGTGACAACTCCAACATCATCGCGGCCCGGGTGGCCCGCGAGATGTTCTCCATCGAGAACGTCGCGGCACGCATCTACGACCCCCGGCGCGCCGAGGTCTACCAGCGCCTCGGCATCCCCACCGTGGCGACCGTGCGCTGGACGGCGGACCAGATGCTGCGGCGGCTCCTGCCGTCGGGCGCGGAGCCGCTGTGGCGCGATCCGAGCGGCGGTGTCCAGCTCGCCGAGGTGCACACGACACCGTCCTGGATCGGCCACAAGATCAGCACGCTCCAGGAGGAGACGGGGGTCCGGGTGGCCTTCCTCACCCGGTTGGGCGAGGCCATACTGCCGACTTCGCAGACCGTTCTCCAGGAAGGCGACCTGGTCCACGTGATGATGCGTACGGATGAGATCGCCCAGGTCGAAGAAGCCTTCGCCCAGGGTCCCGAGGAGGGCGGCCACTGATGCGTGTGTCGATTGCCGGAGCGGGTGCGGTGGGTCGTTCCATCGCCGCCGAGCTACTGGAGAACGGGCACGAGGTGCTGCTGATCGACAAGGCTCCGACCGCCATCTCGGTGGAGCGGGTCCCGATGGCCGAGTGGCTGCTCGCGGACGCGTGTGAGATCACGTCGCTGGACGAGGCGGCGCTGCAGCGGTGCAACGTGGTGATCGCCGCGACCGGGGACGACAAGGTGAACCTGGTCGTCTCGCTGCTCGCCAAGACCGAGTACGGGGTGCCGCGCGTGGTGGCCCGGGTGAACAACCCTAAGAACGAGTGGCTGTTCAACGAGTCCTGGGGCGTGGACGTCGCCGTCTCGACGCCGCGCCTGATGTCGGCCCTGGTCGAGGAGGCGGTGAGCGTCGGTGATCTGGTCCGGCTGCTGCGCTTCAGCCACGGCGACGCCAACCTGGTGGAGCTGACCCTGCCGCCGGAGTCGGCGCTGGCCGGTATCCGCGTCGGGGATGTGGCCTGGCCCGCGGACACCTCGCTGGTGACGATCATCCGGGGTCAGCGGGTGCTGACGCCGAGCCCCGAGGAGTCCCTGGAGCCCGGGGACGAGCTGCTGTTCGTGGCCGCCCAGGCGCGTGAGGAGCAGCTGGAGGACCTGCTGTCGGTCCGGCGGAGCCCTGACGAGGGCGACGGCTGAGCCGGTCACCGTGCGAGAAGAGGGCCCGGAGCCGCGCGAGAGCGGTTCCGGGCCCCTTCACGTCCGGCGTGCGGCGTGCGGCGTGCGGCGTGCGGCGTGCGGATCAGGCTTCCGGGTTGCGGAGCGCGGCGGCGGCCTGCGCCTTGCGCTCCTTCTCGGCCTGTTCCTCGGCCTCCATCTCGGCGAAGACGTCGATGGGCGGCGGCGCCTTCGCGAGGAAGATCCAGGTCAGATAGACCGCGAGCAGGAACGGCGGGATCTTCAGCGCGATGAGGACCCAGCCGAACTGGGTGGTGTCGGCCCACCAGTAGAGCGGGAAGAGGATCGCGCACTTGGCCAGCAGGATGAAGCCCCAGGCGTAGCTGGCCTTGGTGTACGCCTTCTTCCGGCCCGGGTTACGGGTCCGCCAGGAGAGGTTCTCCTTGAAGACCGGGCCCAGGATCAGGCCGATCAGCGGCACCCCGGCGGCGGCGGTGGCGATGTAGGCGACCGAGAGGCCCAGGGTGTAGAGCATGCCCGGCAGATAGAAGTCCTTGGCGTTGCCCGTCATCATCGCGAAGACGACACCGAAGGCCACCCCGAAGACGCCGCTGAAGGCGTGCTTGACGGTGTCACGACGGATCAGCCGGACGACCACGAGGGCCAAGGACACGACCAGGGCCGCGACGGCCGAGATCTGCAGGTTCTTGTTGATGGTGAAGATCGAGACGAAGAGCAGCCCGGGGAGGACTGTCTCCACCATCCCGCGCACACCGCCGAAGGCCTCGAACAGGGCGGCCTCGGTGACGGCCCTCGACTCCGCGTCCTGCTGGGCGGCGTGCCTCCCGCCGGTGTGCCGCGGGTCGGTGCGATGGGGCTGGTCCGTGTCGGACGTCGGCTTGTCGAGAGACGTCACCGGCTACTCCTTGCCGAGCGGTCGGAGTTCGTATGTGGGGTTGAACAGCACCCGGCGGCCGTGGCTCATGGCGACCCGCCCCGAGGCGATGATCCTGCGGCCGGGCTCTATGCCGACGATGGACCGGCGGCCGAGCCAGACCACGTCCAGCGGCTCGGTGCCGTCGAAGAGCTCCGCCTCCAGGGCGGGCACTCCGGCCCGGGGACGGAGGGTGACGGTCCGCAACGTACCAGCCACCTTCACGATCTGCCGGTCGGAGCACTCGGAGATCCGGGTGCACCCGGTGGCCTGCGCGTCGTCCCGCAGCTCCTGGGACTCCAGGTCCTCCTGGGAGCTGGAGAGCCGGTCGAGCATCCGGCGGAAGCGCCCGGACGGCTTCTCCGCCTTCCCGGCCTTCCCGGCTTTCGCGGATCGGGGAACAGCACTCATACCCGAAGCGTACCGGTCCTGTGCGCCGCACACCCAGGACAGCGATGACCACTCGAAAGAGTGAGCAGGTGGGGGGTCAGTCGCGCTCGAACCGGTACCCCATACCCGGTTCGGTGACGAAGTGGCGGGGGTGCGAGGGGTCCGCCTCCAGCTTGCGGCGCAGCTGGGCCATGTAGACCCGCAGATAGTTGGTCTCGGTGCCGTAGGAGGGGCCCCAGACCTCCTGGAGGAGCTGCTTCTGGCTGACCAGCCGGCCGGCGTTGCGGACGAGGACCTCCAGCAGGTGCCATTCGGTGGGGGTGAGGCGTACGTCGCGGCCGGCCCGGTGGACCTTCTTCGCCGCCAGGTCGACGGTGAAACCCGCGGTCTCGACGAGGGCGACGTCCTCCGTGCCACCCTCCTGGCCGACCGGTTCCGCCCGGCGTACCGAGGCCCGCAGACGGGCCAGCAGCTCGTCCATCCCGAACGGCTTGGTGACGTAGTCGTCGGCCCCGGCGTCCAGCGCCTCCACCTTCTCGTCGGAGGTCTGCCGCGCGGAGAGGACGAGGATGGGGACCCGGGTCCAGCCGCGCAGCCCCCTGATCACCTCGACCCCGTCCATGTCGGGCAGTCCGAGGTCGAGGAGGACGACGTCGGGGTGGCGGGCGGCGGCGAGCTGGAGGGCGGTCGCCCCGTCGGGCGCGGCGTCGACCTCGTACTGGCGGGCCTTCAGGTTGATCACGAGGGCGCGGACGATCTGCGGCTCGTCGTCGACCACAAGCACCCTGGTCATCGCGGACCTGCCTTTCTGCTGTACGGGCTTGTCAGAGGGGTACGAGGAAGGGGCGGGAGCGTGTCGGGGCGGGCGGGGCGCGCCCGGGGACGGGTCACGAGGTGGCCCGCGCGGGCAGCTCGGGGCCGGCCCGTGTCCCGCCCGGCGCCGCGGCGAGGGTCAGGACCATGGTCAGGCCGCCGCCCGGGGTGTCCTCGGCGTCCAGCGTGCCGCCCATGGCCTCGGCGAAGCCCCGGGAGACGGCGAGGCCGAGCCCCACGCCGGCGCCGCGGGGGGCGTCCCCGTACCGCTGGAAGGGCTCGAAGATGCGTTCCTTGGCCTCGTCGGGGACGCCGCGGCCCCGGTCCACCACCCGCAGCTCGACCCGGTCGCCGAGCGCGCTGGCGGCCACGGCGACGGGCTCCCGGCCCGGGTGGTGGTACTTGACGGCGTTCTCGACGACGTTGGCGACGACCCGCTCCAGGAGTCCGGGGTCGACGGCGACCATCGGCAGCGTCTCGGGGATGTCGAGGTCGACGCTGCCCTCGGGGACGCCGCCGAGCGCCATGGGAACCACCTCGTCGAGGTCGATCTCGCGGATCAGGGGGGTCACGGTGCCCGTCTGGAGGCGGGACATGTCCAGCAGGTTGCCGACGAGGTGGTCCAGCCGGTCCGCGCCGTCCTCGATGCCTTCCAGCAGCTCCGCCTCGTCCTCGTCGGACCAGGCGACGTCGTCGGAGCGGAGCGAGCTGACGGCGGCCTTGATGGCGGCCAGCGGGGTGCGCAGGTCGTGGCTGACGGCGGCGAGCAGGGCGGTCCTGATCCGGTTGCCCTCGGCGAGTCTGCGGGCCTCCTCGGCCGCCCCGACCAGGCGCTGGCGGTCGAGGACGACGGCGGCCTGGGCGGCGAACGCGCCGAGCACCCGGCGGTCCTCGGCGGGCAGCACCCGGCCGGAGAGCGCGAGGGCCAGATGGTCGCCGACCGGCATGTCCACGTCGGCGTCGTCGGGGCGGGTGACCGGGGCCGGTCCGACGGAGCCCGCTCGGGTCCACGGCTCCACGTCGCTGCTGCGCTCCAGCAGGGCGACGGACTCCATGGCGAAGGTCTCGCGGACCCGCTCCAGCAGGGCGTCCAGGGCGGTCTCGCCCCGCAGCACGCTGCCGGCGAGGAAGGAGAGGATCTCCGACTCGGCGCGCAGCCGGGCGGCCTGGTGGGTGCGCCGGGCCGCGAGGTCGACCACGGAGGAGACCGCCACCGCCACGGCGAAGAAGATCACGATGGCGACGAGGTTCTCCGGGTCCTGGACGGTCAGGGTGTGCGTCGGCGGGGTGAACCAGTAGTTCAGCACCAGGCATCCCACGGCCGCCGAGGCCAGCGCCGGTCTCAGCCCGCCGAGCAGGGCGGCGGCCACCGTCAGGGAGAGGAACAGCAGGACGTCGTTGGCGAGGCCCGGGGCGTCCTCCATGGAGCGCAGGAAGACCGCGAGCAGGAGGGGGCCGACGACGCCGACGAGCCAGCCCCAGATGATCCGGGCGCGGCCGAGCCGGGCGCCTCTGGCGATGGGCAGGCCGCGGCCCTTGGCGACCTCCTCGTGGGTGACGATGTGGACGTCGAGGTCGGGTCCCGACTCGCGGGCGACGGTCGCGCCGACCCCGGGGCCGTAGATGTACTGCCAGGTCTTGCGGCGGCTGGAGCCCAGCACGATCTGCGTGGCGTTGACGCCGCGGGCGAACTCCAGCAGGGCGGCCGGTATGTCGTCGCCGATGACGTGGTGGAAGGTGCCGCCGAGGTCCTCGACCAGGGTCCGCTGGAAGGTCAGCTCCTTCGGGGAGGCGGAGGTCAGTCCGTCGCTGCGGGCGATGTAGACGGCGAGGATCTCGCTGCCCGAGCCCTTGGCGGCCATCCGGGAGGCACGGCGGATGAGGGTGCGGCCCTCGGGCCCGCCGGTGAGCCCGACGACGATGCGCTCGCGCGCCTGCCAGGTGGTGCGGATGTTGTGCTCGCCCCGGTACTGCTGGAGGTACTCGTCGGCCCGGTCGGCGGTCCACAGCAGGGCCAGCTCGCGCAGGGCGGTGAGGTTGCCGGGGCGGAAGTAGTTCGAGAGGGCGGCGTCCATCTTGTCGGGCTGGTAGATGTTGCCGTGTGCCATCCGGCGGCGGAGCGCCTGGGGCGACATGTCGACCAGCTCGATCTGGTCGGCGCGGCGGACCACCTCGTCGGGGACGGTCTCGCGCTGCCGGACGCCGGTGATCGACTCGACGACGTCGCCGAGCGACTCCAGGTGCTGGATGTTGACCGTGGATATGACGTCGATCCCGGCCTTCAGCAGCTCTTCCACGTCCTGCCAGCGCTTGGCGTTGCGGGAGCCGGGGACGTTGGTGTGGGCCAGCTCGTCGACCAGGGCCACGGCCGGAGCGCGTTCCAGGACGGCGTCGACGTCCATCTCGGTGAAGACGGCGCCGCGGTAGCCGATCTCGCTGCGCCGGACCTGCTCGAGACCGTGCAGCAGCACCTCGGTCCGCGGCCGGGCGTGGTGCTCGACGAAGGCCACCACGCAGTCGGTGCCGCGCTCGACCCGGCGGTGCGCCTCCGAGAGCATCGCGTACGTCTTGCCGACGCCCGGTGCCGCGCCCAGGTAGATCCGGAGTGTCCCGCGTCCCATGGCCCCATTGTCTTCTTCCGTCCGGCCGTGTCGTGTCCGGGGCCGGTGGCGCGCCCGGTGCGGCTGCCGCCGTCGACGCTACTCCGCCGCGGGCCGTGGTTCGGTCCCGGGAGTGCAGGTGAGGGGCGTATTGACGGAACTCTGATGCCCGCCGGGAGGGCCCGGGGAGCGGGGCCGGGGACTCAGGACTCCTCGACGATGTGTCCGTCGCTGAGCTCCAGGACCCGGTCGGCGAGGCCCAGCAGCTGGGGGTCGTGGGTGGCGACGAGGACGGTGACGTTCTCGCTGCGGACGACCGCGCGGAGGAGTTCCATCACGGCGAGCCCGGTCTCGGCGTCGAGCTGCCCGGTGGGCTCGTCGGCGATCAGGAGGGCGGGGCGGTTGGCGAGGGCGCGGGCGATGGCGACGCGCTGCTGTTGGCCTCCGGAGAGCTCCCCGGGGCGCTGCTCCGCGTGGTCGGCGAGGCCGACGAGGGACAGCAGCAGGGCGACCCGCTCGTCGCGCTCGTCGGGGTCGGCCCTGCGCAGCCGCAGCGGTACGCCGACGTTCTCGGCCGCGGTCAGGATCGGGATGAGGCCGAAGGACTGGAAGATGAAACCGACCCGCTCGCGGCGCAGCTCCAGCAGGCCCTTCTCGCCGAGGCCCGCCAGTTCGGTGCCGTCGACGGTGATCCGGCCGCTGTCGGGGGTGTCCAGGCCGCCGACCAGGTTGAGCAGAGTGGTCTTGCCGGAGCCGGAGCGGCCCTTGAGCGCGACCAGTTCGCCGCGCGGGATCCGGAACGAGACTCCGCGCAGGGCGTGCACGGCCGCCGCTCCGCTCCCGTACGAGCGGTGCAGGTCCTCGACCGTGACCATCACGCCGCGGGCCGGGTCCTCGGCGAGGGCCGTGCCGGACTGCCCGCTGGTGCTCTCGGTCATGCTGCTCCCCCGTCGTCATGCGGCCCGCGTCGTCGCCCGCCAAGTATGTGTGTACGGCACACGGCCGGGCAACGGCCGGGGGCCGGTACGGACGACGGCCGGTGGGCCGCACCCCGGGAAGGGATGCGGCCCACCGGCCGGTGCGGGGTCCGCTAGCGGACCTCGGTGATCTCGGGGCCGCGC
Source organism: Streptomyces sp. YPW6 (assembly GCF_018866325.1). NCBI lineage: Bacteria > Bacillati > Actinomycetota > Actinomycetes > Kitasatosporales > Streptomycetaceae > Streptomyces > Streptomyces sp. YPW6. Next base: position 1,442,138 of record NZ_CP076457.1, read on the forward strand.
TGGAGCTGGCCCATGCCGCCGGAGAACCTGGAGCTCTCCTGGTCCTCCTGCTGCACGCCCTCGGGCACCATCTGGGCGTCGTTGGGGAGCTTGAGGACGATCGGGTCGCGGGGGGCCATCGGTCCCTCGCCGCGGACGACCACGGTGTCCCGGAAGATCGTCTCCAGCAGTCCGGCGGCCTCCGGCTGGACGGCGCCCTGGCCGGAGATCACTCCGCGCAGGAACCAGCGGGGGCCGTCGACGCCGACGAAGCGTACGAGCTGCACCCCGCCCGTGCCGTCCGGGAGCTGTACGGGGACCTGCGCGCGCAGCTCCCAGCCCAGCGGTCCCTCGACCTCGTCGATAACGCCGCCCTGCTGGGTGATGCCCGAGGCGATCTCGTCGCGGACCTCGCCCCAGATGCCCTCCTTCTTGGGGGCTGCGAAGGCCTGCAGCTGGATCGCGCTGTCGCGCAGCACCACGGTGGCGGCGACGATCGCGTCCCCGGCCACCTCGACGCGCAGTTCCATGCCCTCGACCCCGGGGACGAAGATGCCGCCCAGGTCGACCCGGCCCTCGCCGGGCTGGGACACCTCGGAGCTGTCCCAGGGTCCGTCCGGCCGGGGCGCCGGCGGAAGATTCATCCGACGCGTGCCGGTGCCGGCCTCGTCGGATGCGCCTGACTCGTCGGCGACCTGCTCGGCCTCGCGCACCTCGTCCGCCGCGTCCTCGGCGGAACCACTCTTCTTGCGACGTCCGAACACGTCACTGTCCTTCCCGGTCGGATACGACCGAAGCGTAGCTGTTCCCACCGCGGGTGATCTGGCCCTCGGCGCCGTCCACCGACGCGTGGCCGCCGGTGGACCCGAAGCCCCCTTCGGCCCGCGCCGAGCCGGGAAGTTCCGCCACCTCGTGGAAGCGCACCTTCTCGACCTGCTGGACAACCAGTTGGGCAATCCGGTCGAACCGCTCGAATCGCACGCTCTCGCGTGGATCGAGGTTGACCACGATCACCTTGATCTCCCCACGGTACCCGGCATCAACCGTCCCTGGGGCATTCACGAGGGCCACTCCGCAGCGGGCTGCGAGGCCGGAGCGCGGGTGCACGAACGCGGCGTACCCGTCGGGCAGGGCGATCGCGACCCCGGTGGGCAGCACCGCGCGCTCGCCGGGGGCGAGCTCGGCGGCCTCGGTGGTCACCAGGTCGGCCCCGGCGTCGCCCGGGTGCCCGTACGCCGGAATCGGCACGTCCGGGTCGGTCAGGCGGATGAGTACGTCGACGGGACCACGGGTCACGGGTTCACCTCGAAGGCGCGGGCGCGCCGGACCTGGTCGGGGTCGGACATGGCCGCCCGGATCTCGGCGGGCCGCCCGTTGTCGATGAAGTGGTCGACCTTGACCTCGATGAACAGGGCGTCGGCCCGGACCGCGACGGGGCCTTCCGGGCCGCCGATCCGGCCGGTGGCGGTGGAGTAGATCTTCCGCCCGTGCACGGCGGTGATCCGGGCGTCGAGGTGCAGCACGGTGTCCACGGGGACGGGGCGGACGTAGTCGGTCTCCAGCCGTCCGGTCACCGCGATCGTGCGCAGCAGCCAGTTCAGCGAGCCGAGGGTCTCGTCCAGTGCCGTGGCGAGCACGCCGCCGTGGGCCAGGCCGGGGGCGCCCTGGTGGGCGGGCTGCACGGTGAACTCGGCGGTGACGCTCACGCCTTCACCGGCCCGCGCCATCAGGTGCAGTCCGTGCGGCTGTCCCCCGCCGCAGCCGAAGCAGTGTTCGTAGTGCGCCCCGAGAAGCTCGCCGGGGGCGGGCGCGTCGGGGTGCCGGACCGGCGCGACGGCGTCGGCCGGGGGTGTCAGAGCTGCTGATGTTCCACTCACAGGCGCAGACCTTACCCGCGCGGCCGTGTGCGGGGCGCGCCGTGCCAAGCTTGGTGCCATGCAGCCTTCCGCTCCGCCCTTCGACGAACGTCTCACCGCGCCCCGTTCCTGGTGGTTCATCGCCTTCGGGGTCGGTGTCGCCTGTGCCCTGATGCTGCTGCCGCTGGGCACCCTGCCGATGATCGCGGGGCTGGTCGGCGGGGCGGCCGCGGCGGCGCTCGTGGTGAGCGGTTACGGCTCGGCCCGGATCCGGGTGGTGGCGGGGGCCCTGGTCGCCGGTGAAGCCCGGATCCCGCTGTCGGCGCTCGGTGAGCCCGAGGTGCTGGACGCCGAGGAGGCGCGGGCCTGGCGAACGCACAAGGCGGACGCCCGTGCGTTCATGCTGCTGCGCGGCTATGTGGAGACGGCGGTGCGGGTGGAGGTCACGGACCCCGAGGACCCGACTCCGTACATCTATCTCTCCACCCGGGACCCGCGGGGCCTGGCGGCGGCGCTGGGGGCCGTACCGGCCGCCTGAGCCGTTCGCCGGAGCGGCCGGGGGCGTCTCGCGGCCGCGTTCGTCGGGTGCACCGGGACGGTGCGTTCGCCGGAGCGGCCCGGGGGCGCTCAGTGCCCCTCGATCTCCTTGGGCAGCTCGGCCGGGTTCAGCGGCTGCTCCAGCGGCGGCAGCGCGGGCAGCCGGTCCCAGGGGATCTGGTCCCTGCGCAGGTCGTCCCTGACCCGGTCGGCGAGCTTGCGGGTGTCGCGGCGGTTCATCGTGGCGCCGACGGCGGCGCCGATCATGAACGGGATCAGGTTGGGCAGATTGCGCGCCATGCGCTTCATGATCTGCTGGCGCAGCTCACGCTTCATCTGGCCGCCCAGGGCGGCGTTGAGCGTGGTGGGCCGGGTGACGTCGATGCCGCGCTCCTCGGTCCACGACGTCAGATACGCGGTACTGCGCTGGCCGAGGTTGCCCGGGGGGCGGCGGCCGTAGACCTCGTGGAGCTCGGCGACGAGCTTCATCTCGATCGCGGCGACGCCGGTCACCTCCGCGGCCAGCTCGGCGAGCATCGCGGGCGGTACGGGCATCATCGCGGCGGCGCCGATGCCGGCGCCGACGGTCGCGGTGCCCCGGCAGGCTCCCGTGACCAGCTTGTCGGCCAGCTCCTCGGGGCCGAGCCCGGGGAACTGCCTGCGCAGGGTGGCGAGGTCGCGCACCGGCACGCGCGGAGCCGTGTCGATGATGCGGTCGGCCAGCTGGGCGGCCAGGACCTTCGCGCTCTCCCCGCTCTTGCGTACGCCCCGTTTCACTGCGTTCAGGCGGCCCCCGGTCATGGGCTCCGCCCGGTCCTGCTCGTCCCGCCGCGCGGTCGGGTCCGGCAGTGCTGCCGCCCCGGCCACTTCGAGCGAGGCCGGACGGCCTCGCTCGTCGTCGGAACCGCCGGAGTGGTCCGGCGGGGCGGCGGACCGCTCGGCAGACGCGTGACCGCCTTCTGCCGGGCCTGTGCCGCCGGTACCGTCCTGCTGCTGGGCCGGCCGGCCGTGCCGACGCCAGGGGCGCCGCTTCCGGAACGGTGTCTCGCCTGCCACGGCCGACTCAGCCTCAGTCGCAGTCGCGGCAGATGGGCTGACCGTTCTTCTCGCGGGCCAGCTGGCTGCGGTGGTGCACCAGGAAGCAGCTCATGCAGGTGAACTCGTCGGCCTGCTTGGGCAGCACCCGGACGGCCAGCTCCTCGTTGGAGAGGTCCGCGCCGGGCAGTTCGAGGCCCTCGGCCGCGTCGAACTCGTCGACGTCGACGGCGGAGGCCGTCTTGTCGCTCCGACGCGCCTTGAGCTCTTCGAGGCTGTCCTGGTCCACATCGTCGTCGGTCTTGCGTGGGGTGTCGTAATCCGTTGCCATGTCGCTCTCCCCCTCTTGGGTGTCTAGGTGTCTCAGCGCACGTAACGCGTGAGAGGCCGGACTTGTGCCCGACCTGAGGCGGAGATTTTGCCTCACATCAAGGCCTGTTACTCAATCGACACCCAACCGGCCGCCTCGGCGAGGCTCGGCTTGGGTGGCGATGGGGACCGTACACGGTCCCGACTGCGCAGTTCACGGGCGCCACCCCGTGTACTTCCCGTGATAATGATCCCCGAAAACCCGGACGATTACCGACTTTCCGGCAGGGTCGTGATCACGGAGCGTGGAGGACCGGAAAGTCGACCCTGTGATCGATCACACACGACTCGCCCAGGAGCGGGTCCTGAAAATTCCGCCCAAAGCGAACATGGAGATTCGGTGCAGAGTCATATCGGGCACCCCTCAGACCGGCAGAGTGACACGCATCACGAGCCCTCCGCCCTCGCGGGGCTCCGCGATGATACGGCCTCCGTGGGCCCGCGCGACGGATCGTGCGATCGACAGGCCGAGCCCGACCCCCTTGTCGCTGCCCGTGCGCTCCGTACGCAGCCTTCTGAAGGGCTCGAAGAGGTTGTCGATCTCGTACGCCGGGACCACCGGGCCGGTGTTCGAGACGACCAGCAGGGCCTGTCCGTCCCGCACCTCGGTGGTGACCTCCACCCAGCCGTCCTCGGGCACGTTGTAGCGCACGGCGTTCTGCACGAGGTTCAGGGCGATCCGCTCCAGCAGGACCCCGTTGCCCTGCACCGTGGCCGATGCCCGCTCGCCGCGGATCTCGACCCGGCCGGCCAGCGCCTCCGCCCGGGTCTGGTCGATGGCCCGCTCGGCGACCTCCGCGAGGTCGACCGGTTTGCGCTCGACGATCTGGTTGTCGCTGCGGGCCAGCAGCAGCAGGCCCTCGACCAGCTGCTCACTGCGCTCGTTGGTGGCCAGGAGGGTCTTGCCGAGCTGATGGAGCTCCGGCGGGGCCCCTGGATCGGAGAGGTGGACCTCCAGCAGGGTGCGGTTGATCGCCAGCGGGGTGCGCAGTTCGTGCGAGGCGTTGCCGACGAACCGCTGCTGTGCGGTGAAAGCCCGCTCCAGCCGGTCCAGCATGTCGTCGAAGGTGTCCGCCAGCTCCTTCAGCTCGTCGTCCGGGCCGTCCAGCTCGATCCGCCGGGTGAGGTCGGTGCCCGCCACCCGGCGCGCCGTCCGGGTGATCCGGCCGAGCGGGGACAGGACGCGTCCGGCCATGGCGTAGCCGAAGGCGAAGGCGATGACGCTGAGACCGAGCAGGGCGAGGAGCGAACGGTTGAGCAGGGTGTCCAGGGCCGCCTTGCGCTGGTTGTTGACGCAGGCGTTCATCGCGGCGTTGAAGGCCTCCGGACTGGCGTTCGTGGGCAGGCTGCAGATCTCGCTGGTGACCTTGCCGCTGACGATCTCGAACGGCAGCTCGCTGCCGACATGGAGCGCCTGCGCGGCCAGCATGTAGATGATCGACAGCAGCACGATGCCCGCGATCAGGAACATCCCGCCGTACAGCAGCGTGAGCCGTATCCGGATGGTCGGTCGCAGCCAGGGGTACGGGGGGGCCGCCTGCTTGGGCTCCCAGGTGGGCTTCGGTGGCGCCGCGGGCGGCTCCGGTGTGGTGGCCATGGTCCTCAGATCCGGTATCCGGAGCCCGGCACGGTGACGATGACGGGCGGCTCGCCGAGCTTGCGGCGGAGCGTCATGACCGTGACCCGCACCACGTTGGTGAAGGGGTCGGTGTTCTCGTCCCAGGCCTTCTCCAGCAGCTGTTCCGCCGAGACGACCGCGCCCTCGCTCCGCATCAGCACCTCCAGCACCGCGAACTCCTTCGGTGCGAGCTGGATCTCCACCTCGTCGCGGAAGACCTCACGGCGGTTCGGGTCGAGCTTGATGCCGGCGCGCTCCAGCACGGGCGGCAGCGCCACCGTCGTACGGCGGCCCAGCGCGCGCACCCGGGCGGTCAGCTCGCTGAAGGCGAAGGGCTTGGGCAGATAGTCGTCGGCGCCCAGCTCCAGGCCCTCGACCCGGTCGCTGACGTCGCCGGATGCGGTGAGCATGAGCACCCGGGTGGGCATGCCGAGTTCGACGATCTTGCGGCAGACGTCGTCCCCGTGCACCACCGGGAGGTCCCGGTCCAGCACCACGACGTCGTAGTCGTTGACCCCGATGCGCTCCAGGGCCGCGGCACCGTCGTAGACGACGTCGACGGCCATGGCCTCCCGGCGCAGTCCGGTGGCCACCGCATCGGCGAGCAGCTGCTCGTCCTCGACGACGAGTACGCGCACGGCGCAGTCCTTCCTTCGGTCCTTCGTCGGTTCACAGAGCGAGCGGCCCGCGCAGGGCCGCTCGGACACGGGCAGCCGGGCCGACCGTGTACCTCCATCCTGCCCTCAACCCACGTAAACCGGCGGTAAGGCGGCGGTGGGCGGGGCCCTCCCGCGGACCGCCGCCGGGAAAGCGGCGGTTTTCCGGGCCAGTTGAGGTTTCTCTGAGCTGCGGCATGGGGAAGAGGGCTTCACACCCGCGATCACGCCTGTCCCGTGGCCTGCCACGGTCCGCCCCTTTTTCCTCCGGAGCGGCGGCGCGATCACCCGCTCCTCCGGCTCCTCGGCCGGGGGTATCCCGGGCACACCCCCGTGCCACCGACCCACGATGAGGGGGCGCATCATGGACGCTTTCACCGCAGGTCTGCTGCAACGCATCAAGACGACCGAGTCCGACCTCACGCGGGCGCGCGAGGACGGCGACGACTTCCTCGCGGAGGTCGAGCAGGGCGAGCTGGACGATCTGCACCGCCTCGCCGCCGAGCACGGCGTGCAGATCGGCGCCACCAGCGCCTGAGCCGTACGCCACAGGGCCCCGGAAGCTGTCCAGGCTTTTCCGGGGCCCTGTGCTGTGCCGTCGCGTCTCAGGGCCCGCCAGGGGCGTCGGGTCAGTCGTGCCAGGCGCCCAGCTCGTCGAGCGCGGCCTGCAGCGGCTCGAAGACTCCGGGGGTCGCGGCCACCGTCAGGTCCCCGTCGGCCGGCCGCCCCGGGCGGCCGCCGGTCAGCGCGCCCGCCTCCCGGGCGATGAGGTCGCCCGCCGCCAGGTCCCAGGGGTGCAGCCCGCGCTCGTAGTAGCCGTCGAGGCGGCCCGCCGCCACGTCGCAGAGGTCGACGGCGGCCGAACCGCCGCGCCGGATGTCGCGGAGCCTGGGGATCAGCCGCTGGGCGACGTCCGCCTGGTGGGCACGGACGTGGGCGACGTAGTTGAAGCCGGTCGAGACGAGGGCCTGGTCCAGGGGAGCCGAGGGCCGGCAGCGCAGCGCTTCGCCGTTCGCGAACGCACCTGCGCCGAGAACAGCGTGGTACGTCTCCCTGCGCATCGGGGCCTCGACGACGCCCACGACCCGCTCGCCGTCCCGCTCGGCGGCGATGGAGACGGCCCAGGTCGGCAGGCCGTAGAGGTAGTTCACCGTGCCGTCGAGCGGGTCGATGACCCAGCGGATGCCGGTGGAGCCCGGGGAGCTGGCGCCCTCCTCGCCGAGAAAGCCGTCGTCGGGGCGGAAGTCGGTGAGGTAGCCGGTGATCAGCTTCTCGGCGGCGATGTCCATCTCGGTGACCACGTCGATGGGGCTGGACTTGGTCGCGGCCACCCCCAGGTCGGCGGGGCGGCCGTCGCGCAGCAGCGCTCCGGCGCGGCGGGCGGCTTCGCGAGCGAGGTCGAGCAGTTCGGACAGGGCGGGGTCGGTCACGGTGCTCCCAGGTGATCGGTGCGCACGGTCAGGTGGGCGTACGAGCGGTCGTACGGGCTACGCGTACGGGCTGTCGGCGCCGGCTGCGGCGGGTTTCGGGGCCCTGGCAGGGCAGCAGCCGACGGGGCAGAGGTCGTGGGAGGGGCCCAGCGACCCCAGCGCGCAGCGCTCGACCGCCCGGCCGCGTTCGCTCGCGGCACGCTCCAGGAGCAGGTCCCGTACGGCGGCGGCGAAGCGGGGGTCGTCGCCCACGGTGGCGGAGCGGCGGACCGGCAGGCCGAGCTCGGCGGCCTTCGCGGCGGCCTCGGTGTCGAGGTCGTAGAGGACTTCCATGTGGTCCGAGACGAAGCCGATGGGCGCCATCACGACCGCGGGGGCGCCCTGGCCGTGCAGGGTCTCCAGGTGGTCGCAGATGTCGGGCTCCAGCCAGGGGATGTGCGGAGCGCCGCTGCGGGACTGGTAGACGAGCTGCCAGGGGTGCTCGACGCCGGTCCGGGCGCGTACCGCCTCGATGATCAGCCGTGCCACGTCGAGGTGCTCGGCCACGTACGCGCCGCCCTCGCCGTGCGTCTCCACGGGGCCCGAGGCGTCGGCGGCGGAGGTCGGGATGGAGTGGGTGGTGAACGCGATGTGCGCGCCGGCGCGGACGTCCTCGGGGAGGCCGGCGAGCGAGGCGAGCACCCCGTCCACCATGGGCTCCACGAAGCCGGGGTGGTTGAAGTAGTGGCGGAGCTTGTCGACCCGGGGTACGTCGAGGCCTTCGGCCTGAAGGGCGGCGAGTGACTCGGCGAGGTTCTCGCGGTACTGGCGGCAGCCCGAGTAGGAGGCGTAGGCGCTGGTGGCGAGGACGGCGATCCGGCGGTGGCCGTCGGTGGTCATCTCGCGCAGGACGTCGGTCAGGTAGGGGGCCCAGTTGCGGTTGCCCCAGTAGACCGGGAGGTCGACGCCGTGGTCGGCGAAGTCCTTGCGCAGCGCGTCCAGCAGGGCGCGGTTCTGCGCGTTGATCGGGCTGACCCCGCCGAACAGGAAGTAGTGCTTGCCGACCTCCTTGAGGCGTTCCTCGGGGATGCCGCGGCCGCGGGTCACGTTCGCCAGGAACGGGACCACGTCGTCCGGGCCTTCGGGGCCGCCGAAGGAGAGCAGCAGCAGGGCGTCGTAGGGAGCGGGATCGCGCAGATCGGACATGCCGTCGATCCTGCCACCCGCCTCCGACAGGGCGGCAACCGACATCCGACGGTCCGTCGGGAAAGCGGGGAACGGCCGATGGCGAACCCGCCGGAGCCACTGCTCGGTCCGCCCGGAATTCGGCGTTCCGAGCCCCCGGCCGCCCGTAAGCTGTATGACCCAGCTATACGCCTGACAGGCATGACCGGAGTACCCCTTGCCCAGCCCCTACCGCGCCATCTTCTCCGCCCCCGGGACCAAGGGGTTCTCCGCCGCAGGCTTCCTCGGCCGGATGCCGCTGTCCATGATGGGCATCGGCGTCGTCACGATGATCTCCCAGCTCACCGGCCGCTACGGGCTGGCCGGGGCGCTGTCGGCCACCCTGGCGATGTCGGCGGCGGTCTGCGGCCCCCAGGTATCCCGGCTGGTCGACCGCTACGGGCAGCGCCGGGTGCTGCGGCCGGTCACGCTGGTCGCGGTGGCGTCGGTGGCGGGGCTGCTCATCTGCGCCCAGCAGGGCGCGCCGGAGTGGACGCTCTTCGTCTTCTCGGTGGGCGCGGGCTGTGTGCCGAGCGTGGGCTCGATGGTCCGGTCCCGCTGGGCGGAGATCTACCGGGGCTCCGGCCGGGATCTGCACACCGCGTACGCGTGGGAGTCGATCGTCGACGAGGTGTGCTTCATCTTCGGCCCGATCATCTCCATCGGTCTGTCCACCGCGTGGTTCCCGGAGGCCGGACCGCTGATCGCCGCCGCCTTCCTGCTGGCCGGCGTCTTCTGGCTGACCGCGCAGCGCGCGACCGAGCCGGTGCCGCACCCGAGGTCGCCGCACACCGGGGGCTCGGCGCTGCGTTCGCGCGGGCTCCAGGTCCTGGTGGCCACCTTCGTGGCGACGGGCGCGATCTTCGGCGGCGTGGACGTGGTGACCGTGGCCTTCGCCGAGGAGCGCGGTCACCAGGCCGCGGCCTCGCTCGTGCTGGCCGTCTACGCGCTCGGCTCGTGTCTGGCGGGGGCCGTGTTCGGGCTGCTGCACCTGAAGGGGAACCCCGCGACCAGGTGGCTGGTGGGTGTCTGCGCGATGGCCGTGAGTATGATCCCCCTCCTACTGGCCGGGAACCTTCCGTTGCTGGCCGTGGCGCTCTTTGTCGCGGGCCTCGCCATCGCACCGACGATGGTCACCACGATGGCCCTCGTCGAAGCGCACGTACCGCGCACCAAGCTGACCGAGGGCATGACCTGGACCAGTACCGGGCTCGCGGTCGGAGTGGCGCTCGGCTCCTCGGCCGCCGGCTGGGCGGTCGACGCCGCCGGGGCGAAGGCGGGGTACGCGGTGCCCGCCGTGGCGGGAGCGCTCGCGGCGGCGGTGGCGTTCCTGGGATATCGCCGGCTGGCCGGGCCGGCTGCGACGGGAGGGCGCGGGGAAGATGACCGACACCTACGCACGGACCACGACGAGCGCGTGGCGTAACTGGGCGGGCACCGTCACCGCCCGACCCGCCCGCACCGAGTCGCCGGCGTCCGTGGACGAGCTCGCGGACGTGCTGCGCCGGGCGCACGCGGACGGGCTGAAGGTGAAGCCGGTGGGTTCCGGCCACTCCTTCACGGCGGCGGCCGCCACCGACGGGGTGCTGATACGCCCCGATCTGCTCACCGGGATCCGGGACATCGACCGGGAGGCGATGACCGTGACGGTGGAGGCGGGCACTCCGCTCAAGCGGCTGAACACCGCGCTCGCCCGGGAGGGCCTGTCGCTCACGAACATGGGCGACATCATGGAGCAGACGATCGCCGGGGCGACCTCCACCGGTACGCACGGCACGGGCCGCGAATCGGCCTCGATATCCGCCCAGATCAGGGCGCTGGAGCTGGTCACCGCCGACGGCACGGTGCTGGTCTGCTCGGCCGAGGAGAACCCCGAGGTCTTCGCCGCGGCCCGGGTCGGGATCGGCGCCCTCGGGGTGATCACCGCCGTCACCCTCGCCGTGGAGCCGGTCTTCCTGCTGACGGCCCGCGAGGAGCCCATGGCCTTCGACCGGGTGACGGCGGACTTCGCTCAGCTCGTGGCCGAGAACGAGCACTTCGAGTTCTACTGGTTCCCGCACACCGGGAACTGCAACACCAAGCGCAACAACCGCAGCGCCGGTCCGGCCGCCCCGCCCGGCCGGGTCAGCGGCTGGATCGAGGACGAGCTGCTGTCCAACGGGGTCTTCCAGGTGGCCTGCTCGCTCGGCCGCGCGGTCCCGGCGACGATCCCCTCGATCGCCAGGCTCTCCAGCCGGGCGCTGTCGGCGCGTACGTACACCGACATCCCGTACAAGGTGTTCACCAGCCCGCGCCGGGTGCGGTTCGTGGAGATGGAGTACGCCGTTCCGCGCGAGCAGGCGGTGACGGTGCTGCGGGAGCTGAAGGCCATGGTCGAGCGGTCACCGCTGAAGATCAGCTTCCCGGTCGAAGTGCGCACCGCTCCGGCCGACGACATGGCCCTGTCGACCGCGTCCGGCCGGGACAGCGCGTACATCGCGGTGCACCTCTACAAGGGCACGCCCCACCGCTCGTACTTCACCGCGGTCGAGCGGATCATGACGGCGCACGCGGGCCGGCCGCACTGGGGCAAGATCCACACGCGGGACGCGGCCTACCTGTCCGGGGTCTACCCGCGCTTCGGTGAGTTCACCGCCCTGCGCGACCGGCTGGACCCGGACCGGATGTTCGGCAACGACTATCTGCGGCGCGTGCTCGGCGACTGAGTCCGGACCGCGTCCGGTGTGCCCTCGGCCCCGGTCCCCCGCGAGCGAGCGGGGGACCGGGGCCGAGGGGTTCGCGTGCGTACGCAGGTCACTCGGCGTCGGCGCCGGGCGGGCCCTGTTCGCCCGCTCCGGGGCCGGCGTCCGTGCCGGCCGGGGGTTCCCCGTCGCCGGTGTCTCCGGGGTCCGAGGGAGTGGGCCCGGTCGGGTCGGGGGTGGGCTCACCGGCGGATCCGGAGGGCGTGGGGGTCGGGCTGGGCTCGGTGGTCGGGTTCTCACCGCCCGTACCGGTACCCGGGTCCGGGCTCGCGCCGCCGTCGCCGCCGTCCGTGGCAGGAGCGGATCCGGTGCCGTCGCCGGGAGTCGGAGCCTGCTCGTCCGCTCCCCCGCCCTGGCCGGTGTCCCCGGAGGGGGTGGGGCCAGCGGGGCCGGAGCCCCGGTCGCCGCCGCGGACCACGGAGCCGAGGGTGGTGCCCTGGCCGCCGCTGAGGTCGTTGCCCGAGAGCACCTCGAACGCGGTGATCCCGGCCATCGAGACCGCGAAGACCGCGGCGGCGGCGAGCGCCGGGCGCTTCCAGCCGCGCAGCCGGGTGCCGTGGGTGACCCCCTCGCCGAAGGCGTCGTCGGGAACGGCGGCCGGATCTGCTCCGGCCGCCGGGAGCATCTGCGTACGGTCGTCGGCGCGCGGCAGCAGCTGGGTACGGTCCGCGTCGGCTCCGGGGCCTCCGGCCGGCGGGACGCGGAGCATCCGGGTCCGCTCGTCGCCGAGACGCAGCAGCTGTGTCCGGTCCGCGTCGAGCGGCCTCAGGAGCTGCGTGCTCTCCGCGTCCGGGACCACCTCCGGGACCGTGCCCGGGCCGACCGTGGGCAGCACCGTGGTGGCGTCGCCCGCCGGCGGCTCCTCCACCGGGTCCGGTTCAGTCCGCCGGGCGGCGGCTCTTCGCCCGGCGGGCGTCGTCTCCTTGGTGCGCACGGTCACCTGGCGGCCCTCCGGGTGGGTCACCTGAACCGTCACCTCGCGGATCTGCTCGCCGGTGCGGCGGAAGAAGTGCTGGAAGACCGAGCCGCCGCAGGTGGCGACGACGCTCATCACTCCCGCGCCGGCGATGGTGCCGTACACGCCCAACTGCGAGGCCAGCACCGCTGCCGCGACGGCCGCCACGGCGCTCCCGGCGACCTGCGGGAGGCTCAGATCTATGCGCTTCTCCTTGGGTTCTGCGTCACTTTCCGGCTTCTGAACCATTACCAGCCCCTGCTTGACATCTCTCCCACTCTGCAACAGGAAGGGACAAATGAGCGAAGTGGATAGTTCCGTTTCCGGTGATTGTGTGAAGCACGACACGCATCGAGGGCATTTCGCCGAGAACTGGGTACTTCAACTCCCGCACTCCGCGAGAACTTCGGCGGCGCGCCGGTCCACCCCGGTGGCCCGAATGGAGTACTGTGACGAGCCCTGGGGCGGACTCCGACGTGGGAAGCCGCAGCCACCGGAGGAGCCGACGGCGGCACCCTAGGTGGGCGAACCAGGGCGAGCGCCCGACACGCCGGGCAATTTGGCAAGGTTGTGGCAGGCTGCACCCGGGCAGGTCACACTCGACTAGCGGAAGCAGCGACGCACGTGACGTCGGCAGGCACCACCCGGGAGGTCCCCATGCCCGAACTGCGTGTCGTGGCCGTCTCCAACGACGGCACACGACTGGTGCTCAAGGCTGCGGACAGCACGGAGTACACGCTTCCGATCGATGAGCGGCTGCGCGCCGCCGTGCGCAACGACCGCGCCCGGCTCGGCCAGATCGAGATCGAGGTGGAGAGCCACCTCCGTCCCCGCGACATCCAGGCCCGCATACGGGCCGGTGCCTCCGCGGAGGAGGTCGCTCAGTTCGCGGGCATCCCCGTCGACCGTGTACGCCGCTTCGAGGGCCCCGTGCTCGCGGAGCGCGCTTTCATGGCGGAGCGGGCCCGGAAGACTCCTGTGCGCCGTCCCGGCGAGAACACCGGCCCCCAGCTCGGCGAGGCGGTGCAGGAGCGGCTCCTGCTGCGCGGCGCCGACAAGGAAACCGTCCAGTGGGACTCGTGGCGCCGTGACGACGGCACCTGGGAAGTCCTGCTCGTCTACCGGGTCGCGGGCGAACCGCACTCGGCGAGCTGGACGTACGACCCGCCCAGGCGGCTGGTCCAGGCGCTGGACGACGAGGCACGCTCGCTGATCGGCGAGACCGACGACGTCGCAGCGCCGGAGCCCAGCTTCCCGTTCGTGCCCCGGATCGCCCGCCTGCCGCGCGACCGTCCGCTGGACCGGAGTCTGGACCGGCAGGCCGAGCGCGAGCGCCCGCTGGACCGGCAGATCGAGCGGGCGACGCCGGTCGCCGAGCCCGAGGAGTACGTGAGCAGCGCGTCGGCCGGTGAGCGTGACTCGCTGACCAGCCTGCTGGAGGCGGTGCCGAGCTTCCGGGGCGACATGGTCGTGCCGGAGCGGCCCGTACAGCCCGAGCCGGCCGCGCTGGAACCGGCGGAGGAGGCGGAGGCGGACGAGTCGCCGGCCGCCGCCGCTTCGGCGGCCGGGGCGGGGTCCGCGTACGCGGATGTGCTGATGCCCCGGGCGGTCGCCGGTCATCGCGACCGGCTGACCGGGACGACGGACCGTCAGGCGGAGGCGGACGGAGTCCGGCCGGGCCGCCGGGCCGCCGTGCCGAGCTGGGACGAGATCGTCTTCGGCACCCGGCGCAAGAAGCAGGACTGACCGGGGATGACCACCGGTGGGAGCGGGGGCCGTACGCGATCGCGTACGGCCCCCGCTCCTTCGTCGTCGCCCGGCGCCGCGGGATTACTGCGGCTCGGGCCCCGTGGCGACCGGCCGGGAGGGGTCCGAGGACCACTCGGACCAGGAGCCCGGGTAGAGGACACCGGTGAAGCCGGCGATCTCCAGGGCCAGCACCTCGTGCGCGCCGGATACCCCGGATCCGCAGTAGACGCCCACGCCTTCGGCGCCGGCCTTCGCGCCCAGGCCCGCGAACCGCGCGGCCAGTCGTTCGGCCGGAAGGTAGCGGCCGTCCCCGTCGACGTTCTGCGTGGTGGGCGCGGAGACGGCCCCGGGGATATGGCCGCCCACGCGGTCGATCGGCTCCACATCTCCCCGGTACCGCTCGGCCGCCCGTGCGTCCAGGAGCAGACCCGACCGGGCGAAGGCCGCCGCGCTCTCCGCGTCCAGGGTGGGCAGGGCACCCGGTTTCGGCCGGAAATCGCCCTCGGCGGGCCGGGGGATCTCCGTGCTGAGGTCACCGGTCCACGCGGCGAGCCCGCCGTCCAGGACCCGCACGTCGCTGTGCCCGGTCCAGCGCAGCAGCCACCAGGCGCGGGCCGCGGCCCAGCCCTTCCCGCCGTCGTACACCACCACGGGGGTGTCCTGGCCGACCCCGGCCCGGCGCATCACGGCGCCGAAGGCCTCCGGATCCGGGAGGGGGTGGCGGCCGCCGTCGCCCGCCGGTCCGGCCAGCTCCGTGTCGAGGTCGACGAAGACCGCGCCGGGCAGGTGGCCGGCCTCGTAGGCCGGGCGGCCGTTCGGGCCGCCGAGCTGCCAGCGGACGTCCAGGAGTACGGGGGGCCGCGTCCCGGCCGACTCGCTCGCGCATTCGGATGCGGTGATGATGGGCTTCATGGGTGCCATCCTCGCGCAGCGGGGGCGGCACCCGTAACGGCATCGGACAGGACGGCCGGCGGGAATCCGGCCGCCCTCCGCCGAGAACCCGGACGACGCGGCGCGGCCGGTGCGCCTCCCGCGCCGGGGGTGCAAGCATCTGCACGGGGTCCGCCGACCACGTCCTGACCCGGGACCGCGTCGCTGTCCCGTTCCCCCGCACGGCCACCACAACGGTCCGAGGAGAGAGAAGACGATGACCGAGGCTCCCGCCCGGCGCACGCCCGGAACACCTTGCTGGGTGAGTCTGATCGTGCACGGCCTGACCGCGACCCAGGAGTTCTACGGGGCCCTGTTCGACTGGGAGTTCCGGCCGGGCCCCGACCAACTGGGCCCCTACGTCCGCGGGCTGCTGCACGGCGAGGAGGTCGCGGGCATCGGCCAGCTGCCGCCCGACCGGCATCTGCCCATCGCCTGGACCACCTACCTCGCCACGGACGACGCCGACGCCACGGCGGAGGCCATCCGCTCCTGCGGCGGGACGGTCGCGGTCGGCCCGCTGGACGCGGGGGACGCCGGGCGGCTGGCGATCGCCTCCGACCCGAGCGGGGCGGTCTTCGGCATCTGGCAGGGCTGGCGCCACATCGGCACGACGTCGGCGGGCGCACCCGGCACGCCCGTCTGGAACGAGCTGGTGACCCGGGAGACCTCGATGGTCGCGAAGTTCTACCAGACGGTCTTCGGCTACGAGACGGAGGCGGTGCTCTCGGCCGACTTCGACTACCAGACGCTGCACCTGGGCGACGCGGCGGTGGCGGCCCTCCACGGCGTCGGCCACGCGCTGCCGCGCGACCGGGGGCCGCACTGGATGACGTACTTCGAGGTCGCCGACACCGACCGGGCCGCGGCCCGCGTGGTGGAGCTGGGCGGACGCGTCCTGCAGCCGCCGCGGGAAGGGGTGAGCGGCAGGCCGGCGACGGTCGCGGACCCGGAGGGTGCCGTGTTCACCGTCGTCCGGTCGCCGGAACGCTGACCTCCGGCGACCGGTCACCGCATCGGCCGGTCCGCCTCCGGAGGACGTCCTGCCCTCCGGAGGCGTGGGAAGGTCAGGAGGGGTCCACCCAACCGTGCTCCTGGGCGAGGCGGAGCAGACGCTGCCGTACATGCTGCACCTGCGCGGCGGTCAGGGTGCCGTCCGCCTCGATGAGCGCCTCGGTCACCTCGCTCTGGAAGTCCGGGGCGGTCAGGATGTCGCAGTCGGCTTCCTCGTCGTGCGCCACGTCCTGGACCGCCGCACCGCCCCGGGGCCCCCGGGCCGCCGGTGGGGCAGCCTGCCGCACCAGGCGGATCTCGCCCGCCTTGGGGCCCTTGTCGCCCGACTCCAGGAAGTACTCGACCCGCCGGCCGGCCTGGTACAGGTACTTCTCCTCGAGAAGGTCGTTGGCGTGCATGAACACGTCCTCGTCACCCTGGTCGGGCGCGATGAACCCGTACCCGCGGACATCGTCGAACCGAAGAATCTTTCCCGTCATCAACACCGGCGCACCTCCACCACCACCGCCACCACTCACACCAGATCGCCGATGAGTATAGCGAGCAGGAAAACGGCGGTTCCCGGCTCACCGAGCCCGATGTGCACGGCTGTTCGGGTTGTGCCCGGCCGACGTCCGGTCAGTCGGCGGGGACCGGCAGAACGTCCGGCGACAGCGCGCCGACGTGTGCGGCGGCACTGGTCACCCGGCGACGGTGGTGGCGGCGGCAGAGCACCTCGTAACCGATCTCCGTCGCCGGCCGGTCGACGTCCCCGACGACGACCTGCTCCCCCTCGACCACCATGGCACCACCGACCGTCCGGGCGTTGTGCGTGGCGCGGGCCCCGCACCAGCAGAGCGCCTCGACCTGGAGGGCCTCTATGCGGTCGGCCAGTTCGATCAGCCGCTGGGAGCCGGGAAACAGCTTGGTCCGGAAGTCCGTGGTGATGCCGAAGGCGAAGACGTCGAGCTTGAGATCGTCGACCACGCGGGCCAGTTGGTCGATCTGGCCCGGGGCGAGGAACTGGGCCTCGTCGACGATCACGTAGTCGACCCGGCCGCCCCTGCTGACCCGGTCCACGATGTGCGCGTACAGGTCCATGGCCTCCTCGGCCTCGACGGCGTCCGTCACCAGGCCGAGCCGGGAGGAGAGTTTGCCCTCCCCCGCACGGTCGTCCCGGGTGAAGATCACTCCCTGGAGGCCGCGCGCCGAGCGGTTGTGACCGATCTGCAGGGCCAGCGTGCTCTTTCCGCAGTCCATGGTTCCGGAGAAGAACACCAGCTCGGGCATGAGAGGTCGAGCACCTTTCGGAGGGGGCTGCGTGGCAGGAGGGGGGTTACGAGCGTACTTCGAGGAGCGGGACGAGCTGTTCCACGGGGGTCAGGGAGCCGTGCACGCCCGCCATCGCCGACTCGTGCGGCTCGTTGACGGAGGCCGTGATGATCACGTCGTCGTGGGCGGCCGCGACCACGTCGCCGATCCGTCCGCGGACCCGCTCGTCGATCACCGGGCCGAACCAGCCGGCCGCGATCGCCTCGTCCCGGCTCGCGATCCAGAACTGCTCACCGAGGACCTCGCGCCAGACGGCCAGGACGTCGGCCTGGGCGCCGGGGACCGCGTAGACGTGGCGGGCGCGGCCCTCGCCGCCGAGGAGGGCGACGCCCGCGCCCAGCTCCCAGTCCTCGTCGAAGTCGATCCGGGACTGCTCGTCGAACGGGATGTCGATCATGCCGTGGTCGGCGGTGATGTAGAGCGCGGAGCGCGGCGGGAGCTGCTCGGCGAGGCGTCGGGCGAGCCCGTCCACGTACATCAGCTGGCCGCGCCAGGCGTCGGAGTCGGTGCCGAAGCGGTGGCCCTTGCCGTCGACCTCGCTGTAGTACGTGTAGACGAGCGAGCGGTCGCCCGCGGCCAGGCGCTGGGCGGCGACGTCCATCCGGTCCTCGCCGGAGAGCCGGCCGAGGAAGGAGCCGCCACTGAGCGCGATCCTGGTGAGGGGGGTCTGCTCGAACATCGGCGCGGAGACCTGCGCGGTGTGGACGCCCACCGCGTCGGCGAGCTGGAAGACCGTGGGGTGCGGCTGCCAGACCTTCGGCTCGGTCCACGGCTTCCAGCGGAGCTGGTTCATCAGCTCGCCGGTCTCGGGGTTGCGCGCGGTGTAGCCGGGGAGGCCGTGCTCGCCGGGCGGCAGCCCCGTACCGACGGAGGCGAGGGACGTCGCGGTGGTGGAGGGGAAGCCGGCGGTGAGCGGGCGGCCGGTGCCGCCGCGCGAGGTGGGGAGCAGGGAGTGCAGGAAGGGCGCCTCGTCCGGGTGGGCCTTGATCTGCTCCCAGCCGAGGCCGTCGATCAGGAAGACGCAGTTGCGGTCGGCCGGGGTCAGCTCGGGGATCGCGGCGGTGAAGCCCGGGACCTCCAGTCCGGCGGCGAGCGTCGGAAGCAGGTCCGCGAGCGAGCCGCTGCCGTACTCCGGTACGGGCGCGGTGTCGAGGGCCAGCGGCACCGGGTCCTGCCAGGCGGGCTGAACCATCAGCGGCCACTCGCCGCGGTGGCGGCCGTGGCCTCGGAGAGCGCCTGGGCGAAGGCGAGGGTCTGGCGCACGGCGTCGGGGCCGTCTCCGGCCTCGCTGACCCGCAGGCTCAGGTCGTCGGCGGTGGAGCTGCCGGTGTAGCCGTGGTCGGCCTCGCAGTTGGAGTCGCCGCAGGCGGCGGGCTCCAGGTCGATCCGGGAGACCGCGCCCCAGCCGATGGTCAGGACGACCTCGCGGGGCAGGGTGCCCGGGACGTACTTCTCCGGGTTGGCCACCACCCGGCTGACGACGACGGAGGAGATCCGCTCCAGCTTGACCGACTCGGTGGAAGTGGTGGCGTACGGCGTCGGGGAGCTGGTGTCGGCGGCCTGCTCGTCGGTGTGGCTGACGATGAACCGGTGCTCGGTCAGGACGAGGACCGTCGCATGGCGGCGGACCTCGTTGGAGTCGAACGTGGTCTCCTGGTGGACCAGGTACGAAGCGACCGGCTCCCCGCCGACGGCGGCCTCCACCGCCTCGGCCACGAGGGCCGGGTAGTAGCCGCTGCGCTCGATCGCCGCGCGCAGCCCCTTGGTCGTCGTACCGGTCTTTGCCATGGGCACCATCCTACGGCGGGCCGGTGGCTGCCGGGGACGCCCCGGGGGCCACCGGCCTCAGTAGTTCGGAAGGCGGCGGGGGCCGACGTCGCTCCGGGCGGGCGGCGGGGCGAGGCGGACGCTCGCCCCGAGCACGGTGAGTCCCTGCGGGGCGACCACGACGGGTTCGAGGGCGACGGAGACCACTTCCGGGTGGTCGTCGACCAGCCGGGACAGCCGCAGCAGCAGCTCCTCCAGCGCGGCCGTGTCGACCGGGGCCGAGCCGCGCCAGCCGAACAGCACCGGGGCCGCCCTGATGGACCGGATCAGCTCGGCGGCGTCCCGGTCGGTGGCGGGGACCAGCCGGTGCGCGGTGTCGCCGAGCAGTTCGGAGGGCGCTCCCGCGAGGCCGAAGGAGAGGATCGCCCCGGCCGCCGCGTCGATGGAGGCCCGCACGACGGTGTCCACGCCGCGCGGGGCCATCGCCTGGACGACGGGAAGCAGTTCGGCGGGCTTGCCGAGGAGGTCGGTGAGCTCTCCGTACGCCCGGCGCAGCGCTTCCTCGTCGGCGACGTCGAGGCGGACCCCGCCGAGGTCGGCGCGGTGGCGCAGGTGGGGCGCGGTGGTCTTGAGGGCCACCGGGTAGCCGAGCCGGGCCGCCGCGGCGACGGCCGACTCGGGATCGGGGGCGGGCAGGGTGGGGCGTACGTCGATGCCGTAGTGGCGGAGCAGCTCGCGGGCCTCGTCGTGGGTGAGCGGGCGCCCGCGCGGATCGGGTGCGGTGACGAGCTGCTCCTCGATCAGGGCGGCGGCGCCCGCCTCGTCGATGGTGTCGTCGAGGAACTCGGGGACCTTGCCGGGGACGGCCGCCTGCCGCCGCCACTGGGCGTACTTCACGGCCTCGGCGAGAGCGCGCACGGCACGTTCGGCGGCAGGGTAGGCGGGGATGCGGCCGGGGCGGGGCGGAGCTTCGGGCGCTGCGGCTTCGGGTGCGGGCCTTGCGGAGGTCGCTGTTCCGGATGTGGGCGTCGCGGGGGTCGGCGTTCCGGAGGCAGGTGTCGTGGAGGTCGCCGTTCCGGGGACCGGCACAGCGGTGGCACGGCGAGAGGCGGGGTGAGCCGTCGGCGTTCCGGGGGCTGCCGGGGTGGTCGCCGTTCCGGGCGCGGTGGACCCCGTCCGGGCTGCGGGCGTCGCCGGGGTGGTGGTCGCGGTCCCGTCCGGGGTCGTGGTCGTGGTCGTGGTCGAGGCACGGTCCGCGGCTGGTTCCGGGGATGCTGTCCGGGGCGCGGTGGTCCGGGGACGGGGCGCCACCGTGCTGCTCGCGGCGGCCAGGGCCTCGGCGAGGCCGCCGATCTCGACGTGGACGACGGCCACCGGCTTGGCCGATCCCCCGGCCACCGCCCCGGTCAGGGCCTGGGCCAGCACCTCGCCGTCGCCGGTCTCGGCCTCCCCGTTCTCCCCCACCCACGGGATGGCGGTGACGATCACGGCGTCGCAGGTCCCGTCCGCCAGCGCCTCGGCCAGGGCCTCGCGGAAGTCCTGCGGGGAGGCGGCGGTGGTGAGGTCGACCGGCGGGCGCGGGCGCAGCCCCTCGGCGAGGCAGGCGTCGTACGTCAGCAGACCGAGGGACTCCGAGTTGCCGAGGATGGCGACCCGGGGGCCGGCCGGGAGGGGCTGGCCGGCCAGCAGGAGCCCGGCGTCGACCATCTCGGTCACGGTGTCGACCCGGATGACACCGGCCTGGCGCATCAGCGCGGAGACCGTGGTGTCGGGGATGCGGCTGACCGGGACGGCGTGGCCGGGCGGGTTGGTGCCGCTGTGCCGGGCGCCCTTGACCACGACGACGGGCTTGACGGCGGCGGTGCGGCGGGCGAGGCGGGTGAACTTGCGGGGGTTGCCGAGCGATTCGAGGTAGAGCAGGGCGACGTCGGTGTCCGGGTCCTCGAAGGAGTACTGGAGGAAGTCGTTGCCGGAGACGTCGGCCCGGTTGCCCGCCGAGATGAACGAGGACAGGCCCGCGCCGCGCCGGTGGAGGCCGGAGAGCAGGGCGATGCCGATCGCGCCGGACTGCGTGAACAGGCCGATCCGGCCGCGGGCGGGCGACTCGGGGGCGAGGGAGGCGTTCAGCCGGACGGTGTCGGCGGTGTTGATGATGCCGAAGGCGTTCGGGCCGATGATCCGCATGCCGTACGAGCGGGCCTGGCGGACCAGTTCGCGCTGGAGCGCGCGGCCCTCGGCGCCCCGCTCGGCGTAACCGGCGGAGAGGACGACCAGACCCTGGACGCCGTGTTCGCCGCAGTCGGCGACGGCTTCGGGCACCCGGTGGGCGGGGACGGCGATGACGGCGAGGTCGATCTGTTCGTCGATCTCGCCGAGCGAGCGGTGGGCGGGGACCCCGTCGAGCGTGGCCGGGCCCTCGTCGAAGGCGCGGTTCACCGCGTAGGCGCGGCCGGTGTAGCCGGCGGCGAGGAGGTTGCGCAGGACCGTGCGGCCCACTCCACCGGGGGTGCGGCCGGTGCCGATGACCGCGACGGAACCGGGCGCGAGGAGGCGCTGCACCGAGCGGGCCTCGGCGCGCTGTTCGCGGCCGCGCTGGACGGCGAGGGACTTCTCGGTGGGTTCGAGGTCGAGGGTGAGGTGGACGGAGCCGTCCTCGAAGCTGCGCCGCTGGGTGTACCCGGCGTCCCGGAACACCTTGATCATCTTGTTGTTGGCGGGGAGCACCTCGGCGGCGAAGCGCCGGATGCCGCGCTCGCGGGCGACCGCGGCGATGTGTTCCAGCAGCGCCGAGGCGACCCCGCGGCCCTGGTGGGCGTCCTGCACGAGGAAGGCGACCTCGGCCTCGTCGGCGGGGGCGGAGGCGGGGCGGCCCCGGTCGTCGATGCGGTCGTAGCGGACGGTCCCGATGAACTCGCCGCCGGTCGTGACGGCCAGTCCCACCCGGTCGACGTAGTCGTGATGGGTGAAGCGGTGCACGTCCCGGTCCGATAGGCGGGGATACGGGGCGAAGAAGCGGTAGTACTTCGACTCGTCGGACACCTGCTCGTAGAAGCTGACCAGTCGCTCGGCGTCGTCCGTGGTGATCGGCCTGATGCGTGCGGTGCCCCCGTCACGGAGCACCACGTCCGCTTCCCAGTGGTCGGGGTACGCGAGATGCGGACGCTGTTCCGGCGTGGGCTCCATGGCCAAAGCCTACGGCCGGACCGGAGGCCGGGCACAGCACCACGCACCGCATGAGAGACTGGTCTAGACAACCGTTGATATGTGAAGGGCAGAACCATGGCTGAGCGCCGCGTAAACGTCGGTTGGGCCGAGGGCCTGCACGCCCGCCCCGCTTCCATCTTCGTCCGTGCCGCCACGGCCTCCGGCGTCCCCGTGACGATCGCCAAGGCCGACGGCAACCCGGTGAACGCCGCCTCCATGCTGGCCGTGCTCGGCCTGGGCGCGCAGGGTGGCGAGGAGATCGTGCTCGCGTCCGACGCGGACGACGCCGAGGCCGCCCTGGACCGGCTGGCGAAGCTGGTCGCCGAGGGCCTGGAAGAGCTCCCGGAGACCGTCTGACCCCTCCGCCTCCGGTCCGTCCGGATGCGACCCGCGCGAGAGCCGTGACCTCGTGAAGGGGTCACGGCTCTTTCGCTTTCGGGAAAGAGCCGTTTCTCGAAAATGCGGGCAGCACGAAAGCGCACTTCGGAATTACTCTTCTTTGTATACGGCGCTTCTGTTAATGCCGGACACCCGCCGTGTTTACGCCGTGTTGCGAACTCCTCACCGGAGGAACGGGAGCGGTGCGGCGCGCCGCGAGATCCGGGCGGCGGAGCCGGTGCTCGGCGGTGGAGCGTTCCGCGTGCTGGGCGGTGAGCGCCCTCGCGCGTTCGGCGTCGCCGCGCGCCACGGCGTCCACGATCGCACCGCGCTCGGCCCAGGACTCGACCGGCCTGACCGGCTGCTCGACCAGGTACATCCAGGCGATCTTGTGCCGGAGCTGGGTGAGCAGCGCGATGAGCCCGGGACTGCCTGAGGCCTGGGCGAGGGTCTCGTGGAACCAGCCGCCCAGCGAGCGCAGATCCTCCCCCTCACCCCGGCGGGCCCGCTCCTGGCCCAGCCTGACCAGACCGCGGAGCACCTTGAGGTGGGCCTCGGTGCGGCGGTGGGCGGCGCGGGCCGCCCCCAGCGGCTCCAGGAGCATCCGCACCTCCAGGAGGTCGGCGGCCTCCTGCGCGGTGGGCTCGGCGACACAGGCGCCGGCATGTCTGCGGGTGACCACGAAACCCTCGGACTCCAGTGTGCGCAGCGCCTCGCGGACCGGGACCCGGGAGACCCCGTAGCGGCGGGCCAGCAGCTCCTCGGTGAGGCGGCTGCCGCGCTCGTAGACACCGGAGACGATGTCGTCACGGATTGCCGTGCATACCGAATGCGCGGGAATGCGCATATCCGAACCTCCGCCTTGATCCCCGCGAAACGCGGCCGCCCGACGTCTGTTCCGTGACTCTATGACAATCCGCTGGAATTTCCGATGGCAGGCCGGAATCGAGGGATATCTTCACGCGGGAATGCCCGAAGGCCCCGGGCGGGTGCCGGGGCCTTCGGACGGTGGGTGGCGCGGGGTGGGTCAGACGTTCAGACCGTGGGAGCGCAGGTAGGCGACGGGGTCCATGTCGGAGCCGTAGTCGGGGGTGGTGCGGGCCTCGAAGTGCAGGTGCGGGCCGGTGGAGTTGCCCGTGGAGCCGGAGAGGCCGATCTGCTGGCCGGAGGAGACGCTCTGGCCGACGGAGACGCCGATGGAGGAGAGGTGGCCGTACTGGGTGTAGGTGCCGTCCGCCATCCGGAGCACGATGTTGTTGCCGTACGCACCGCCCCAGCCGGCCTCGACGACGGTACCGGCGCCGACGGCGACGACGGAACTGCCGGACGCGGCCTGGAAGTCCACGCCGGAGTGGCTGCCGGAGGACCAGAGGGAGCCGCCCGCGTTGTAGCCGGTGGTGACGTGGGAGCCGGCGACCGGGAGGTGGAAGGCGTTCAGCCGGGCGCGCTCGGCGGCGCGGGCGGCACGGGCCTTCTCCTCGCGGATCTCCTTGGCGCGGGCTTCGGCCTTGCGCTCGGCCTCGGCCTTCGCCTTGGCCTTGGCGGCCTTCTCGCGGGCCTCGGCGGCGGCCTTGGCCTTGGCCTTGGCGGCCGCGTCGGCCTGCCGCTGCTGGGCGTCGGCCTGTGCGTCGATCTGCTCGGCGAGGGCGGCGTCGAGGGACAGAGCCTGGGTGAGGCCGGTGTCGGCGACCTTGGTGGCCTCGGTGTCCGCGGCGAGGGCCGGGGAGGACAGCGAGCCGAGGACTCCGGTGGTGGCCAGGGCCGCGATGCCTGCGGCCCGGACGCTCCGGCGCGTGAGGCGGCTCGGGGCACGGTGCTTCCCGGTGGCACGGGTGAACGCCATGGAGGGGCTGGTTCCTTTCCTTCCTTCTCGCCTACCGGGTTAGCTGACGGGTTCGGAGCAGGAAGGTCTCCTACGGATGCCCGCGCCGGTTGCGCGGTACGGGCCCCCGATTCACCCCAGGGACTGCGTGGGTCCCCGGCTCCCCAGGCTCGCGCCTGACGGGGACTCGGCGATGACTGCCCGGCGCCGCGGCTGCGGCATACGGGTGACGGACAGCCGGGCCGACGCTAGGCGGGGCGACTTCCCATCACCAAACGGACAAGGGGATTTGTCGCACATCCCACAGGGCAGACAGGCAACCAAGCCAACAAAGAGGACCAAAAGGGACCAAGCGCACCAAAGCTCAGGACCCCGACGAAAACTCTTTCGTCGGGGTCCTGTTCACGGCAGGGGTCGCACAGGTTCACGGCAGGCTTCGCGCGGGTTCACCACCGGGGCCGGGCGGGCTCATCGCCGGGCTCGTCCGGGTCGCCCCCGGACGGCCGTGCGGGGCGGGGAGTCAGCCGGTGACGACGGTCACCTCTCCGATCCCGAGGGCCTTCACCGGCTCGGCGATCTGCGCGGCGTCCCCCACGAGGACCGTGACCAGGCGGTCCACCGGGAAGGCGTTGACCACGGCGGCGGTCGCCTCCACGGTGCCCGTCTCGGCGAGCCGGGCGTAGAGGTGGGCCTGGTAGTCGTCGGGGAGGTGCTGCTCGACCTGATCGGCCAGGGTGCTCGCGACGGAGGCGGCGGTCTCGAACTTCAGCGGGGCGACACCCACCAGGTTCTGCACGGCCGTCTCCCGCTCGGCGTCGGTCAGCCCCTCGGCGGCCAGCGTCCGCAGGACCTTCCAGAGGTCCTCCAGGGCCGGTCCGGTGGACTCCGTGTCCACCGAGCCGCTGATCGCGAGCATCGCCGCGCCGCCCGAGTCCGGGCCGGAGGAGCGCAGCACCTGGCTGAAGGCGCGCACACCGTAGGTGTAGCCCTTCTCCTCGCGCAGCACCCGGTCCAGCCGGGAGGTGAGGGTGCCGCCCAGGCAGTACGTGCCGAGCACCTGAGCGGGCCACACGCGCTCGTGCCGGTCGGCGCCGATGCGACCGATCAGCAGCTGTGTCTGGACCGCGCCGGGGCGGTCCACGACGACGACGCGGCCGGTGTCGTCCGCGGTGATCGGCGGCACCGGCCGGGCCTGGGCGGTGTTGCCGGACCAGTCGCCGAGGGTCTCCGCCAGCAGGGCGTCGAGGTCGATGCCGGTCAGGTCGCCGACGATCACGGCGGTGGCGGTGGACGGGCGGATGTGGGCCTCGAAGAAGGCGCGCACGGCGGCCGCGTCGATCCGCCGGACCGTCTCCTCGGTGCCCAGGCGCGGGCGGGACATCCGGGCGGTGGCCGGGAACAGCTCCTTGGAGAGCTGCTTGGCGGCGCGCCGGGAAGGGTTGGCGTGCTCGTGCGGGATCTCGTCGAGGCGGTTGCCCACCAGGCGCTCGATCTCGCTCTCCGCGAAGGCGGGAGCCCGCAGCGCCTCGGCGACCAGGCCGAGCGCCTTGGCCAGCCGGGAGGCCGGGACCTCCAGGGAGACCCGGAGGCCGGGGTGGTCGGCGTGCGCGTCGAGCGTGGCTCCGCAGCGCTCCAGCTCGGCGGCGAACTCCTCGGCGCTGTGCTTGTCGGTGCCCTCGGAGAGTGCCCGCGACATGATCGTGGCCACGCCGTCCAGGCCCTCGGGCTCGGCCTCCAGCGGCGCGTCGAGGAAGATCTCCACGGCGACGACCTGCTGGCCGGGGCGGTGGCAGCGCAGCACGGTCAGCCCGTTGGGCAGAGTGCCCCGCTCGGGCGCCGGGAAGGCCCAGGGGCGGG
Organism: Streptomyces sp. YPW6; assembly: GCF_018866325.1. Classification (NCBI taxonomy): domain Bacteria; kingdom Bacillati; phylum Actinomycetota; class Actinomycetes; order Kitasatosporales; family Streptomycetaceae; genus Streptomyces; species Streptomyces sp. YPW6. The sequence continues at coordinate 1,468,549 of NZ_CP076457.1, forward strand.
CCGTGCCGGGGGTGGGCTGCGGGTGGAACTCCATGGCTACTCCAGTCACGGCGGCGTCGCTCACTTGGCCGCCCCCTCGTGCGCGTCGGTGCCTTCTTCGCCCTCGGCGGCCTCGTCGGCCGGCTCGATGGGCTCGTAGACCAGCACGGCCCGGTTGTCGGGACGCAGGGCCGCGGCGGCCGCCGCGCGCACCTCCTCCGCGGTGACGTCCAGGACGCGGCCCACGGCGGTCAGGGCCAGCTGCGGGTCGCCGAACAGGACGGCGTAGCGGCACAGTTCGTCGGCGCGCCCGGCGACGGTGCCGAGCCGGTCGAGCCATTCGCGCTCCAACTGCGCCTGGGCCCGCTCCATTTCCCCGGGCGTGGGACCTTCGGCGGCGAACCGGGCCAGCTCCTCGTCGACGGCGGCCTCGATCGTCTCCACCTCGACGCCGCCGGAGGTCTTGACGTCCAGCCAGCCCAGCGAGGGAGCCCCGGCGAGCCGCAGCAGGCCGAAGCCCGCCGCCACGGCCGTACGGTCGCGCCGGACCAGGCGGTTGTGCAGCCGGGAGGACTCGCCGCCGCCCAGCACGGTCAGCGCCAGGTCCGCGGCGTCGCAGGCGCGGGTGCCGTCGTGCGGGAGCCGGTAGGCGGCCATCAGGGCGCGCGCCGGAACCTCCTCGTGGACCACTTCGCGCAGCTGCTCACCGATGATCTCGGGCAGTGTCCCGTCGCGCGGCGGCTGCTTGCCGTCGTGGGAGGGGATCGAACCGAAGTACCTCTCGATCCAGGCGAGGGTCTGCTCGGGATCGATGTCGCCGACCACGGAGAGCACCGCGTTGTTGGGCGCGTAGTACGTACGGAAGAACGCGCGGGCGTCCTCCAGCGTGGCCGCGTCCAGGTCGGCCATGGAGCCGATCGGGGTGTGGTGGTAGGGGTGGCCCTCGGGGTAGGAGAGGGCGGTCAGCTTCTCGAACGCGGTGCCGTAGGGCACGTTGTCGTAACGCTGGCGGCGCTCGTTCTTGACGACGTCGCGCTGGTTCTCCATGGATTCCTCGTCGAGCGCGGCGAGGAGGGAGCCCATCCGGTCGGCTTCGAGCCACAGGGCGAGCTCCACCTGGTGGGTGGGCATGGTCTCGAAGTAGTTGGTCCGCTCGAAGCTGGTCGTGCCGTTGAGCGAGCCGCCGGCCCCCTGGACGAGCTCGAAGTGGCCGTTCCCCTGGACCTGGCCCGAGCCCTGGAACATCAGGTGCTCGAAGAGGTGAGCCAGGCCGGTGCGTCCCTTGACCTCGTGGCGCGAGCCGACGTCGTACCAGAGGCAGACCGCGGCGACCGGGGTCAGATGGTCCTCGGAGAGCACCACACGCAGGCCGTTGGCCAGGCGGTGCTCGGTCGCTGTCAAGCCGCCGGAACCGGCCTGTGCGGTGGCCGTGTGACCCATGGGCATGTACGTCCCTTCGATCGCGATACTGGACTTCCTGCCAGACCTGCCACTCTAAGCAAGCGCACCGGCACCTGGCGAAGTTCCCGTTCGGTGGAAGTTTCCGTCGATGGTGTCGCACGTGCCGGCGCGGGCGCGCCGACCGCGCGGCTTCGGACGGGGCCTCGGACCGGCTTCGGACCGGGCTTCGGACGGGTCGAGGTCGGCGTTGTCAGTGGGGCGGTCCACAATGGACCGCGTCAGCAGCTCGTGTTGTCCCGAACAAGCTCAGGTCGCCCGAACAGAATCCGTGAAGGAGTCGCAGCCGCGATGGCCCGCCGTAGCACGAAGACCCCGCCGCCGGACGACTTCGAGGAGAAGATCCTCGACATCGACGTCGTCGACGAAATGCAGGGCTCCTTCCTCGAGTACGCGTACTCGGTGATCTACTCCAGGGCCCTGCCCGACGCCCGCGACGGCATGAAGCCGGTGCACCGCCGGATCGTGTCCCAGATGAACGAGATGGGACTGCGCCCGGACCGCGGCTACGTGAAGTGCGCCCGCGTCGTCGGCGAGGTCATGGGCAAGCTGCACCCGCACGGTGACGCCTCGATCTACGACGCCCTGGTCCGTATGGCGCAGCCGTTCTCGATGCGTCTTCCCCTGGTCGACGGCCACGGCAACTTCGGCTCCCTCGGCAATGACGACCCGCCGGCCGCCATGCGGTACACCGAGTGCCGGATGGCCGACGCCACGTCGTTGATGACCGAGGCGATCGACGAGGACACCGTCGACTTCCAGTCGAACTACGACGGCCAGGAGCGCGAGCCGGTCGTCCTGCCGGCCGCCTACCCCAATCTGCTGGTCAACGGGGTCTCCGGGATCGCCGTGGGCATGGCCACCAACATGCCCCCGCACAACCTGGGCGAGGTCATCGCCGCCGCCCGGCATCTGATCAAGCACCCGGGCGCGGACGTCGAGACGCTGATGCGCTTCGTCCCGGGCCCCGACCTGCCCACCGGCGGCCGCATCGTCGGGCTGACCGGCATCAAGGACGCGTACACGGCGGGCCGCGGCTCGTTCAAGATCCGCGCCACCGTCTCCGTGGAGAACGTGACCGCCCGCCGCAAGGGCCTCGTCGTCACCGAACTGCCCTTCACCGTCGGCCCGGAGAAGGTGATCTCCAAGATCAAGGACCTGGTCTCGGCGAAGAAGCTCCAGGGCATCGCCGACGTCAAGGACCTCACCGACCGGGCGCACGGGCTGCGCCTCGTCATCGAGGTGAAGAACGGCTTCGTGCCGGAAGCGGTGCTGGAGCAGCTCTACAAGCTGACGCCGATGGAGGAGTCGTTCGGCATCAACAACGTGGCGCTGGTCGACGGCCAGCCGCTCACCCTGGGCCTCAAGGAACTGCTGGAGGTCTATCTCGACCACCGCTTCGAGGTCGTGCGCCGGCGCAGCGAGTTCCGCCGCACCAAGCGGCGCGACCGGCTGCATCTGGTCGAGGGCCTGATCGTCGCGCTCCTCGACATCGACGAGGTCATCCGGATCATCCGGGACAGCGACAACTCCGCGCAGGCGAAGGAGCGCCTGATGGAGCGCTTCTCGCTGAGCGAGATCCAGACGCAGTACATCCTGGACACCCCGCTGCGCCGCCTCACCCGGTTCGACCGGATCGAGCTGGAAGGCGAGCGCGACAAGCTGAACGGCGAGATCGAGGCGCTGACCGCGATCCTGGAGTCGGACGCGGAGCTGCGCAAGCTGGTCTCCTCGGAGCTGGCCGCCGTGGCGAAGAAGTTCGGCACGGCCCGGCGCACGGTGCTGCTGGAGTCGGCCGGTGCGCAGATCGCGTCCGTACCGCTGGAGGTGGCGGACGACCCCTGCCGGGTGCTGCTCTCCTCGACCGGCCTGCTGGCCCGCACGGCGAACGCGGAGCCGGTCGAGATCTCCGAGGACGCCCGGCGGACCAAGCACGACGTGATCGTGTCGGCGGTCGCGGCGACGGCCCGCGGCGATGTCGGGGCGGTCACCTCGACCGGTCGGCTGCTGCGGCTCTCGGTGATCGACCTGCCGCAGCTGCCGGACACGCACGCGGAGCCGAATCTCTCCGGCGGGGCGCAGATCTCCGAGTTCCTCACGCTGGAGGCGGACGAGGAGCTGATCTGCCTCACGACCCTCGGCGAGGACTCTCCGGGGCTCGCGATCGGCACGCTCCAGGGCGTGGTGAAGCGTGTGGTGCCGGACTACCCGTCCAACAAGGACGAGTTGGAGGTCATCACCCTCAAGGACGGTGACCGCATCGTGGGCGCGAGCGAGCTGCGGACGGGCGAGGAGGACCTGGTGTTCATCACCTCCGACGCCCAGTTGCTCCGCTATCCGGCCGCTTCGGTGCGTCCGCAGGGCCGTCCCGCCGGGGGCATGGCGGGCGTGAAGCTGGCGGCCGGGGCCGAGGTGCTGTCGTTCACGGCGGTGGACCCGGCGGCCGACGCGGTCGTGTTCACGGTGGCCGGATCGCACGGCACGCTGGACGATTCGGTGCTGACGTCCAAGCTCACCCCGTTCGACCAGTATCCGCGCAAGGGCCGGGCGACCGGCGGGGTGCGCTGCCAGCGGTTCCTGAAGGGCGAGGACGTCCTGGTGTTCGCCTGGGCGGGCCCCACCCCGGCCCGGGCCGCCCAGAAGAACGGCACGCCGGCGAAGCTGCCGGAGCCGGACCCGAGGCGGGACGGTTCGGGCACGCCGCTGCTCGAGACGGTGGCCGTGATCGCGGGACCGCCGCTGTACTGACCGCTGCCGTACGGAAGACGCCGTCCGTGTACGGCGGGTCCGTGCCGTCCCTGTACGGCGGGTCCGTGCCGTACGCGGACGGCACGGACCGTTCGCGCGGGACGAGGAGCGGCCGGGCGGGCGTCACACCTCCGCGGCCGCTTCCCGCGGGTCGGCGTCCGTGTCCCCGTCGAGGGCGGGCTCCGGTACGTAGCGGAGCACGCCCCACATGGCGCGTTCGATGTCCGGGGCGTCGGGACCCGGCTCCGCGCGGCAGGCGGCCAGCCCCTCGTGCAGCGCGTCGGCGTCGATGCCCGCGCCGATCATGACGAGCTGGGTGAGGCGCTGTTCGCCGCGCGCCCACGGCCGGGGGGCGAAGCGCAGGAAGCGGCCGACCGCGTGCAGCGCGTAGATGTTGTCCCGGTCCCCCGCGCCGAAGTCGACGAACCCCTTGATCCGGTAGAGCCCGTCGGGCCGGGAGTCGAGGAAGGCCATGAAGCGGCGCGGATCCATCGGCAGATCGGCAGTGAAGTCGACGCTCTCGTAGGCCGCGTGGAGATGACCGGAGTGCCCGTCGCACTCCTCGTGCTCGTCGCACTCCTCCTGGCGCAGCAGGTCCTCGAAGCTCAGCTGACCCGCCATCTCCTCGTGGTCCGGCCGCAGCGCGGCGTCGAAGAGCAGCTCGGGATCGATCCGGCCGTGCTCGGCGGAGATCACGGCCGCGGGGCCGCTCAGCTCCGCGACCGTCGCCAGCAGCCGCTCCCGCTCGGCCTCCCCGACCCGGTCGGTCTTGTTCAGGACGACGAGGTCGGCGACGGCCAGATGGCGGTCGAGCTCGGGGTGCCGCTGCCGGGTGGCGTCGAACTCCGCCGCGTCGACGACCTCGACGAGCCCCCCGTACAGGATGTGCGGGTTGTCGCTGGCCAGCAGCATGCGGACGAGTTCCTGGGGTTCGGCCAGTCCGCTCGCCTCGATGACGATCACGTCCAGCCGGGCGGACGGCCGGGTCAGGGTCTCCAGGAAGGTGTCGAGCTCGCTCGCGTCCACGGCGCAGCACAGGCAGCCGTTGCCCAGTGAGACCGTCGAGCCGACCTGGCCCGAGACGGTCATGGCGTCGATCTCGATGGCGCCGAAGTCGTTGACGATCACGCCGATCCGGGTGCCCGCCCGGTTGCGGAGCAGATGGTTCAGGAGCGTGGTCTTGCCGGAGCCGAGGAAGCCCGCCAGGACGACGACCGGGATCTGCGGGGTACGGGGCGAGGTCAACGGGAGCCTTCCTGGGAACGTCGTCAGGGTGCCGGGACCGGCTGCGGCGGGGGTGCGCCGACGTAGCGGGCCGCCGGGCGGATGATCTTCGAGTCCTCCGCCTGCTCCAGGATATTGGCGCTCCAGCCGATCACCCGCGCCGCGCAGAAGGTGGGGGTGAACATCGCGCGCGGCAGCCCGCACAGCTCCATGACGACTCCGGCGTAGAACTCCACGTTGGTGTGCAGCTCCCGGCCCGGCTTGAGTTCGGCGAGGATCGCCTCGACCTGGGTCTCCACCTCGACGGCGAAGTCGACGAGGGGACCGCCGAAGCCCTGCGCGATCGACTTGAGCATGCGGGAGCGCGGGTCCTCCGTGCGGTAGACGGGGTGGCCGAACCCCATGATGCGGCGACCGGAGAGGACCTGTTCGCGGATCCAGCCGTCGATCCGGTCGGGGGTGCCGATGGCGTCCAGGGTGTCCAGGGCCCGGCTGGGTGCTCCGCCGTGCAGCGGTCCGGACAGCGCGCCGACCGCCGCCACCAGGCAGGCGGCGAGATCGGCTCCGGTGGAGGCGACGACCCGGGCGGTGAAGGTGGAGGCGTTGAAACCGTGGTCGACGGTCGAGACGAGGTACTGCTCGACCGCCCTGACCTGATCGGGCCCGGGTTCCGAACCGGTCAGCATGTACAGGTAGTTCGCGGCGTGCGGCAGGTCCGTGCGGGGTGCGACCGGCTCCAGCCCCTGACCGAGGCGATGGAGGGCGGTCAGGATCGTCGGGACGGCCGCGCAGGCGGCGAGCGCGTCCTCGCGGCGGCGCCCGGCGCCGATGTCGTACACCGGGCGGAAGCCGGCCGATGCGCCGAGCAGGGAGAGGGCGGTGCGCAGTCCCGCGAGGGGCCCCGAGACGGCGCTCGCGCGGGCGATGGCGGGCAGGGCCTCGGTCACGTCGGCGGGAAGCGCGCGCAGGCTCGCCGTGCGGGCCGCGAAGTCGGCGGCCGCGGCCCGGTCGGGCAGTTCCCCGTGGAACATCAGGTACCACACGTCCTCGAAGCCGCGGGTTCGCGCCAGCTCGATCGCCGAGTACTGGCGGTAGTGGTAGAAGCCTTCGCGGCCGCGGACGTCTCCGAGGGCGGTGTCGGTGACGACGACCCCGGCGAGGCCACGGGGGACGTCGGGGGCGACGGGGGTGGTGGTCATGGCTGCTCTCTCCTCCGTGCATGCAACATTGATTCGACTGTCCATGCTTGACGGAAGATCTGTCAATATTGATTGAATCAATATATGAGCGAGGTGGATACGGTGGTTGCCATGACGGATCAACCAGAGCCCGAGCCCGATCGGCGCGACGCACCCCGGCTCACCACCCGGCAGGCGGCCGAGCTGCTGGGCGTGAAGGCGGAGACGGTGTACGCCTACGTCAGCCGGGGCCAGCTCAGCAGCGTCCGGGCCGCCGGGGGGCGGGGCAGCACGTTCGACGCCGAGGAGGTCCGGGCGCTGGCGCGGCGTTCGGGGCGCCGGGACCCGGCCCCGGCCGGAGGCGACCTGGTCTTCCGGACCGCCATCACGCTCATCGAGGGCGACCGCTGCTACTTCCGCGGGGTCGATGCGACGGAGCTGGCCCGGCAGTACGGCTACGAGGAGGTCGCCGAGTGGTTGTGGACGGGTGAGCCGCGCCCCGGTGCCCGGTTCTCCGCACCCGCCGGGACCCTCGCGGCGGCCCGCAGGGCGGTCGAGGCGCTGCCAGCGCACAGCGGTTCCACGGACCGGCTGCGGGTGGCGGTGACGGCCGCAGCGGCCACGGATCCACTGCGGTTCGACCTGTCGCCGGAGGCGGTGCTGAACAGCGCACGGGGGCTGATCCCGACGCTGGTCGGCGCGTTGCCCGTGCTGGGCGGTCCGGCGGCAGACGGGGGTCCGCTGGCGGCGGAGCTGTGGTCACGGCTCACCCCGGAGCCCGCCGACGCCCCCTCCCTCGCCGTGCTGGACGCGGCCCTGGCACTGCTGGTCGACCACGACCTGGCGGCCTCCACCCTGGCCGCGCGGGTCGCCGCCTCCGCGCGGGCCCACCCGTACGCGGTGGTCTCGGCGGGCCTCGGCGTACTGGAGGGGCCGCTCCACGGGGCGGCGAGCGGCCTGACGCACCGGCTGCTCCGGGAAGCGGTGGACCGGGGCAGCGCGGTCCCCGTCGTCGCCGACCATCTGCGGACCGGGCGGCGGGTACCCGGCCTCGGCCACCGGCTGTACCGGGGCGAGGACCCCCGGGCGACGGTCCTCTTCGAGCTGCTGGCGGACGTGCCGCAGGCGGCCGAGGCGCTGGCGGCCGCCCGTGAGGTGGTGGACACGACGGCGCGGCACGCCCCGCTGCACGCCAACATCGACCTGGCCCTGGCCGCCTTGTCGGTCTCCCGGGGGATGGCGGCGGACGCGGGCGAGACCGTGTTCGCGGTGTCCCGTACGGCGGGCTGGATCGCCCACGCGCTGGAGGAGTACGGGGAGCGCCCGCTCCGCATCCGGCCGAGCGGGCAGTACAGCGGGCCCCGGCCCCCGCAGCCGCTCCCCTGACCAGGTCTCCGACCCGCCGGAGCCCCCGCGTCCGGACCAAGGGCCTTCCGAGGACGCGGATCAGCTACGGATCACCGGGAACTCGCGCGCGGGGGCTGGGCGGTGGACCCCCGCACCACCAGCTCCGGCTCGAAGAGCAGCTCGTCCGAGGGCACGGCCCGCCCGCCGATCTGCACCGAGAGCAGTTCCACGGCGGCGCGCCCCATGGCCTCGATGGGCTGGCGGACCGTGGTGAGGGGCGGCTCGGTGCAGTTCATGAAGGCCGAGTCGTCGTAGCCGACGACCGAGACGTCGTCGGGCACCGAGAGCCCCCGGCGACGGACCGCGCGCACGGCGCCCAGCGCGAGCGGGTCACTGGCGCAGATGATGCCCGTGACTCCGCGCTCCAACAGCCGCGTCGCGGCGGCCTGCCCGCCCTCCAGCGAGAACATGGCCCGCGCCACCCGCTCGTCGGGGATGCTCGTGCCGGTCTCCTCGGCCAGCACCCGGGCGGCGGCGAGCTTGCGCTGGGAGGGCACGTGGTCGGACGGCCCGAGGACGAGGCCGATGCGCTCGTGGCCGAGCGAGACCAGGTGGCGCCAGGCCTGCTCGACGGCGACGGAGTCGTCGCAGGAGACGCCGGGGAAGCCGAGGTGCTCGATGGCCGCGTTGATCAGCACGACGGGGATCTTGCGGTCGGCGAGCACCTTGTAGTGGTCGTGCGGGGCGTCGGCCTGGTGATAGAGACCGCCCGCGAAGACCACCCCGGAGACCTGCTGCTGGAGGAGCAGCTCGACGTAGTCGGCCTCGGAGACGCCGCCCTTGGTCTGGGTGCAGAGCACCGGCGTCAGCCCCTGCTGGGCGAGCGCGCCGCCGACCACTTCGGCGAAGGCCGGGAAGATCGGGTTCTGCAGCTCGGGAAGGACGAGACCGACCAGCCGGGCCCGTTCGCCGCGCAGCTGGGTCGGGCGCTCGTAGCCGAGGACGTCCAGCGCGGAGAGAACGGCCTGCCTGGTGGCGTCGGAGACGCCCGGCTTGCCGTTCAGCACCCGGCTGACCGTCGCCTCGCTGACTCCCACCTTCTGGGCCACTTGAGCAAGTCGTCGCGTCATGAGCGCAAGATTAGCGCAAGAAACGCAAGCAGATTGCGTTGATGGTGAAGTGCTCGAGCCGGTCGGGGAGGCACCGCTGAAACGCTCACAGACACGACGGCCGGAGGCAAGGGCCGCGCGGGGCAGGCGCCCCGCACTTTCCGGCCGGTGCGCGCAACGGGCAGCCCCCGGGCCGTGCGGGCACACGGCCCGGGACCGGGCGACGGGATTTCCGCCCCGGCTGCCCGGCCCTTACCGTCTCTACGATGAACGCCCCACCGCCCCCCGGCCGGGGACCGCGCCGGTTCGGCTGGCCCCAGCGGGTCTTCTCCCAGGTCCTGCTGATGCAGCTGGCCATCATCACCGGCGTGACGGTCCTGGTCACCGGCCTCTTCCTGGCCCCTCTCAGCGACCAGCTGGACGACCAGGCGATGCGCCGCGCCCTGGCCATCGCCCAGTCCACCGCCGCCCGGCCGGACATCGTGGAGAACCTGAGCAGCACGGACCCGTCGGACGGGGGCCCCGTCCAGGCGGCCGCCGAGCGGATCAGGCGGGCGACCGGCGCGGAGTACGTCGTCGTCATGAACCAGCGCGGGGTGCGCTGGTCGCATCCCGACATCCACCGGATCGGCGCGGTCGTCTCCACCGACCCCGGTGAGGCGCTGCGCGGTCGCGAGGTGATGGAGATCGACAGCGGCACCCTCGGCCGCTCGGCACGGGGGAAGGTGCCGTTGACCGGCCCGTCCGGCGAGGTGATCGGCGCGGTGTCGGTGGGGATCGCGTACGACAGCGTCCGCGCGCGGCTCCTCGCGGCGATCCCGGGGCTGTTCGCGTACGCGGGCGGGGCCCTGGCCGTCGGAGCGCTCGCCGCGTATCTGATCTCCCGCCGGTTGCAGCGGCGGACCCACGACCTGGCGTTCTCCGACATCTCCGCGCTGCTGACCGAACGCGAGGCCATGCTGCACGGCATCCGCGAAGGAGTCGTCGCCCTCGACGGGGCCGGCCGTGTCCGGCTGCTGAACGACGAGGCGCAGCGGCTGCTGGGGCTGGGCCCGGAGGCGGCGGGCCGCCCGCTGGAGGAGGTCCTGGGCGACGGGAGGACCACGGACGTACTGGCCGGGCGGGTGATCGGCGACGACCTGCTTGCGGTACGGGGCAGCCGGGTGCTGCTGGCCAACCGGATGCCCACGGACGACGGCGGAGCCGTGGTGACCCTGCGCGACCGGACCGAGCTGGAGCACCTGGGCCGCGAACTCGACTCCACCACGGGGCTGATCGACGCCCTGCGCGCCCAGGACCACGAGCACGCGAACCGGCTGCACACCCTGCTGGGGCTGCTGGAACTGGAGATGCACGAGGACGCGATGGATTTCGTGACCGAGGTGGTCGGTGTGCACCGGGCGACGGCCGAGCAGGTCACGGAGAAGGTCCAGGACCCGCTGCTGGCCGCTCTCCTCGTCGGCAAGACGACGGTCGCCGCCGAGCGCGGTGTCTCGCTGCGGCCGGCCCCCGGCACGCTGCTGCCGGACCGGGTGGTCGATCCCCGGGGGCTGGTGACGGTGGTGGGCAACCTCGTCGACAACGCCCTGGACGCGGCGGCCGGATCGGACGGGGCCCGGATCGAGGTCGGTCTGCGTGCCGAGGGCCGTACGGTGATCCTGGAGGTGGGCGACAGCGGCCCCGGCGTCCCGCCGGACCGGCACGCGTCGATCTTCACGGAGGGCTGGTCCACCAAGGACGTCCCGGCGCACGGCAAGCGCGGCCTCGGCCTCGCTCTCGTGCGCAGGCTCGCGGAACGCCAGGGAGGCAGTGTGACGGTGTCCGGGGCGGACGGGGGCGGCGCGGTGTTCACGGTCGTCCTGCCGGAGGCGCTGGCGGAGCCCGCCACAGCGTCCCCGGACGGTGGGCCGCCGCATCCCACGCATCCGGTGACGACGGGAGAGCGGTCGTGATCGAGGTCCTGATCGTCGACGACGACGTGCGGGTGGCGCGGATCAACGCGGCGTACGTCGCCAGGGTCCCCGGCTTCCGGGTGGCCGCGCAGGCCCACTCGGCGGCCGGGGCGCTGGCGGCGGTCGAGGCCGCTCCGGTGGACCTGATCCTGCTGGACCACTACCTGCCCGACCGCAACGGTCTCGCCGTCGTACGGGAGCTGCGCCGCCACGGGTGCCAGGCCGACGTGATCATGGTGACCGCCGCCCGGGACGTCGCGACCGTGCAGGACGCGATGCGGCACGGTGCGCTCCAGTACCTGGTGAAGCCGTTCACGTACGCCGGCCTGCGGGCGAAGCTGGAGGCGTACGCGGCTCTGCGGCGCACGCTCGACGGGGGCGGTGAGGCCGAGCAGGCGGAGGTGGACCGGCTCTTCGGCGCGTTGTGGGCCACGGCCGAGCCGCCTCTCCCCAAGGGCCACTCCCCCACCACCGCCGAGCTCGTCCGAGGGGCCCTGCGCGGCGCGGACGGCCCGCTCTCCGCGCAGGAGATCGCCGACAGCGCGGGGATGAGCCGGCAGACGGCCCAGCGCTACCTGAAGCTGCTGGAGCGCACCGGCAAGGTCCGGCTGACCCTGCGGTACGGCGAGACGGGCCGCCCGGAACACCGGTACACCTGGGCCGCGGGCTGAGCCGGCGACCGCGGCCCCCTTGCGCCGCTCAGGCAGCCCCGGCCCCCGTCAGCGCCCTCACCTCGGCCTCGGCGTGCCTGGCCTCGTCGGGCGGCTCGGGCGAGGTGACCGTACCGATCCAGCCCGCCAGAAAGCCGAGCGGGATCGAGACCAGGCCCGGGTTCTCCAGGGGGAAGACCTGGAAGTCGACGCCGGGGAACAGCGACGTCGGGCTGCCCGAGACGACGGGTGAGACCAGCACCAGGACGACGGCGGGGATCAGCCCGCCGTAGACCGCCCAGACCGCACCCCGGGTGGTGAAGTTGCGCCAGAACAGCGAGTAGAGCAGGGCCGGGAGGTTCGCCGAGGCGGCCACGGCGAAGGCGAGGCCCACCAGGAAGGCGACGTTGAGGTCCTGGGCGAGGAGCCCGAAACCGATCGCGACCGCACCGATCCCGGCGGCGGCGGTACGCGCCACGGCGACCTCGCTGTGCTTCCTGCGTCCGGGGCGGCGGAGCGAGGCATAGAGGTCGTGGGCGACCGAGGCGGAAGAGGCGAGCGTGATACCCGCGACGACGGCCAGGATGGTGGCGAAGGCGATGGCGGCGACCACGGCGAAGAGAACCGTTCCACCGGTGGAGCCCTCACCGCCGCCGAGATCCAACGCCAGCAGCGGGATCGCGGTGTTGCCCGCCGCGTTCGACGCGCGGACCTCGGCGGAGCCGACGAGCGCGGCGGCGCCGAACCCGAGGACGATCGTCATCAGATAGAAGCTGCCGATCAGGCCGATGGACCAGACGACGGACCGGCGCGCCGCGCGGGCGGTGGGCACGGTGTAGAAGCGCGACAGGATGTGCGGCAGCCCGGCCGTGCCGAGAACCAGGGCCACCCCCAGGCTGATGAAGTCGAAGCGCGAGGTCCAGTCCCCGCCGTACCGCAGGCCGGGGGCGAGGAAGTCCTTGCCGTGGCCGCTGCGTTCGGCTGCGGTGTCGAGCAGGCTGTTGACGTTCCCGTGGAAGTGGACCAGGACGAGCACGGTGAGCGCGACGGCTCCGGCCATCAGCAGGACGGACTTGACGATCTGGATCCAGGTGGTCGCGCGCATGCCGCCGAAGGACACGTAGATCACCATGAGGGCGCCGACCCCGACCACGGTCCAGGACCGGGCCGCGTCGCTCGTACCGCCCAGCAGCAGGGCCACCAGGCTGCCCGCTCCGACCATCTGCGCGACCAGATACAGCACGGAGACGGTGACGGACGAGGTACCGACGGCCGTACGCACCGGGCGCTCGGCCATCCGTGCGGCGACCACGTCGGCCAGGGTGAACCGACCGCAGTTGCGGACGAGCTCGGCGACGAGCAGCAGGACGACCAGCCAGGCGACGAGGAAGCCGACCGAGTAGAGCATGCCGTCGTAGCCGAAGAGGGCGATCAGCCCGGAGATGCCGAGGAAGGAGGCCGCCGACATGTAGTCACCGGCGATGGCGAATCCGTTCTCCATGGGAGAGAACAGACGTCCGCCGGCGTAGAACTCCTCGGCGGAGCCCTGCCGGTTGCGGCCGACCCAGGTGGTGATGAAGAGCGTCACCGCGATGAACGCGCTGAACAGCAGCAGGGCGAGGGTCTGGTGGTCCTCTTTCACCGTCCGGCCCCTCTCGTCATCTCCTGGGTGTCCCAGCGCAGATCGAGCGCGGCCCGGTCCCTGCGCAGCCGCGCGTGCCGTGCGTACGCCCAGGTGAGCAGGAACGTGGTGAGGAACTGGCCGAGACCCGCCACCATCGCGACGTTGACCGCTCCGGCGACCGGGCGGGCCATCAGAGCCGGGGCGGTGGTCGCGGCGACGACGTAGCCGAGATACCAGAGCAGGAAGGCGAGGGCGGCGGGCACCACGAAGCGGCGGTAGCGGCGGCGCACCTCGCGGAAGGCCTCGCTGCGGTGCACTTCCAGATAGATCTCGGACGGGACGGGCCGGAGGTCCGGCCCGTCCGCACCGGACACGTCGAGGGTCGCGGCACTCCCCGCACCGTCCTGGTCGCCCCGGCCGGGCGCCGGCACGTCGTCCCACGGGTCGTCGAGCCGCACTCCCGCGGCCTCCGGCCCTGCTTCCTTCTCCACCGAACAACTCCCCTGATCCGCGGACCTTTTCGGCCACACGGCCAACGATGGGCGGTTCAGGCGGATCCCGGGCGCGTCCTTCGCCCGACTTCACCCCTTCAGGTGACAGATATCCCGGACGGCTGCGCGCTTCCCCGACAGGGCCCCGGGAAACACACGCGGCCCCCGCCCGGCGGGACCGGGGCGGGGGCCGTGCGGGACGGGCGGTGTCAGGCGTCGATGCGCGAGCGGTCCAGGGTGGCGGCGGAGCTGGTGATGAACTCCTTGCGGGGCGCGACCTCGTTGCCCATCAGCAGGTCGAAGACCTGCTCGGAGGATTCCAGGTCACCGATGTTGATGCGCCGCAGCGTGCGGTGGCGCGGATCCATGGTCGTCTCGGCCAGCTGGTCGGCGTCCATCTCTCCGAGACCCTTGTAGCGCTGGATCGATTCCTTGATCCGGATGTTCTTGCGCTGGAACTCCAGAAGCGTCTGGCGCAGTTCGCTGTCGGAGTAGGTGTAGACGTACTTGTCCTGGCCCTTCTTGGGCTGGACCAGCTCGACCCGGTGCAGCGGCGGCACCGCGGCGAAGACCCGCCCCGCCTCGACCATCGGGCGCATGTAGCGCTGGAAGAGGGTCAGCAGCAGGGTGCGGATGTGGGAGCCGTCGACGTCGGCGTCGGTCATCATGATGACCTTGCCGTAGCGGGCGGCGTCGATGTCGAAGGTCCGCCCGGACCCGGCTCCTATGACCTGGATGATCGCGCCGCACTCGGCGTTCTTCAGCATGTCCGACACGGACGACTTCTGGACGTTGAGGATCTTGCCCCGGATCGGCAGCAGCGCCTGGAACTCACTGTTCCGGGCCAGCTTGGCGGTGCCGAGCGCCGAGTCCCCCTCGACGATGAACAGCTCGCTGCGGTCGACGTCGTCGCTGCGGCAGTCGGCGAGCTTGGCGGGCAGCGAGGAGGACTCCAGCGCGGTCTTGCGGCGCTGGGCGTCCTTGTGCTGCCGGGCCGCGATCCGGGTGCGGGCGGCGGCCACCGCCTTCTCCAGCACCGCCCTGGCCTGCGCCTTGGCGTCCCGCTTCGTCGACGTCAGGAACGCCTTGAGCTCCTTGGCCACGACGTTGGCGACGATCCGGTTGGCCGCCGAGGTGCCGAGGACCTCCTTGGTCTGCCCCTCGAACTGCGGCTCGGCGAGCCGCACGGTGACGACGGCGGTGAGCCCTTCGAGGGCGTCGTCCTTGACGATGTCGTCCTCGGCGACCCGCAGCACCTTGGCGGAGCGCAGCGCCTCGTTCACCGTCTTGGTCAGGGAACGCTCGAACCCGGTGACGTGGGTGCCGCCCTTGGGGGTGGCGATGATGTTCACGAACGACTTGATGGTGGTGTCGTAGCCGGTTCCCCAGCGCAGGGCGATGTCGACGCCGAGCTCGCGGGTGACCTCCGTGGGGATCATGTGGCCCCGGTCGTCGAGGACCGGGACGGTCTCCTTGAAGGTGCCGCTGCCACTGAACCGCTGGACGTCGCAGACGGCCTTGTCCTGCGCCAGGTACTCGCAGAACTCGCTGATACCGCCGTCGAAGCGGAACGTCTCCTCCGTCTTGCCCTCGCCGTCGATGCCCCGCTCGTCACGGACGATGATCGTCAGGCCGGGGACGAGGAAGGCGGTCTGGCGGGCCCGCTGGTGGAGCGTTTCCAGGTTGAGCTTGGCGTCCTTGAGGAAGATCTGCCGGTCCGCCCAGTACCGCACCCGGGTACCGGTACGGGTCTTGGGGATGCGCTTGCCCTTGCGGAGGCCGCCCGACGGATCGAAGGGGCTGTCCGGTCCCTGCTCGGTGAAGATGCCGGGGACGCCGCGCCGGAAGCTGACCGAGTGAGTCGCGCTGTGCAGGTCGACCTCGACGTCCAGGCGGGCGGAGAGGGCGTTGACGACGGAGGCGCCGACGCCGTGGAGACCGCCCGAGGCCGCGTAGGCGCCGCCGCCGAACTTGCCTCCGGCGTGCAGCTTGGTCATCACGACCTCGACACCGGAGAGGCCCGTCTTGGGCTCGATGTCGACCGGGATGCCTCGGCCGTTGTCCCGGACCTCGACGGAGGCGTCGTCGTGGAGGATGACCTCGATCTGGTCGCAGTAGCCGCCCAGGGCCTCGTCGACGGAGTTGTCGATGATCTCCCAGAGGCAGTGCATCAGGCCACGGCTGTCGGTGGACCCGATGTACATGCCGGGGCGCTTGCGGACGGCCTCGAGGCCTTCGAGGACGAGAAGGTGCCGCGCGGTGTAGTTGGAGCTGTCCCGGTCGCCTCCTGCTGCGGCCAGCATCGCGGTGGACGGCACGGACGTTTCGGCGGTCACGCGGTTCGCTCCTCGCTGAATTTCATCTGGGGCCCCCGTGGGTATCGGGCTGGGCGTCGGTTGCCGCTGAGAGCCTACAGAGGCCTGGTAGAGCGGTTGTAACGCCACCCTCGGGGAATCCTCATGCTAGTCGAGCCTCATCCAGGCTCGCATGGATGTTCGATCATTCGTCGGGGTGACGTGCACATCACGTTCCCTTCGACGCATGAACCATTTAGGCTCCGGGCACGTCCTCATGAACAAACCGGCAAGCCGGCCGGCGGGACCCACCCCCTAGACAAGCAATGCGAAACCGTAGCGCTCCGCATACGGCACATTCGCCGCCAACCGGCAACAGACAGCCACACCGAGAAGAAGTTTCGAAGAAAAGCCACGAGCGGGAACGTTTTCGGCCTGGTTGGATGTTGACCCTGGTACGACAGCTCGTCGAGCTAGAGAAGAGGCGACGTGACTACTGTTCTGACCCCCGCGAGCCCGCTGACCGCAGCAGACCGCTGTGACCGTTGCGGCGCCCAGGCCTATCTGCGCGTCGTTCTGATCAGCGGCGGTGAACTGCTCTTCTGCGCCCACCACGGACGCAAGTTCGAGCCGGAACTCAAGAAGATCGCCGCGGAAATACAGGATGAGACGGATCGGCTCACCGCCGTGCAGACGGCTACCGCCGACGAGGACCACTGACACCTCGCATCCACGACGAGCCAGGGGCCGGTCCAGGACCGGCCGACGGGCGGCTTCCCCACCGGGAAGCCGCCCGTTCTCGTTGTGAGGCCGGTACGGGGCCGTCGAGGCCGCGCGTGGCCCTCTCCGGGGCCCGCACGGCCTCCCGCGGGGCCCCGGCACCCGCCCGTGCGCCTCGCGTGCGGCACGGCCGCGCAGCGGGCGCGACGGTCCAAGACCCGCGAGACCGAGCGTGCCGGGTAAGGCCCGCGCCGGGTCCGCGCCCGCCCGGGGCGCCCCGGTGCCGCTCAGAGGCGGCCCGCGGCCCACTCCACGGCGGCGGAGACCCGCGTGTAGACCCCGGGGCTGCCCGGACGCCCGCAGCCGCTGCCCCAGGAAACCAGGCCGATGAGCCGTCCACGGGCCACCAGCGGCCCGCCGCTGTCGCCCTGGCACGCGTCCCGGCCCCCGACGGGCTCACCCGCACAGAGCATCGCCGAGGCCCTGTACGTACCCTCCCGGCCGCCCGGGTAGGCCCGCGCGCAGTCGGCGTCGGGGAGGACCTGGACCCGGGCGGAGCGCAGCACGGAGGAGTAGGTGCCGCTGCCCGTCGTGTCGCCCCAGCCGTAGACGTCCGCGGCGGTCCCGGCCCGGTAGGCGGCGTCCCCACTCCTGGCCATCGGAAGAGTGGTGCCCTCGGGCAGGGCGCCGGACAGGGTCAGCACCGCGAGGTCGCCCGCGTTGGAGACCGGGTCGTACGCCGGATTCACCCAGATGCGCCGGACCGGGATCTCCCGGCCGCCTGCATCGCTCAGCCGCTCCCGGCCGGCGATGACGAGGAGGTCCTTCACCCGTGTCGCCGGTCCGCCGAGCGCCTCGTCACTCAGACAGTGGGCAGCCGTCAGGATCTTCGTGGGGGCCACGGCCACACCGCCGCAGAACTGCCCGGAGCGCGCACCTCCGAACCGGTCCCGGCTCGACAGCGCCACGACCCAGGGACTGTCCGCCACGGGGGCGGGCCGTCCGCCGACGATGACGCTCTCCGCGACCGCCTCGGAGGGGGCGGCGAGGGGCAGCACGGCCGCGGCGGCGGTCAGGGCGAGCGCCCCGGTCAGGGCACGGGCGAGGGGACGGGGCATGGAGGCTCCTGACACTGAGGCGACACATCGTTTCACCCAGCGTGATCCAGGCAGTCCGCGTCCGGCCCCGGAGACACGCCGGAGGGCCCGGATCCCCTGGGGGGTTCCGGGCCCTCGGCCGGTGGATCTTCGGCGTGCCGCCTCGGCGAACCGCCTTCCGCGCTCTAGTCCAGGTAGTCGCGGAGCACCTGGGAACGCGACGGGTGCCGGAGCTTCGACATCGTCTTCGACTCGATCTGACGGATGCGCTCACGCGTCACCCCGTAGACCTTGCCGATCTCGTCGAGCGTCTTCGGCTGACCGTCGGTGAGACCGAAGCGCATCGAGACCACGCCGGCCTCACGCTCGGAGAGCGTGTCCAGCACCGAGTGGAGCTGCTCCTGGAGGAGCGTAAAGCTGACCGCGTCCGCCGGGACGACCGCCTCGGAGTCCTCGATCAGGTCACCGAACTCGCTGTCGCCGTCCTCACCGAGGGGGGTGTGCAGCGAGATCGGCTCACGGCCGTACTTCTGGACCTCGATGACCTTCTCGGGGGTCATGTCGAGCTCCTTGGCCAGCTCCTCCGGGGTGGGCTCGCGGCCCAGGTCCTGGAGCATCTGGCGCTGCACACGCGCGAGCTTGTTGATGACCTCGACCATGTGCACCGGGATACGGATGGTGCGGGCCTGGTCCGCCATCGCGCGGGTGATCGCCTGACGGATCCACCAGGTGGCGTACGTGGAGAACTTGTAGCCCTTGGTGTAGTCGAACTTCTCGACCGCGCGGATCAGACCGAGGTTGCCCTCCTGGATCAGGTCCAGGAAGAGCATGCCGCGGCCGGTGTAGCGCTTGGCCAGGGAGACCACCAGACGGAGGTTGGCCTCCAGGAGGTGGTTCTTGGCCCGACGGCCGTCCTCGGCGATGATCTCCAGCTCGCGCTTGAGCTTCGGTGCGAGCTTGTCGGCGTTCGCCAGCTTGTCCTCGGCGAAGAGACCGGCCTCGATGCGCTTGGCGAGCTCGACCTCCTGCTCGGCGTTGAGGAGGGGGACCTTGCCGATCTGCTTCAGGTAGTCCTTGACCGGGTCGGCGGTGGCGCCGGCGACGGCGACCTGCTGGGCAGGCGCGTCGTCCTCGTCGTCGTCGGAGAGGACGAAGCCCTTGTTCTCGCCCTCGCCCTCCTCTTCCTCGCCCTTGCCGGCCTTGACCTCCTCGACCGGCTCGTCGCCGTCGAGGAGCTCGTCGTCCTGCTTGCCGGACTTCTTCGCGGCGGTCTTCTTGGCCGCCGTCTTCTTCACTGCGGTCTTCTTGGCAGCGGTCTTCTTGGCCGCCGCCTTCTTCGCCGGAGCGGCCACGACGGCGTCGTCGGCCACCGCGTCCGCGCTCTCGGCCGCCGGGGCGGCGGGGGCCGCGACGGTCCTGGTCACGGTGGTCTTCGCCGCGACGGTCTTGGTGGCGGTGCGCTTGACCGGGCTCTTCGCTGCGACGCTCTTGCGGGCGCGCTTCGGCGACTCCGCGGCACTGACCATCAGCGTCACACCCTCTTCCTCGAGGATCTGGTTGAGGCTGCGCAGAACGTTCTTCCACTGGGTTGGCGGAATCTGGTCAGCCTCGAAGGCCCGACGCACGTCATCGCCGGCGATCTGCCCATCAGCCTTTCCCCGCTCGATGAGCGCCATCACAGATTCGGACTCGGCGATCTCCGGCGGGAGCGTACGGGATGTGCTGGCCGACACGAACAACCTCTCGGAACGATGGAAACGGCTTCCGGCCCTGCCCTGGAGGGGGCTGGAACCGACGACCGCCGACTGGGGATGTCGTCGACGGCGCGGGCTTGGCCTCAGAACTGAAACAGCGCGCCCCAGGGCTGCTGTATTCCTTCCGCTGCGCTCACCTCTTAAGTCATCGCGCTGCTTCGAGGAGTGTTACGGCCAATCCGCGTGGCCCGAGTCACACCTCATGTACGACGAACGGGGCCAAAGGCCGCATCCCCCTCCATTGTGCCGCCGGACCCGTGCGGCCCGGCGGCACCGGGCCCGGTGCTCGCCGCCCGGTCAGTGCTCGCGCGGTGCCGGAACCACTCGTTCGACGTCGGGATGGACGACGAGCAGTTGACGCATGGCGGCCTCGGCGGCTCCGGCGTCGCCCGACGCCAGGGCGTCGGCGATCCGCGCGTGGTGGGCGATGGAGGTCTCGCCGGGACGGTCACAGCCGGTGACGGGACCACCGGAGACATGGAGGGCGGCCGAGACGATGCCGGAAAGGTGTTCGAGCATCCGGTTCCCCGCGGCCTGGATGAGCAGCGCGTGGAACTCTGCGTCGGCACGGGAGAAGGTGATCGTGTCCCCCTGCCCCATCGCGTGCCCCATGATCTCGACCATGTCGGCGAGTCGCTGCTGGATGTCGTCGCGACCGTGCCCGGCCGCGAGGCGGGCCGCGAGCGGCTCGATGGTCCAGCGGAGCTCGGCCAGCTCCCGGCGCTGATCGTCCCGCTGCGGCCCGAAGGCGCGCCATTCGATGATGTCGGGATCCAGCAGGTTCCAGTCGCTGACCGGGCGGACCCGCGTCCCCACATTGGGACGCGCGCTGACCAGCCCCTTGGCCTCGAGGACGCGCAGGGATTCACGGACGACGGTGCGGGAGACCTCGAACCGCTGACCGATCTCCTCGGGTACGAGGGGACGGTCCGCACCGAGGTCGCCGGAAACGATCATCTGGCCCAGCTGCTGGACGAGTTGGCCGTGGAGACCGCGCCCCCGGCTGGCCGAGCCCCGTCGGCTCGCCCGTCCCAGCTCGGAATCGGCGCCGCCCCAGGAACGGGTCGCGGCACGCTCGCCGGCCTGCGCCTCCGGGTAGGGATAGCGGTCGAGTTCGCCCGAGCCGGCCAGGCCGGAATCGGCGGTGCGGGCGGCGGTCATCATGGTGTGCGCAAGGGTACTCACGCATCCTTTGTCGGCGCGGCTCGCCCACCCCTTGAGGTCTTTGGTGAAAAGCACACGAAAGGGTGATCGGCGCCCGCGCCGCAATTGACGCCATATGCGCACAAAACAGTCATTCTTCAGGGAGTTGCCGACCCCTCTCGTCGGCATGGAGCGGCGGCGATCACCAACGCGCCTTTCCGCGAAGGCTGGTGAACAGATACGCGCAGATCAGGGCCGACAACGACAAGGCGAGCGCGGTACCGACGGGCTGGGCGACCACCCGCGCGACGGCGAGGATCCAGTGGTCCACATCCTGCGGCAGCTGCCACCCGGCCAGTTCACGCAACCGCCCCGGGAGCCCGGCGACCGATCGTGCGGACGGCACCGCGAAGATCTTCTGCACCAGCGGAACGACCAGCACCGGCACGGCCAGCACCGCGGCGATCCCCGCACCGGCCACCCGGAAGACACCGGCCGCCAGCAGTCCCGCCCAGGCACAGCCGACCGTCAGACCGACCCAACTCGCACCCAGCGCGAAGGCGTTCGGAGGGATGTCGATCAAGTCCGGTCCGTACACGAGCCGGAGGCTCTGCGCTCCGCCCAGCACGGCGAGGGCCGCCAGCAGCAGAGCGAAGCCCCCGGTCACGATGAGCTTCGCCAACAGCAGCCCGAGCCGCCGGGGCACGGTGCCGCGGGCGGCGGCGAGCGCGGGATAGCGGAACTCGTCCCCGAACGACAGCGCCCCCAGCAGACCCGCGCCGAGCGCGGCGGGAGGGAGCGGCAGCAGCGCGGGCCAGGCGGCGAGCACGCGGGGAAGGGAGGTGCCGTCGGTACGGGCGAGCAGAAGGGACATCACAGCCGACGCGACCAGAACAGTCGCCATGATCATGGTCGTCGTCCGGACGCCGAGCGAGCGTCGCAGTTCGTAGCGGAGCGGGCGCAACGGGCCGCGCGCGGGCCGCACCCTGATCGGGGACGGCAACTGGGACAGGGCTGCGGCAGCGTCCTCCCGCTCCGCTCCCCCGGCCGCCGGACCGGCGGGACCGGTGTCGCCGATCTCGTCGGCGAGCCGGTGCACGGGGACGCCGTGCCGGTAGGCGGTGTCACCGATCTCCGCGCAGTTGCTGCCGTACACCGTCAGCCGGCCGCCCTCTTCCTCGACCACCTCGACGGACCGCTGCGCCGCTCGGGCCTCCCGGCTGACCACGGCCGCCAGTCGGGCCGCGTGCGGGGTGCGGACGGCGACGCGGGCCCGGAGCCGGGTGCGGGCGAAGTCGGCGACGTCCTGGTCGGCGACGAGGCGTCCGCCGCCGATGGTGACGACACGATCGGCGGTGCGGGCCGCCTCCTTGGGGTCGCCGGTGGTGCAGAGGACCGTGCCGCCCTGTGCCGCGTGCGCGCGCAGCAGCCCGTACAGCCAGCTGTTCTCCCGGGGAGACAGCCCGTCCGCCGGTTCGTCCAGGACCAGGGTGTGCGGATCTCCCAGCAGCGCGGAGGCGAGGCCGAGGCGGCGGTCCATCCCCACCGACAGGGTCCCCAGGCGCTGGTCCCCGAGTCCGGCGAGCCCGACGACCTCCAGCACCTCGTCGGCCCGGGTGGCGGGCACGCCCGCGGCCGCGCACAGCATCCGGAGCTGGCCCCGGGCGGTCCGGGCGGGGTGGCCCGGTACGTCGCCGAGCAGCACGCCCACTTCCCGTGCCGGGTGGGCGATGCGGTGCAGTGGCCGCCCCCGGAAGTAGGCGACGCCCCGTCCCGCGTCCAGTTCGAGCATCAGCCGCAGGGCCGTGGTCCTGCCCGAGCCGGGGGCGCCCAGCAGGGCCGTGACCCGGCCGGGAGGAGCCTCGAAGGTCAGATCGTTCACGGCGGGCGGAGCGTCGCGACGGGGGGTACTGGTGAGTCCGATGGCCTGAAGCATCGCTTCTCTCGCGTCTCTCGCGGACGGTGAGACCGCTCGGCGGCAAGGGGGTACCGCAGCAACATAACGCGACATTTCCGACTTTTTGCGCAGGGGCGGGCCGACGGGCGCTCCGCGGGGCCGGAGTGGGGGAACGACCGGGAACTCAGACCTCGGGCCGCAGCATCGGCGGATTGAGCACCGTGGCCGCCCCGGCCCGGAAGAGCTGCGCGGGCCGTCCGCCCTGCCGCGTGGTCGTCCCGCCGGAGGGCACCAGGAATCCGGGCGTCCCGGTGACCTTGCGGTGGAAGTTGCGAGGATCGAGGACCACGCCCCAGACCGCTTCGTACACCCGGCGCAGCTCGCCGACCGTGAACTCGGGCGGGCAGAACGCCGTGGCCAGCGACGAGTACTCGATCTTGGAGCGGGCCCGCTCCACCCCGTCGGCCAGGATCCGCGCGTGATCGAAGGCCAGCGGCGCGGTCTGCTCGCCCTCCCGTCCGGTGCCGGGGTGCAGCAGATCCTCGACCGGTGCCCAGCGGGCGCTGTTGGCGTCGCCGCCCGCCCGGGGCGCGGGCAGGTCCGGTGCGAGGGCGAGGTGGGCAACGCTGACCACCCGCATCCGGGGATCGCGCGCCGGATCGCCGTAGGTGGCCAGCTGTTCCAGATGCGCTCCGTTGCCCACGGCCGGTTTCGCCGGATCATGCGCGCAGAGGCCGGTCTCCTCGACGAGTTCGCGCGCTGCCGCGGAGCCCAGGTCCTCGTCCAACCTGACGAAACCGCCGGGCAGCGCCCATCGGCCCTGGAACGGCGTCTCTCCGCGGCGGACGACCAGCGCGCACAGCGCGTGACGGCGCACCGTGAGCACGACCAGGTCGACGGTGACTGCGAAGGGCGGGAAGGTCGACGGGTCGTAGGGCGGCATGCCGCGATCATAGTCGTCTGCCTGACGATAAACACTCCCTTCTGCAGGCTCGTGATCAATCGGGGTGCCACCGCTCCCGGCAAGCCGTACCGGGACGCGCCGCGGCTTGCCGGGAGCGACCGGCCGACAGGACGGTCAGTCATGCCGCCGCGCCCTGCTGCCGCGACGTCCGTACCGCCGGGCCTCGCGTGCCCGCGGCCCGGCCGCCGGAAGCCGGGGGCGGGTCGATCCGGGGAACGCCTTGCGCCGCTCGGCCCCCGGAGGCCGGGGAGCGCGCGCCCGCCGGCGTTCACGCTCGGGCAGCGGGCGGACCGTGCGGACATGCAGAGGGGTGGCGCCCCGGTCGGCACCGGCCCCCTGCACCGCCTTCGTGTCGGCGCCCGGCTGCTCCGTGCCGACGCGAGGTGGCCCCGGGTCGGCACCCGGCTGCTCCGCATCGGGGTCCGCCGCCTCCCGCAGACAGCGGCGCAGCGCCTCCGGATCGAGTCCCTCGTTGCAGGCCCGGTGCAGCAGTTGGGCGAAGGTGTAGTGCGGATCGGCACGCAACGCCAGGGACAGGGCGACCCGGGCGCCCGGCTCGTCGCCCGTGGACCAGGAGACCCAGCCCGCAAGGGTGAGCGGAGCCGCGGCGTGCTCCCCGTACGGACCGACGCAGCGCCGTGCCAGCGTCCGCCACAGCCTCAGGGCGGACTGGGCCTCAGGCCCCTCCATCCATGCGGCGGCCCTGTCCCGGGTCTCGCGGTCCTGGAGCCCGAGGATGACGGCGGCGGCTTCGTCGGAACCGATCAACTGGTCGTCCCCGGCGTCCGAGAGCCCCGGCGGCGCGGGCTGCGCGTCCTCGATCCGGTCCATGAGCCTGCGCGCCAGCCGGAGCGTCTCCGTCGCGACCTCCCGCCTGGCCCGCTCGTCGAGAAGCCTCGGCAGCAGCGCCGGTCCGGCCGTGTCCAGGGCCCTCTCCTGCGCCCGCACGGCTGCCGGGGTGCGCCAGGGCTGGAGCCGCGCCTCCATGTCGCGCAGCGTGCCCCGCACATGGATGCCCGCGTAGGTCGCGGCCGCGGCCATCACCGTCGTGCCGGGCATGGCCAGGGGATTCCCCTGTTCGGGGCAGCATCGTGGGTCAGGACAGCAGTAGGACCAGTAGCGGCCGTCGGAAAGGCAGAGCGCTTCGAGAACAGGGACGTCGAGCGCTCCGCACGCCGTGCGCAGACGTTGCGCGAACGGCCTGAGCCGCTCCATGGTCTGCCGGCCGCTCGCACCGTCCGGCGAGTCCTGGCAGAGGAAGATCACCATCGCGTCGGGCCGTCCTTCGCGACGCTCGCTCCCCGAGACCAGGCATTGCGCCAGCTCGTCGGCGACCTGCCCCCATTCGCCGGGCGCCTGCGGAATCCCGAGGCGCAGCCGGCCTCCGAACCGGCCCTGGCCTCCGTGCAGGGCCACCATCACGACGCTGTCGTTGGGGTAGAAGCCCATGAGATACGGGAGGGCGTCGGCGAGGTCGGCGGGACCGCGCAGGGTGATCTGCTGCTCCCCGGCGGGGCCGGTGGATTCGTGGTGCTTGTTCATGGCTCGACGGTCCCGCGCCCCGCCGAATCCCGCGACCCCTGTGGATAACGTTATCCACAGGCTCGTGCCCGCGTTCGCGGTTTGTCGTAGACATCGGGTTGCATGGGGGCATGACCAACGCAGACCGTGCAGCGCTCAGGGCTTCGGCCGATTCCGTCCTCGCCCGCCTGGTGGGCGACGACAGCGGTACGGCCGCGCTGCGCGAGGACCAGTGGGTGGCCATCGAGGCGCTCGTCGCCGACAAACGCAGAGCTCTGGTGGTGCAGCGCACCGGCTGGGGCAAGTCCGCCGTCTACTTCGTGGCGACCGCGCTCCTCCGCGCTCGGGGCGGCGGTCCGACCGTGATCGTCTCACCGCTGCTGGCACTGATGCGCAACCAGGTCGCGGCGGCGGCCCGGGCAGGGATCAGCGCCCGCACGATCAATTCGTCCAACACCGAGAAGTGGGAGAGCGTCCGGGCCGAGGTGGCGGCAGGCGAGGTCGACGTCCTGCTGGTGAGCCCCGAGCGGCTCAACAACCCCGACTTCCGCGACCAGGTGCTGCCCGCGCTGGCGGCGGCGACCGGGCTCCTGGTGGTCGACGAGGCCCACTGCATCTCCGACTGGGGGCACGACTTCCGGCCCGACTACCGGCGGTTGCGGACCATGCTCGCCGACCTGCCGGCCGGAGTCCCGGTCCTCGCCACCACCGCGACGGCCAACGCCCGGGTGACGGCGGACGTCGCGGAGCAGCTGGGCACCGGCGCAGGCACCGACGCGCTGGTCCTGCGGGGACCGCTCGACCGGGAGAGCCTGAGCCTGAGCGTGCTGCAACTGCCCCATGCCGCGCACCGGCTGGCCTGGCTGGGCGACCATCTGGGCGAGCTTCCCGGCTCCGGAATCATCTATACGCTGACCGTGGCGGCAGCCGAGGAAATCACCGCCTATCTGCGCCAGAACGGGCACGCGGTGGCCTCGTACACCGGGCGGACCGAGAACGCCGACCGGCAGCAGGCCGAGGACGATCTCCTGGCGAACCGGGTCAAGGCCCTGGTCGCCACGTCCGCGCTGGGCATGGGATTCGACAAACCCGACCTCGGCTTCGTCGTGCACGTGGGCTCGCCCTCCTCCCCCATCGCCTACTACCAGCAGGTGGGGCGCGCGGGGCGCGGTGTGGAGCACGCCGAGGTACTGCTGCTCCCCGGCAAGGAGGACGAGGCGATCTGGCAGTACTTCGCCTCGGTCGCCTTCCCTCCCGAGGAGCAGGTGCGACGCACCCTGGACGTGCTGGCCCACGCGGAGCGGCCCCTCTCGCTCCCCGCCCTGGAGCCCTTGGTCGATCTGCGTCGGACTCGCCTGGAGACGATGCTCAAGGTGCTCGATGTCGACGGTGCGGTGAAGCGCGTCAAGGGCGGCTGGACCTCCACGGGCGCCCCCTGGGTCTACGACGCCGAGCGGTACGCCTGGGTCGCCCGACAGCGGGAGGCGGAGCAGCAGGCGATGCGCGACTACGCCTCGACGACGGCGTGCCGGATGGAGTTCCTGCGGCTGCGGCTGGACGACGAGGAGGCCGCGCCCTGCGGGCGCTGTGACAACTGCGCGGGCATCCGCTTCGACGACAAGGTCTCCACCGCGGCCCTGGACGGGGCCCGCCACGAGCTGGGCCGGCCCGGTGTGGAGGTGGATCCCCGGAAGATGTGGCCCACCGGCCTGCCCGCGGTGGGCGTCGATCTCAAGGGGCGGATCCCCGCGGGGGAGCTGTCCTTCGCCGGCCGGGCCCTGGGCCGGCTCTCCGACATCGGCTGGGGCAACCGGCTGCGCCCCATGCTGGCGGCGCAGGCTCCGGACGCTCCGGTGCCGGACGATGTCACGGACGCCGTGGTCACCGTGCTCGCCGACTGGGCGAAGGGGCCGGGCGGTTGGGCCTCCGGATCGGCTGACGCGGCTCCGCGGCCGGTCGGTGTGGTGACCGTCGCCTCACACCACAGGCCGCAGCTGGTGCAGTCGCTCGGCAGGCGCATCTCCGAGATCGGCCGGATGCCCTTTCTCGGCACGGTGGCCTACGCGCCGGGTTCCGAAGAGCTGCGGATGTCCCGGACCAACAGCGCGCAGCGGGTGCGGGCGTTGCACGAGACCCTCGTCGTGGAGTCGGAGCTGGCGGCGGCGTTGGCGGCAGCCGACGGCCCCGTTCTACTGGTGGACGACCTGTCGGACACCGGCTGGACCCTGGCCGTGGCGGGGCGCCTGCTGCGGCGGGCCGGAGCTCAGGGGGTGTTTCCGCTGGTCCTCGCGGTTCAGGGGTGACGGGGGAGTCATCCCGGTCGGGTCTGGGCAGGGATATCAGTGTCATTCCGGCTGATTCCCGTCAGCCGCAGTAATTGCTCGTTGCCGCTTGCCGGTAGGCCAGGGAGAATTGGGAGCGCCCCCGCACAGTTCTCGTCGGGCCCGGAAGGGCTGTGCCGCGGCGCGCCCTCACTCGACCCTGCCCGCACCGTGGGCGCGTAGCGAAGGGAGGACCGTGACCTTCGGATTCGCCCCGTCCTCAGCCACGTCGACATCAGCGTCCTCGGTTTCCGCCGACTCCGTCAACCGCCTAGCCCGGATGCTCGAACCGGCGGAGTGGGCCTCCGCGGGCATCCCTCTGCTGCGCAGCCCCCGGGAGGTCGTCAGCGGGCTGCACTCCCGCCACCGGCCGACTCCGGCCACCGCGGTGGTCGCGGTCCTCGACCATGAGGAACGGCTCACGGCGAGCGCCTCGTTCGCCCGGCGGCCGACGGCTGCCGCGGACGGCTGGGAGTTCCGCAACGCCCTGCTGGCGCAGCTGCGGCGGGTGATCCCGCACGATCTGCGCCGCCGTACGCCGGTCCGTACCGCGGTTCTTCTCTACTGCCGTGACGGAGACGAACGGTGGACCGAGGAGGACGGCGCGTGGATGTGGGGCCTCCGGGACGCCTGCACCCTGCACGGGCTGCGCTGCGGCGCGTACATCACGCTGACCCGCGGGGGCTGGCAGGTACTCGGCGAGGGCAGGGGTGGGCGGCGGCCCAGCTCGCTGTCGGAGCCCTCGCTCCTGGCTGACACCGTCGCCCTCGGCGACCACCGGAGCGCCCCGACCCGGTCGGGCGGCGGAGCGGTGGAGGCACTGCGTCGCACGGCGGCCCGCTGAGACAACGCCGACCACCTGCCGGACGGCGCTGTTCGTCGACCGGCAGACCCGGTCACGGCCGGGAGATCCGACGGCGGTGTCCCCCGGCCGCCCGGGCGGGCGGCCGGGGGACGCCCGTCAGACCCCGGCGCCGAGTGCGGAGTTGATCGTCTGCGGGTCTCCGCAGACGATCAGCAGCGCGCCGGCCCGGTCGCGTGCGGCGGGCAGGGTGCGCGCCACGGTCCGGTCGTCGTCACCGTTGACCGCGACGACGACCACGGTCCGGGACGCCGCCCGGCCGGCAGCGGAGACGTCGGCGAAGAAGACGTCGTCGCCGGCGTCGTGCTGGGCCCAGTAGGCGGCTTCGCCGAAGGACAGCTCGTGGGCGGCCCACGGGTGCTGTTCGCCGGTGGTGAGCACCAGGATGTCGCCCGGTGCGCGACCGGACTCCAGCAGCAGGTCGACGGCTTCCTCGGCCGCGTCCAGCGCACCGGCCGCCGGGGCCGGGATCAGCTGGATCTGCGGTGCGGAACGGTTCTCGGCCGGCTTCGGACGAGCAGAGGCAGGCGCGGGAGCCGTCGGGGTCGGGTGGGCGCGCTGCGCCGGGGGCGCGGGTCGCGCGGGACCGGGGCCCGGACGGCCGGGACGCGGGGTGGCCGCTGAACGCGGGCCGGGGACAGGGCGAGGGGTCGGCGCGGTGCGGCCGGCGGCCGGCGTGACGCGGGGACCCTGGGCGCTCTCGGGAATCTGAGGCTCCTCGGAGATCAGAGGCAGGAAAAGTGGTCTGAGGTGAACGCCGGTATCGGCGGCATGGTCGAGAGGGCGCGTGTGCGCGATCAGAATTCGAAGCCGAGCTGGCCCCCGCTTTCGAGTGCGGCCGCCTCGGCGGAAATACGGACCTTCTTCAGGTGCTGCCACCGGGGCAGCCCGTCCAGGTACGACCAGGAGAGACGGTGGTGGGCCGTGGGCCCCCGCTCCTCCAGTACGGCCCGGTGCACGGGCGAGGGGTACCCCGCGTTGGCGTCGAAGGCGAAGTCTTCGCAGTCCCCGGACGCGGCACCCAGCTCGGCCATCATCCGGTCACGGTGCACCTTGGCGATCACCGAGGCCGCCGCGACCGCGATACAGGACTGATCGCCCTTGATCACGGTGCGAACCTTCCAGGGAGCGCCGAGGTAGTCGTGCTTGCCGTCGAGTATCACCGCATCGGGACGGACCGGCAGCCCTTCGAGGGCGCGCACGGCGGCGAGCCGCAGAGCGGCGGTCATTCCCAGGTCGTCGATCTCCTGCGGCGAGGCGTCGCCCACGGCGTAGGCCGTGACCCAGCCGCGCAGGACGGGTTCGAGCTCGGCGCGCCGCCGCGGGGTCAACAGCTTGGAATCGGTGAGACCTTCGGGCGGTCGGCGCAGACCGGTGATCGCCGCACACACGGTGACGGGTCCGGCCCACGCTCCGCGTCCGACCTCATCGACACCGGCGACGGTCCTGGCACCGGTGGTAGCGCGAATCGAGCGCTCGACGGTGTGCGTGGGTGGTTCGTACGGCATGGCGCCAGCCAGCGTACGCCGAGAGCCACGACAGCAACACCCCGGGGCACCGTGAGTACGGCGAATCAGCCACCGAGGGCAGGTTCGAGGAGCCCGTGGGCCCGCCGAACGCAGCGGAGTTCGGCGGGCCCACGGGCTCAGCGGTGTCGCCGGCCGGGAGCGGGGCTGCCGTGCGGAGGGCCGTCGCTCAGTACGGGTCGTAGCCGTCGTCATCCGGTTCGTAGCCGTCGCGGACCCCGTCCGTGCCCAGGCGGTAGCAGTCCCGGCCGTCGCCCTGCACCGGGCGCTTCTCCAGAATCTCCTCGGCCCGCGCCTCTCCCCAGCTCGTCGCGTACCAGGGGCTGTCGGCGTGGAGGACCTCACGCTGGATGATCCGCAGCGCACAGGAGCGTTCCGGTTCGGGCAGGCGGTCCAGGGCCGGTACGGCGTCGGCGGAGAGACCCTTGACGTATGCGATGTCGATGCCGGCGGACTCGTGGGATGCGAAGCGCTGGACGTTCTGCTCGGCGATCAGTGCGTCCGGCGAGAGCAGCCCGAACGCCAGGACCGCGGCCGCCGCACTCACCGCGACGGCCCGCGGCAGGAACCGCGCCCCGAAGATCCCGGCCGCCAGGATCAGGAGCAACACCACTCCGAGCCAGAGCTCCATCGCGGCGACGGATATCCGCAGCCTCGTGAGGCCGTACTCGTCGACGTACAGGTCCATGCGGCGTAGCGCGGAGGCGACGACGACAAGGGTGAGGGCGCAGAGGGGGCCGAGGACGGCGCGCACCAGCGTCCGGTCCCGGCTGCCGCCGCGCGGAGCCCGGCGCAGGGCCAGGGCGATGACCAGGAGGGTGAGCAGGGTGGCCCACAGCAGCTGCCAGAAGCCCTGGCGGGCGTACTCGGCGTGTTGGAGCCCGGTCTCTGCCCGCACCTTCTCGTAGCCCCCGAGGAGGACGACCAGCTGGAGGGCGATGAACGCGGCGAAGAGCAGGTTCAGCACGATCAGCGGAAGAGCCCATTCGACCCGCCCCCGCGGTGTGCCGGGCGACAGGGTGATCCCGTCCCAGCGGACCGGGGCCGCAGCGGCGTACGCGGCGCCGAGCGCACCGGCCAGACCGAGCGCGAACAGGAAGATCCGCCAGGGCCCCTCGGCGAACGAGGCCTCGGGCATGAGGCTGCCCAGCAGGTCCGCGAACGCCGCGTCCGCGCTCGCGAAGAGCGTCCCGAAGACCACCAGCAGCACGAAGGCCACGACCGTGGTGCGCAGGGCCGCACCCCAGCGCGCCCGGGAGCCGTCGGCGCGGGTGCGTATCCCGCGTACGCCCCAGATGATGCCGGGGACGATCGAGTCGAACAGGCCGAGCGAGCCGATCAGTACGCCCGGCCAGCTGCGGCTGCCGTGCAGCGCCAGCGAGCCGAGCGCGAAGGCGGACACCACGGCGAGGAACGTGGGCAGGCCCGCGTCCCGGAGCGCGGGTACGACCAGCAGTGCGAGGCCGCCGATCGCCCACGTCGCGGTCCAGGGCCGCAGGCGGCGGCCCGCCGACCGTGCGGCGAAGAAGGCGGCCAGCGCGGCGGGCACCGCCACGATCAGGAGGTTCACCCCCAGTCCGTCGCCCAGCAGGA